>SYKE01000001.1 GCA_005798285.1 Actinomycetota bacterium
CTCCACTGGAGCGCCCGATCTCTTGCAATACGCATAGAGACGACCGCGGTTCCAAGGGAATAACATCCATTTCGACTCAACTTATAGCCAGTTACCCATCACTTGAATCGCACCCTTCAAGAGGTCGATCAGCGCATCAACCACCAGGGCTCGTTCGACCCGGTAGGTGCTCGCGAGCACGAACCCGATCTCTGCCACCGTCACCACGCAGAGAAGCAGGCGCCGCTCGCTTTCAATTAGTGCCGTCGCCCGCGCGGCGAGATCCGGGTCATCCCGGACCAGGTAGCGGACTACCGGGTTCGTGTCGAGAAACTCCTCGGGGCTCACCCCTTCCCCTCCTGGCGGTGCAGCGGCGCCACCCACGGGATCCGTCGCTGTCACCCGGCCGCCTCCTCGCCCTCGCGTGCCGAGTCCGCCCACGCCTGCTCCACGGCATCCTCGAAGGCCTGCCCCGCCGGGATCCGGACGGTCGTCGCGTGCTCTAAGGCGCCGGCCAGTGAACGGCGGTGCTTCGGCGGGAGGAACTCCAGCACGACCCGGTCGCCCTCCATCCGCTGGATAGCCCGCCAGCCTGGCTGGACACCGAGCGTGTCGCGGATCTCCTTCTCAATGGTCACCTGGCCCTTGGTTCCAACTACGGAGCTCATCAGCGCCACTCCTCCTTCTGGTATGAGCGATTCTATCCTGGAAGAATTGCCGCGGGAGTTCGGACTTCTGTTTCCAGCGGCTCTGACGCTCCGGGCCACATCCGTGTCGGCGGCAGGTAAGCTGCGTTCCGGGCAGGGTCGTGGTGGGCGACGCAAACGCGGTGACGCCAGGCAGCCGGCCAGCCCCTCGACACCGCGGCCGATGGACGAACCGACCAGGGATCAACTCATCCGGTTCCCTTTGGAACCCGTTGCAGAGCCGTCCGACCGTGCCGCCGAGCGAGCACTGCGGGGTCCGTACATCCAACGCAAGCGTTCCCACGCGCCGAGGCGGACGACGGAGCGTTTGCAGAGAGCGTGGACTTGGGGATGGACGGGGTCCTGTGGTCCTCTCGTCCTGCGGTGACGGATCGAGCGAAGCGGACCGGGCCAACGGGACAGCGTACAGAGGCGCTCACGCCGTGAGTCTGTCCCCGACCCAGTTGGTCTCCCGGCAGAGGTGGCTTCCGGGGCGTCGTCGTAGGAACGCTTCGGAGGAGGCGCCCGGGAAGCCGCCCCCGAACTGACATTGGGACACTGCGAAGGTCTGCGGGCCGTCCAGCCGCGACACCCGTGGATCCGCCGCGAGCTGTGATTCGTGTGAGGGTTGGTGAGATGGGTGATGCGACTGGAAATACGACGGCCCTGTCCCGGCGGAAGCTGGGTCTGGCATTCGCGGCAGCGCTGACCGGAGTAGAGGCGGCAGTTGCGGCTCAAACAGAGTCGCAGGCTGTGTTTTCCGCAGGCGAGGCACAGGCGAGGCTCAACCGACACCTCAACCGGCAGGTCTCAGCGGCGCTCGAACGCCGGTCCGCTGCGTATGATCTGCTGAAAACTCCCGAGCAAATCGAACGGTGGAAGGCAGACCGACGGAAGGTCATCGCCGACGCGCTCGGGCCGATGCCGGAGAAGACGCCGCTCAGGGCTCGCGGGAGCGGGACCGAGGTCCGTGACGGTTATCGGATCGAGAAAGTACTGTTCGAGAGCCGGCCCGGCTTCCACGTTTCGGCGGCGCTCTATTTGCCGGCGACGAAGGGCCCCTACCCCGGCGTGCTGGTACCGTGTGGTCACAGCGAGAACGGCAAGGCGGCGGAGACGTATCAGCGGGCCAGTCAACTTCTCGCGCGCAACGGAATGGCGGCGCTCTGCTACGACCCGATCGGGCAGGGCGAGCGAAAGCAGGTGCTCGGGCCGGACGGCAAGGGCCGTCTGGGACCCACGGCGGAGCACGACTTCGACTCCGGCAGCGCCGACCTCGTCGGCTGGGGAGTCGCCAATCACTTCGTTTGGGACGGGGTCCGAGCCCTCGACTACCTGCTCACCCGGCCGGACATTCTGCCCGACAAGATCGGCTGCACGGGCAACTCCGGAGGCGGGACGCAGACGGCGTACCTGATGGCGTGGGATGAGCGCATTCAAGTTGCCGCGCCAAGCTGCTACCTCACCAGCTTTCGAAGGCTGCTGGAGACCATCGGCCCTCAAGACGCGGAGCAGGACTTCTTCGGCGCTCTCCCCGGCGGACTGGACCACGCCGACTTCGCCATCCTCCGGGCGCCGAAACCGACGCTGATGTGCGTCGCCACCCGCGACTTCTTCGACATTCAGGGCGCGTGGGACACGTTCCGTCAGGCGAAGCGGATCTACGCGCGTCTGGGTCACCCCGAGCGGATGGAGCTGGCGGAAGCCGATGAACAGCACGGCTTCACGGCGCCGCTGAGAACAGCGGCGGTACGCTGGCTTCGCCGGTGGCTGCTCGAACGAGACGAGCCGATCGTGGAGACGCTGCTCCCGATCGAGCCGGATGAGAAGCTGCAGTGCACACCCTCGGGCCAGGTGCTGCGCCTTCCGGGGGAACGCACCGTGTTCGACATCCATCGAGAGCGGGCGGCCTCACTGGCTCGGACCCGTCGAGATCTCTGGATCCGATCGGACGCGGGCGCCGGGCGGGTGCGGGAGCTCCTCGCTCTCCCGGCCGCCGGAGAGTTGAGGTCTGCTCCGGCAACCCTGCATGCCGTTCGACGTATCCCCGGGCTCACTACAGCGTCGCTGACTCTTCAAGTGGCGAGCGATCTGGAGTTGCCGGGTCAGCTTCGAACGTACCCGCGTGTGCGTCCGACTGCCGTTCTGATGCTGCGCGATACCACGGCCTCGGAGGAGAATGCGGTGGAATTGGCCCGGCTCCTGAAGGAGGGGCATCCGGTTCTGGTGCTAGATCTGCCGGGTCTGGGCGAGTTCAAAGCAGCGGTTCGGGGGCTCCCGCTCGCCGGCTCCGCCGCCGTGCTGGAACGCACGACCTATCTTTTGGGCAAGCCGCTGGTCGGCGTACGAACCGAGTGCATCCTTCGGGCGGCGCTCCTGCTGCGCGAAGGGATCCCGGGGATTCTCGCGCCATCGACGGGTGTTACCGTTCACGGATACGGGGAGGCGGTCATTCCCGCACTCCACGCGGCGGCGCTCCACCCGAACTGGATCGACGGCCTAAGAGTGTCGCAGGCGCCCCGGAGTTGGTCGGACGTCCTAAAGGATGCGGAACCCGCGCTGAAGCGAGCAGAGATCGTTCGGGGAGCTCTGGGGGTGTATGACTTGCCGGATCTGGCGGGTCGGTTGGCGCGCCCGATGCAGGTGTTGAAGTAGCATCGCTTATTGCGGGTCTGCCTCAAGGCTGAAGTAGGTTCGAAGGAGATCGCCGTAACGCATTCGCTTCACGCGGCCGTCGCACCAAATTGCGTTGAAGCCGCCGTGGTGGGCCGAGTCCCAGTGGCTCACGCCCGCGGCGGCATCGGGACGGAAAGCGTCTCCGCCCCGCTGTCCCAACTCGCAGTCTTCGGCGTCGATCTGGTGCTCCCAGGCAATCAGCGTCGAGGATGGCTGGGACACCTCCGCATCGGTATGCCCCTCCGGGCTCGTCTCCGGTCGACCAAAGTGCACTCCGTTCCACCCGTTCACGGCGTAACGGGCTTCCGGTCGAAGTCGCGATGGACACTTCAGCGGTTGACCGCTCCGGACGTACGGATCCAGGAGACCCCGCCCACCCGGTACGGCGTCGAGCCAGGGGATCCCACCGGAATTCTTGGGAACATAGCAATCCCAATCCGTCCGATACATTCCGATCGCGAGGCCGATCTGGCGAAGCTGGCTCATGCAAGTGGTCTGCCTCGCCTTCTCCCTGGCCTGGCTGAAGACAGGAAACAGAATTGAGGCAAGAATAGCGATGACGGCGATCACCACGAGTAGCTCGATGAGCGTGAAACCGCCGCGCCGCCCGCCGGCAGACCACCCGCCACGGGCCCGTTCTTCGTCGACATGAATCATCTCGCCCACTTCCTGCTCGCCGAGGACCACCCGGAAGTTTTGCGGGGGAGCTTCCTCGGGGACTACGCCCGAGGACGGGACCTGTCGCGCTACCCTCCGGCGGTGCGATTTGGCATTCGGCTCCATCGACATCTGGATGGGCGCACCGACGCGAACCCGCACTTCCTACAGGTTCGCCGCAGCTTCACCGAGATCCGTCCACGAGTGTGTGGAATTGCGGCGGATCTGCTGCTGGACCACATCCTCGCGAGGAACTGGGAGCGCTTCGCGGCCGAGTCCCTCCCCGAGTTTACCCGGGGAGTGTATGCCGCGCTCGCCGACCTCGCTGCGCTCGGTGACTCGTCCGACGCCGTGCTCTCGTCGGCGCGGATCATCGGGGAGGATCGGTTGACCCGATACACCGAATTCCCGACCCTATTGACGGCGTTTCGCCGACTTGGAACACGCCTGCCGGACCTTGAGCCGACACCGGCGCTGACCGCCGAGCTGGAGCGGCTGACGGTTCGCCACGCTGAGACGATGGCAGCCCTGATGGCCGACCTGGCCGACGACGCCGGCGCCTACCGGCTACTCGACCCAGACGCTCCCGCCGACCCGCCCCGCTACCGCGCGCGCTTCTTCGAGGAAGCGGGGTGAGATCCCGACCTTGAAGCCGGCAACGACCTGATCTTCCTTGCCGTTCGCGTGGATGTGGAAGATCAGACGGCTGTCCCCGGGGTTTGCCTGGAAGAGCTGTCGCATGACCATCAGATCTTGCCGCTTCGCGTTCTGGATCCGAACTCGGACCGTGGGAGTCTGCGTCGTGCGCGCCACGACCAGCGCCGTCACCTCTTCGCCTTGAACTTCGACCACCGCCGGCGTGTCGTCGTCTTCGACCACCCGGTCTCGCACGCTGGCGCGACCCTTGATCAGGACGATGCGATCCTTCTCAACCAGCTCTTTCACCTTCTCCCAGGACTTCGGGAAGAACACGACGGTCATCGGACCCGTGAGGTCCTCGAGCACCACGTTGGCCATGGAGAGGTTGGTCTTCGTGACCCGAATGGTGACCTGGCTGATGATGCCCCCGACGGTAATCTCCTCGCGATCCCGGCGCTCCGGCAACTCAGCCGCGCTGACGCTGACCGAGGCCCGAAGGCGTCCCTCCACATCCTTAAGAGGATGGTCGGAGACGTAGACCCCCAGAAGATCGCGTTCCATGGTGAGCGCTTCCTGCCGGCTGAGCTCGGGCACCATCGGAAGCGCGATCGACGTGGAGGCTTCTTCCTCCGGATCCCCTCCGAAGAGGGAGAACTGTCCGCTGGACTTCTGCTTTCGACTCGAAGCCGCGGCCGACAGCATGGGCTCGACCGCTGCGAGGAGTTGGGCCCGGTGACCCTTCAGACAGTCGACGGCGCCCGAGCGGATCAAGGCTTCCAACGCGCTGCGGGAGAACGTCGAGCCATCCTCACCCCCAAAGACCCGCTTTACAAAGTCGGCAAAGTCCGCGAATGGACCCTCCGCCACACGCGATCGGACGATCGCCTCGACGCAGGGGTGCCCCAATCCCTTGATCGAGGCGAGGCCCATTCGAATGGCGTGAGGCTTTCCGTCGCGCAGGGAGACCGTGAAGGCGGCATCGCTCTCATTCACGCTGGGCGCCAGCAGCGGGATCCCCATTCGGCGCACGTCATTGATGTAAAGTGCGAGCTTGTCCTTCTTGTCCACGATCGACGAGAGGTTCGTCGCCATAAACTCGTGGGGGAAGTTCGCCTTCAAGTACGCGGTGTGGTAGCTCAAAACGGCGTAGGCCGCGGAGTGGTTCAGGTTGAAGCCGTACGACGCAAAGTTGTACATCACGTCGTAGATCTGCTCGGCAATCGCTCGGCTCACGCTCCGCTCGACGGCGCCATCCAGGAAGGCGGGCTTCAACTTGGACATCACGTCCGCCCGCTTCTTGCTCATGGCCTTCATCGCCGCTTCGGCCTGGCCGGCCGAGAACCCGGCCACGACGGCAGCCGTGCCCGAGAGGCCGAACAGCCGGCGGGCCGCCAGGGTGGCCAACGCCCAGACCACGACGACGCCCGCGAAATACGAGATCCAGTAGCCCCAGGGCTGCACGGCCGGGATCTCGGCCC
>SYKE01000048.1 GCA_005798285.1 Actinomycetota bacterium
CGACGAAGATGCAGGCGAGCTGATCGCCGATGGCGCGGTGGACGAGGGCCGCGGCGACCGAGCTATCGACGCCACCGCTGAGACCGCAGATGACGCGACCGGAACCGACCTGGGCGCGGATCGCCTCCATCTGAAGTTCCAGGAAGTTTGCCATCGTCCAGGTCGGCTCACAGCCGCATACCTCCAACAGGAAGCTGCGAAGAACCCCGGAGCCCCAGGGGGTGTGCGTGACCTCGGGATGGAACTGGACGGCATAGAAGCGACGTGCCGCATCCGCCATCGCCGCCACGGGCGTGCTGGGTGTGGATGCGAGGACTTCGAATCCGGGGGGCGGCGACTGCACGCAGTCGCCATGACTCATCCAGCACACCAGTTCATCGGCGAGCCCTCGGAACAGCGTGTCGGCGTTCGAGACCGTCAGGTTGGTTCGGCCATACTCCCGCGAAGGACCGGCCGGCGCTACCTCGCCGCCAAGATCTCGCGCCATGAGCTGCATGCCGTAGCAGATTCCAAGAATCGGAATTCCGAGGCCATAGACAGCAGGATCGATCTGCGGCGCGCCGCCTTCATAGACGCTGGGAGGCCCTCCGCTAAACACGATCCCCGCGGGTCGCCGGCCAGCGAGTTCCTGGGGAGGGGTATCAAACGGCACGATTTCGCAGTAGACGCGGCACTCGCGGATGCGGCGGGCGATGAGTTGGGTGTATTGGGCCCCGAAATCGAGAACCAATACCAGTTGATCCTGGTTGGGTGTCATGCGTCTCCAGCCCGAGCGCGAAGCGGCAGGGCCTCCGGATCCCGGCTCGAACACCAACGGGGAGGCGTGATTTCCGCCCCCAGGGGGTCCGGTCGCGATAGATCCTTCTGTTTGAAACAGTGGGCTTGATATTATCTCGCCAGGACCTGGAGCCGACGTCACGATGGGCAAAGCAATTCTGTTCTTTTCCGTCCTGGTTCTGGTTGGGGTTCTCTTTGTGATCTCCCAGCTTTACACCAGCCGGCGGTCGGGAGCGACGGTCGGACGCGGCCGCCCCTCGCCCGTTTCCTTCCGGGATGACGGGACGGTTTACTCAATGGACTTGCGGCTGGCCCAGTTGATGGATCGCGTGGAGCGGGCAGATCGCAGGTCGGTGCGCCTCCAGGAGGCGCTGGATGGCCTGCAAAAGGAGAAGGTGGGCATCACCTCTCAGTTGCAGGATCTCCAGGGTGAGGTTCGGAGGTTGAGGCAGAAGGTGGTGGAATTGACTCCCGCGGCGCCGGCGCCCGTGCTTCCGGGCTCCAACCTGGAGGTTGTCCCGCCGAGCACGATTCCCGGCAACCCTCCGACTTCCGCTCCGCCTGCCGGCGGCGTCGGACAGTAGCACGGGGCCTCGCCATGTCCACCACGGGTCTCCCACCGAGGGCGGTGTTCTACTTCAATCCGGGAGTTACCCCGGCGCTGGCGGACGTCTGGCGGCGGGTGCTGCCACAGGAGTGGGAATTGCTCCTCTGGGAGCCCGACACGGATCCTGCGCCGGCACTGGGCCGGTGCGACTATCTGATCATCGCCGATCAGCCGCTCACACGGACGCAGATTGATGCCGCGCCCCGGCTGCGGATGGTTCAGCATCAGGGCGTCGGCTACGAGCGCATCGATCTGGAGGCGTGCCGCCGCCGTGGAATCCCGGTGGCGCTCTGCCCGGATGGAACCACAACCGGTGTCGCGGAGCACACCGTGCTCTTGATGCTTGCGCTCTACAAGCAGCTCCCGACGGCTGTGGGAGCGGTGAACAACGGCGGCTGGCCCCAGTGGCGGCTCCGCGACAGTTCCTTTGAATTGGCCGGCAAGACGGTGGGACTCCTCGGTTTCGGCAGGATCGGGCAGGCCGTCGCGCGCCGGCTCGTCGCCTTCGACGCGCAGGTGCTGTTCTGGGATCCGGCGGTTCTCGAGACTCCGCCGCATGTCGCCCCGGAGGTGCTGCGGGCAGACTCTCTGGAACTGCTGCTGGAAGCGTCGGACATCATCAGCCTTCACATGCCGCTCACACCGAAAACCCGAGGGCTGGCGGACGCCGGGTTCTTCCGTGCGATGCGGCCCGGTGGGGTGCTGATCAACACGGCGCGCGGCGGGTTGGTGGACGACGCGGCGCTGATCGCGGCGCTGGAGACGGGACACCTCGCGGGAGCGGCGCTGGATGTCCTCAGCTCGGAGCCTCCGCCGGCGGACCACCCGCTGTTGGGTCGATCGAACGTGATCGTCACTCCCCACATCGCGGCGGGAACGCTCGACGCGCTTCGCACCAAGGCGCGGGCGGCGGCGGCGAATCTGGTTCGCTTCGAGCGGGGGGAACCGATTTTGCACGGTGTTCCGGAGTTGAGTTAGGGGCGGCGACGTGCGGGTGGTCGCCGATTCCATGGCTGTTTGCTGCCTGTGGAGAGTAGGAGTGGAGGAGTGGTGCAGTTGCGACGCCGAGACCTGATCCGATCGCTCGCCGCCGCAGCGCTTCTTGGGCGGCAGGCGCCGGGTGCGTCCCGCCGCCGAACTCGCAACGTGATCGTGTTCATGACCGACGGGCTCCGCCCCGAGGAGGTGTTCACCGGGGCAGACGCGGCGCTGCTGGAACCGAAGCTCGGGGCATCGGAGGAGACCCGGCGCACTCTGATTTCGGCTCGGGCCGAATACGGGCGCCCGACCGACATCGAGCGGAGGGAGCTTCTTCTACCGTTCTTCTGGAAGGAAGTGGGCCGGAAGGGGCAGATCTGGGGGAACCGCGCCCTCGGCAGCGCCGCGCGGGTGACCAACGGAAAGAACTTCTCCTATCCCGGCTATAGCGAGACCTTCTGCGGATTTGCAGACAGCCGAATTGACAGCAACGACAAGAAGCTGAATCCGAACGTGAATGTGCTGGAGTGGCTCGCCGGAGTTCCCGAGTTTCGGGGCCGGATCTCTGCGTTCACGTCCTGGGATGTGTTCCCCTGGATCCTCAACGCGGAGCGCAGCGGGCTTCCGGTGAACTCAGGCTGGACAGCGTTGCCCGGCGCTCCCACCGAGAAGAGGCGCCTCCTGAACCGGCTCTCCGAGACGCTCACTCGCGCCGACGAGGGGTGGCGGTATGACGCGCTCACCGCCGAGGCGGCGCTGGAGTGCCTGAAGCACGATCGCCCCCGCGTGCTGTTTGTCGCGCTGGATGAGACCGACGGCAAGGCGCACGATGGAAACTACCCCGCGTACCTGCGGGCAGCCCGTGCCGCCGATCACGTGATGCGGGATCTCTGGGAAACCGCGCAGTCACTGACGAGCCATCGGGGTTCCACCACGCTCATAGCGCTCACGGACCACGGCCGCGGACCCGCGCCGGATGGCTGGAAGAATCACGGGGCCGACGTGATCGGCGCGGAGAAGATCTGGATGGCGATGATGGGTCCGGATACGCCTGCCCTGGGTGAACGTCGAAACGTGCCCGAAGTGACCCAGAGCCAGATCGCCGCCACGATCGCCGCGGCCCTGGGTCGTGACTTCCGCCAGGCCCAGCCTTCCGCCGCAGCGCCGCTTCCCGGGTTCGCGACTTGAGCTTTCTCGCGGCTCCGCTCGCGCTGTTGGGCCTGCTTGCCGCGGCCTGGGGTTGGGGCCGTCCCGCATTGCGGGCGGTCTCTCGAAGCGCGGCCGATTCCCCCCTGGCGAGCTTCTATACACTGGCGCTCGGGTTGGGGATCCTTTCCTACTCCGTCCTTGCGTTGGGCCTGCTCGGGCTCCTGGGGAACTTCTCGCTGATCGGCGTCGCGGCGCCGGGGTGGGTGCTGTTTGCGGTCGCGTTTATCCGAGGCGGGGTTCGAGTTCAAACGCCGCGCCTCCGGTGGGTGCGGTCGGAGTGGGCGAGTCACAGCCTGGCGCTTTACTTCGGGGTCGCGGCGGCACTGGCGCTGGTTTCGGTGTTTCGGCCTGTGGACGGTCTCGATTGGGACAGCCTGAGCTACCACCTCGCCGCGCCGAAGATCTTCCTGAAAGAGGGCCGAATACCGTTCATCGCCTACGACTCCCACACGCACTTCCCGTTCACGCTGGAGATGCTCTTCACGTGGATGCTTCCGTTCAGCGGCGCGGCAGGCGCCAAGAGTGTGCACTGGGCGTTCGGCGTGCTCACGGGGCTCGCGCTGGCAGCGTGGACCCCTCGCCTGCGGGCGGGCGCCGTCCCCGGTTGGAGTGGATGGATGGCGGCCTGTATGTTTGTGAGCATGCCGCTGGTCCTGTGGGAGATGGGCACGGCCTACATCGACCTGGGCACGGCGTTCTTTCAACTGCTCGCACTGGCGGCGCTGCTGGAAGGTCGACAACCCGGAGACCGATCGAACACATTCGATCCCCGAAGCGCGCTTCTCGCGGGCGTACTGTCCGGTCTGGCGCTGGGCACCAAGTACACGGCGCTGTTGCAGTTTGGTCTGCTCGGCCTGCTCACCGTGTGGAGCGCCGTGACCTCGGGCGCCGGCTCGGTTGGGTGGGCTGCGGTGGCTTTGCTCGGGCTGGGAGGGGTGCTGGTCGGGTCGCCCTGGTATGTGAAGAACTGGCTCTGGGTCCACAACCCGGTACACCCGTTCTTCTTCAGCCTGTTCCCGAATTCGTTTAGCTGGACCCGACACGCGGAGCAGGCGTACCAGACCGAGCAGCGCAGCTTCGGTCTTGGTCGCGGACCGGCGGATCTCTTGCAGGTGTTCTGGAACCTGGGGCTCCACGGGCGCGCGTTCTACATCAATCAGCGAACTCTCGCCGGCGACAAACTCGGCAGCCTCGGCGTGCACTGGGCCGGGCTCCTCCCGCTGCTTCCGTGGAGCCGGGGTCTTGGCCGTGCGGAGCTCTGGATACTCCTGTACGTCGGCGCCTCGATGGCCGCCTGGTTCGCGATGAGCCAGCAGACCCGGTATCTCACCCCGGTGTTTGCGCCCCTTGCCGCCTGCCTGGCTCTGGGAGTGGGCGCGCTCCCCGCCGGGCTCATCCGCCGCGCTGCTCTTGCCTTCAGCGGCGCCGCCCTGGTGGTGAATCTGCAGATGCACCTTCCCCTCGCGATGTCGGCGGCGCCGGTGCTGCTGGGGCAGGTCAGCGAGGCGGAGTATCTGAATCAGTCGCTGCCGGGGCTCTACGAGGCGGCGCAGTATGTCAACACGCTCCCGGAAGAGAGCCGAATCGCGCTCTATCAGGAGACGCGGGGCTATTACTTCGATCGTCGTTACTTCTGGGCCAACCCGCTGCAGCACGATCTCATTCCGTATGACCAGCTCGCCGACGGCGCCGCTCTGGCGGGAGTCCTGCGGCGGTTCGGGATCACTCACGTCTTGATCAACTACGACTTTTGCCGTGGCGTGGAAGCCTCGGATTGGTATCGCCTTCTGATGAGCGGGATTGAGACGGGCCGCCTAGTAGAGAGCTTCCGCTCCTCAGGCGGCGAGCCGGGGCGGCGGGGCGTTTCGGTCTACCGGCTGGAAGCGAGTGAAGCCCCATGAAGTTCATTATGCCGCTCCTGCTCCTCTGCTCGGCCGTGCTGGCGATGGCCTACGCCTCCGCGACGCCGGTCGGCGCGGCCCCGGACGAGGGCGCCCACCTCCGCTACGTCACGTACCTCGTGGAGAACCGGAGCCTGCCGTCCCTCAACATCACCGAGCGGCGCGCCTCGCACAACGATCCGAACTACGAATTCCATCAGAGTCCGCTCTACTACGTGATTTCGGTCCCGTTTCATCAGCTCTTCCAGGCCATTGGCGGCGGCGGGAGAGACGCGGGCGCTGCGGGGTGTCGCTTCGTCTCACTGCTCGCGGGGCTCTGCGGCACATGGTTGATCTGGAAGATCGGACTCGAGTTGTACCCGGGTCGACCCTGGCTCGCGGCAACGGCGGCGGCGATCAGCGCGCTGCTGCCGATGCGGCTCTCGCTCATGGCATCCGTCGGCAACGACACCCTGGCGGAAGCGGTCGGAAGCCTGGCGCTCCTGCTGATGGTGAGGGCGATGTCGGGCGGGTGGAGCATCCAACGGGCCGCCCTGTTGGGTGGCGTTCTGGGCCTCGCCGTGCTGGTGAAGCAGAACCACATCCTGCTTCTTCCGCCCGCGATGATCGCAGTCTACCTGGCGTGCCGTCCGAGCGGCGGTTCCGAGAGCTCGCCGGCGACGGTGCGATCGTTCTTCGCCACCGGTTTCGTCACGGTCGGCGTGTTCGTCGCGGTTTCGGGGTGGTGGTTCGTCCGAAACCATCTGCTCTACGGCGACCCGCTGGGGATGCGGGTGTTCAACTGGTACTTTGCCGATACTCCCCTCTGGCAGTACTTCCGGGACATGGGCTACACCTTCCCCGCCTATCTGGGTCGCAAGGTGTTTCCCACCACCTTCGCCAGCTTCTGGGGGGCATTCGGCCATCTGTCGTCGGAGCACCCCGAGTGGTTTATGGGGTTCTATCGGCGGGGTGAGATCGGCGAGCCGGTGGAGAGCGTATTAGGCCTGTTCTGGCCCTTCCATGACTATCCGCCTCGTTCATGGATCTACGCGCTGCTGGTGTTTGCCTGCTGGATCGCCGTCGCCGGCTGGGTGAGAGCCTATGTCGCATGGAAGGGAGCCTCCGAGCCTGCGGTTCCCGTCGCTCCAGCGCCGAAGGGCGGACGGACCGACCGACGCAAAGCGACCCGGAAGCCGGCCGCAGCGCCGGAGCCGCACGCCGAGGAGCCCCGGCCGTCGATGTTGGGCTCGGCCCGATCTCGAGCGATCACCGTGCTGTCGGTACACGCGGTGTTCGTCCTCGCCGGCTTCCTCAACTTCAACAGCAGGTACTTTCAGGCTCAGGGCCGGTACCTCTTTCCGGCCCTCGCGGCGCTCTCACTGGCGCTGGCCGGCGGGTGGCTGCAATTCGCTCGGCGACGGGAGGGGGCCGCCGGTTGTGGAATTGCGGCGGCAGTACTGTCTTTAGCGACCTATGCTCTGGTGGCGGTCATTCAACCCGGGTTCTAATTACCATGGGAGGAAGCCGGGGAGAACGTACGGATGAGTCTTGGTTCGGACGCCCGGAAACCCTCCTCTGGCGAGCGGGATCGGCCCCGGTTCTCGGTCATCATTCCGGCCTACAATGAGGAAGACACCATTCTCGCAGCGGTGGATCGGGTCCGCGCGCTGGGGAGTGATGTCGAAATCGTGGTGGTGGATGATTGCTCGTCGGACCGTACGCGGGAACTCCTGATCGGCCGGTCGGACGTGGTTCTGGTGGTTCATCCCACGAATCGGGGGAAGGGCGCCGCCATTCGGTCGGCCATTCCCCGGGTGACGGGGCCCGTGACGGCCATCCAGGATGCGGATCTGGAATACGATCCGGATGATCTGCTCCGGTTGATCGCTCCGATCGAGCGGGGCGAGGCAAGGGTGGTTTACGGGTCCCGGTTTTCTGCGGGCCGACCGAGAATGGCAGTGGCGAACTACGTTTGCAATCGGCTGCTCACCTGGAGCGCCAATCTGCTTTACGGAGCTCGGATTTCGGACGAAGCCACATGTTACAAGGTGTTCGACTCGGCGCTGCTGAAGTCGCTGCCCCTGGTGTGCGAACGGTTCGAGTTTTGTCCGGAGGTGACGGCACGTGTCTGCAAACGAGGGGAGCGAATCGTGGAAATGCCGATTTCCTACGAGGCTCGATCGTATGACTCCGGCAAGAAGATTCGCTGGTGGGATGGGGTTGAAGCGCTTTGGACGCTAGTTCGGTATCGCTTCCGGGATTAGTCGCGTCCCTGGTGTTTCTGTGCTGGGCGGATGCGGCGAGTGCGGGAGCCGGCGCTCGCCGAGGCGCTGCGGCGCCCCCCGCAGCTTCGGCTGCCGGCAGCAAGCCCGGGCCGGCGAAGAAGCCGCGGGAACGTCCGCGCGTCGAGGTGGAGACATCCGGCGGGAACAAGCTCACGGTGGACGATCCGAAGGGCCGGCGGCTGTTGGAAGCCAATGTGTTTCGAGTGAGAGGCATACTGGGTACGCCGAAGGGTGAGAATCAGCCGGTGGTGTTCGAACGGGCCCGCTGCCGGTTGTTCCGTGACGGCAAGTTCCACATGGAGCTGAGCTCGCCCCTCGCAACCTGGGATGGCCAGCATCTTCAGACCACCGCCGGCGCCCACGCGGTCACAGCCGATGGGAAGAGCGTGGTGGACGGCCGGCGGGTGGTCTGGACGGCGAAGACCGGTTTGCTGGAGGCGACGGATGCTCGCTACCAGGGGATGAAGGGCGCGGTCGTGGACTTCACGGCGCAGGCGCCTCGAGTCGTGCTCGCGGATCGGGTACTGAACCTCACCTCGGGCGCGAAGGGCCGCAATGCGGCGGGGCAGGAAGTCAGCGCTGGGAGTGTCCGAGTCGACCTGGACTCCGGGAAACTGGAGGCGCACGGAAACGTGCGGCTCGTCGGCAAGTCATCCAGCATGACCTGCGAGCATCTGAACTCGGACACGAAGCTGAAAAAGGCGACCATGACCGGCCGTCCACGATTGACATCCTCACGGGCGCCGTTCAAGTCGCCCCGGGTGGGTCGGAGGGAGAAACCATGAGGCGACAAAGCATGCGGCGAGAGACCGTGAGGCGAGCAACCATCCGCCGGCGAACTCGGACGCTCGGATTCACCCGGCTGCTCTTGCTGGCCGGCGCCCTGCCGTTCGCCATCGGGTCGTCCCTGGGCATCCAACCTTCCTGGGGCGCCCCAACTCAGGGCGGCGTGATCAACATCTCCGCCGACCTGATGAGCTCGAACGACGATACCCGGCAGTACACCGCCAGCGGGAACGTCATTCTGGAGTTCACCAACGGCAAGATCAATGCGGACAAGATGACGGTTCAGCAGGCCGCCAGCGGTGCGCTGGATTGGGCGCGCTGCGAAAACAATGTCAAGTTCGAGCGCTCCGACCCGGAAGCCAAGACCTCGCTGAAGGGTGTGTGCAAGACGCTGGATTACTACGAGTCGCAGCGCAAGGCGATTTTTTTGGGCGGGGTGAAGATGGATCTCTCGACTCCCAAGCTGGATGAGCCCGCCCGCATCACCGGATCTCGCATCGAGATGGACTTGACTACGGAGGAGAATCGGGTGCTGGGTTCCGCCGGCGAGCAGGCGCGAGTGAAGATCAAGCCCCGGCAGGCCGACGCAGCGACTCCGGCGGAGCCGGTGGATCTCACCGCCGACCTGATCGTGATGAACAACAAGACTCAACAGTACGTGGCGACCGGTTCGCCTCTGCTCGTTCGACCGACAGCCCGGCTGAAGGCCAAAGAGATCAAGTTCGAGCTCGATCCCACCGGCACCGACCTTCGCAAGGCGAGCGGCAACGGGGATGTGGTGTTCGACAGCAAGCATCCCACCGGAGCCCTCATGCACGCCACCGCCGACAATGCCGTGTTCGAAAGCCAGACCAACATGGTCACCCTCACCGGACATGTGGTTGCCAGCCGGACCCGCCCGAATGACGAGCGTCCGACCGTAACCCAGTGCGAAGAGTTCCGATACAACTTGAAGACCCGCGAAGGCGCCGCGCTGAAGGCGAAGTCGATCGTACCCGAGAACGCGCTGCCCGGCCGGCCCGGTGAGGTGAAGAAGCCGCAGTGAGCGCGACGATTGAGGCGGAGCGGGCCCCTTCGGGGCGGGCCGAGCAGGGAGTCTCCATTCGGACGGAGGGCCTCGTCAAATCCTTTCGGGGCCGCCGGGTGGTTGA
This sequence comes from Actinomycetota bacterium, assembly GCA_005798285.1. GTDB lineage: Bacteria > Armatimonadota > SYMT01 > SYMT01 > SYMT01 > F1-80-MAGs030. The sequence goes on from SYKE01000048.1 coordinate 9,677, forward strand.
CGGCATCTCGCTCGAAGTGGGCGCGGGCGAAGTGGTGGGTCTGCTGGGCCAGAATGGAGCCGGGAAGACCACCACCTTTTATATGGTTGTGGGACTCCTCCGCCCGGACCGCGGCGGCGTGTGGCTCGGGAAGCGAAAGCTGAACCGGATGACCATGCCCTCCCGGGCACGGGCCGGTATCGCCTACCTTCCACAGGAGCCCTCCATCTTCCGGAAGTTGACGGTGGAGCAGAATCTGTCGCTGGTACTCGAGGTCCTGGGGATACCCGGCCGAGAGCGCCGGGAGCGGGTGGAGATGCTCCTGGAAGAGTTCAATCTCGATCGCATCCGCTGGCAGCTTGGGGCGCACCTTTCCGGGGGGGAACGGCGGCGCGTGGAAATCGCGCGGGCCCTCGCCGGCAAACCGAAGTTCATCCTCCTCGACGAGCCGTTTACAGGTGTGGACCCGATCGAGGTCGCCGCCATCCGGGAAATCGTCCGGGATCTGCGCGAAAAGGGGATCGGGATTCTCATCACGGATCACAACGTCCGCGACACCCTGAAGACCACTGACCGCAGCTACATTGTGAAGAGCGGCCAAATCATTGCATCCGGATCCTCTGCAGAGATCGCCGAGAATCCACTCGCCCGAGAGCACTATCTCGGCCGCGACTTCACCTTCTAGGCCAGCCATGCAGCATCAGACCGGACAAACCGCTCCCGCCGTGACGGCAGGCGGACCGCAGCGCCGCCGGCGCCCCATCGGACTGTCGGATGTCTTCCTGGCGCCGGGCCGACTTCTGGTGCGGATCTTCTTCCCGAAGCTGTTGGATCGGTATGTGCTGGGGGAATTGATCAGCCCGCTCCTGTTCGGGTGGGCGCTCTTCCTGGTGCTGTTCGTTCTCTCGGTGAACCTCTTCAAGCTGGCGCAACTCGCGTCGCGGGGCGCTCGGATCGAAGCCGTGCTCGAGATGCTGGGACTTCAGGTGGTCCTGGCCAGCGTCTACTGCATCCCGATGGCGGTGCTTCTCGCGGGGCTGCTGGGATTCGGGCGCCTCTCAGGCGACAGCGAACTGGTGGCCACACAGGCGTGCGGGGTTTCCAATCTGAGAGCCATCCGAATCGCCTTCCTGGTGGGCGTCCTCCTGAGCTTTGCGGGCCTGGCGATCAACGAGAAGGTGATTCCCGTGGCCGGCCGTCGGTTCCACCTGCTGGAAACCCAGGTCAAGGCGGAAATCGCCGGCAGCGTTCTCGACGATCAGGGCGAGCAGAAGGCCTTCGTGATTCAGGAGCCCGATCCGGAACGGAAGGGTCGGTTGAAGACCCTCGTCATCGCCCGGCGACTTCGCCCGGAGCGGCCTCCCCATCCGGCGACGCTGGATGACGTCACGTATATCGGCTACGAGGAAGGGCGCTGGAGCCACATCATCCAGGCCCCCCGAGCAGAGTGGCAGGGGGCGACCAAGTGGGTCTTCTACGATCCCGAAGTTCAAGTTCGGAAGGAGGCGACACACGGCAACACCATCACCAATCAAAGCAAGACGATGACGGTGAAGCTGGTGAAGACGCCCTCGCAGATGCTCCGGGATCAAAAAGATGCCGATCAGATGAACTACGCCGAACTTAGCGAGTACATCGAGGTCTTGAAGAAGCGCAAGGTGCGCGACCGGATCATTCGTGAGTTTGAGGTCGAGCGAGAGCGCAAACTGGCGATTCCCTTTGCGGCTGCCGTACTGGCGCTCATCGGAGCCCCGCTCGGTATTCGGAAGCACCGCTCTACCGCGGGTGTGGGCATCGGCTTGAGCCTCTTCATCATCATCCTCTACTATGTAGGCATGGGTTTCCTGGGTGTGCTCGGAGAGTATGGCAAGGTGACCCCCCTGGTTGCTGCCTGGGGCTGCAACGTGGCCGGGCTGATCGCCGGGCTGTACCTGACCTGGCGACGATCGTCTTGAACTGAGGCGCGCCATGGGCACTGCACTGCTGGTGATCGGTTTGATGGTGGTCTGTGGCGCTATTGCGTACACCGGCGACCTTCTCGGCCGCCGTCTGGGCAAACGCCGCCTGAGCATTTTCGGCCTCCGGCCGAAGCACACTGCAATTGTTCTCACCATCATCACCGGCGTCGTGATCGCCGGAGTGACCTTCGGCGCCGCTATGGCAGCGGTGCCGTGGTTCCGGCGAGCCGTCACGGAAGGGGAGGAACTGGCGAATGAAAACCGCCACCTCTCTGAAGACAACCGACTGCTCGCCAACGAGAACCGCAACCGGGTGGTGCAGAGCCGGGAGCTTGAGAGCGAGATCAAGCAACTGGGCGCCGAGAATGCTGATCTGGCCGCGCAAGGTCGCAAACTTGCCGCCGTCAATGGCCGGCTGGTGGAGGAGCAGGACGACCTGCGGCGCCGCACCAGTGAGCTCCGCCGGCAGAATGATCAGCTCAGATTGGCTGGGAAGAAGCTTGGCCAGGAAAATGTCTCTCTCAAGCGAAGGGGTTTGAAGCTGGCGGCAGAGTACACGGAGCTCGCCAACAAGTATGGTGTTCTGCGGCAGGACCTCGCACGGGTGGAAGCGATGGTGCGAGACCAGGCGGGGTACGTCGAACGGGTGAATCGTGGACCCTACGCGTTCCTGCGAGGAGAGCGAATCTGGCTTCAGGTGATCCCGGAAAACCCTCCGACTGGCGTTGTGAGAAGCACGGTGGAAAACGTTCGATGGAACGTGGAACAAATGGCGCGGGATCGGGGCGCTCGCCCGAAGGGCGGCAAGAGCGTGATCTACCAGGTCCCACCGCCCGGCTATCCTGCCCAGCTCTCGCTCAACCCAACCTCGATATCGGAGTGGCTCGCGCTTCAGGCCAGGAAGTCGTCGAGAACCCAGTTGCTGCTCGAAGCCGTGGTGGAAGACAACATCCGGCCCGGCTATCCGGTGCCGATCTATATCAACTGCCAGGAGAACGAACTGGTCTTTCGGCAAGGCGAAGTCGTCGCGCTTTCGATCGTCAATCCGCGAGACGAGCGAGGCCGAATGCGTTCGGTAGAGCAGCTACACCGGGAGATTCGCTTCTTTCTGCAGTCCCGGGTGGGGCCGGCGGCGGCTCAGCGGGGGATGATGCGGTCGGAAAACTATCTGGGGGAGCTGAGTCCGGAACGCGCGCTGCGGATTTGCGGCGAGATCCAGACCTCCACTCAGCCGGTCATCGTGCTGGCGCGGGCGCGACAGGAGATTCGACGAGCGGGCCCGCTCCACCTCGATCTGGAGGCTAAGCCGGTTGAAGGACTCTAGCAACGAACTGAGTTCAGAGGAGACCGAAAGGGCGGTACTCGCCGTGGATCCCGGCCGTGAAAAGTGCGGCCTCGCCTTGATCTGGCCCGGCGGCGCCGCTCCGCTGCGCGAGATTGTCGCTCGAACAGACCTGGTGACATCCGTGTCGCGATGGATGGCTCGGTCCCCTCGGGCGATCCTGATCATCGGCTCAGGCACGGGATCTCGGGATGCCGTCGAGGCGCTGACCTCTGGCGGCTTCGACCCGATCCTGGTGCCGGAAGAGAACTCCACGCTCCGGGCTCGAGATCGGTACTTTCAAGACCACCCGCCCGTGGGTTGGAGGCGATTGCTGCCGACTAGTCTGCAGTCGCCGCCCGGCCCCATCGACGACTACGCCGCCGTGGTGCTGGCGGAAGCCTATCTGGAGGGGACCGGGTCGTTGCCTGCGCAGGAATGACCGGCCCCGGGGCGAACGAAACTCGGAGGAGGCGGAACACCCCCGCCGAGATTTGAATGAACCCCAATCGAACCAAAGCCCGGCTGAAGGCCGGCGGCGCCGTTGTCGGCGCGTGGCTTGCCGTTCCCTCGATCGTGTCGACGCGCTTCCTGGCCTCCCTCGGTTGGGATTACCTGACCGTCGACATGGAACACCAGCCCATCGACATCGAGAGCGCGTCCGCGATGTTCGGCGCCATCGCCGCGGCCGGCGTCACCCCCCTGGCGCGGATCCCCTGGAACACCGCCGAGAACATCAAGCGCGTCCTGGACTGCGGCGCCCACGGAATCGTTGTGCCGATGGTGAACACCCGGGAAGAAGCGGAACTCGCCGTTGCCGCGGCCAAGTATCCCCCGCAGGGATTCCGAAGCGTGGGGGGCTCGCTCCACGCGATGAACTTCGGCGCCGATCCGGCCACCTACTATGCGCGCGCCAACGACGAGATCCTGGTGGTGGTGCAGGCGGAGAGCCCGCAGGGCGTGGCCAACGCCGACGCGATCCTGAGTGTTCCCGGGGTCGATGCGGTCTTCATCGGACCCAACGACCTGCTCGCGCAGATGGGCCACACGCCGAGAATGGAGAGCCCGGAACCCGAATTCGTGGCCGCTTTGGAAACGATTCGGACCACGGCAGACCGCTACGGCGTCGCCGCGGGCATACACACGGCGAACTTCGAGCAGTGCAACCGGAGGCTTCGGGAGGGCTTTCGCTTCATGGCGCTGGCATCCGACGCCCGCTTCCTGGTCGCTGGGGCCCAGGCGGAACTCAGCAAGCTGGAGATCCCGGGACGGGAAGCCGGCGGCCCGGGCGAAGTGCTGCGTTACTGATCCGGCGAAACGGACGACCAGCCGCTTCCGAACGCGTTCGGGAGCGGCTGGAGCCGTCCATCCGGATTGAGAATTCTTGGAGTATGGAACTTTCTCCAAATGAGGAGGAGTTTCCGGGGCCGGCAACCGACATACTTCACTGAAGCGCATCGAACGCGAGTTCGGTGGGGACTTTGAGCTTAGATCCGGATCCATCGGGGATCCATCAGTTGGGCTGTAACCCGTGGCGGTCAATCCTGACCTCACGGTTTATAGATAGGACGGATCGGAAAGTTCAAACCGTGGGTAGGGGGCGAGGCAACGTGGATACTCCTCCCGAGATGCGGCGCGAACCGGCGAAACCGTCCGCGTTCCACGACGGAGAAAACACTCAAATGACCAAGCGATGGGCTATGGTTGCGGGCGCCGCTCTCGGAGCGGGGGTCCTCGCGCCGAGCGTTGCCCAGGCGCAGGCCGGCGGACCGTTCCAGGACGTTCCGCAGGGCCACTGGGCCTACGAAGCGGTCAGTGCTCTTGCCCAGAAGGGCGTGTTCACCGGTTACCCGGATGGCACGTTTGCCGGCAAGCGCGCGCTGACCCGATACGAGTTCGCGGTTGCACTGCAGCGCATGATGCAGGAAGTCAATCGACTGGTTGACGCCAACAAGGGCGGCGGACCTGCCGGACCTGCCGGCCCTGCCGGCCCTGCCGGACGCCCCGGTCGCGACGGCACACCCGGCGCTCCTGGTCGCTCGGGACCTCCCGGACCTCCCGGACCCGGCGGCGTTGCCCCCGGTCAGCTCCAGGCGCTCACGCAGGGCGCTCAGCTCCTGCGCAACGACGTCAACGCCCTCCAGAAGCTTGCGCAGGAGTTCAGCTCCGAGCTCGCGATGCTGGGCGCCGATGTCGAGCAGATCAAGCGCAACGTCAACGGTCTCACCGACCGCGTCAGCAAGCTTGAGACCGCCGTCGCCAAGATGCCGAAGATCACCGGTTCCGCCGGTTTCGGTTTCCGCGCCGCCAGCGTCACCGCCGACGGAGTGGCCGGGTTTGAAGCCGGCGCCCCGAACGCCGTTGCTCCCAACCCGATCGCCTTCCCCTCGGATCGCGACGGTCGCCTTCTGAACCCGAGCTCGAGCATCCTGGACCGCGTCAACGCGTTCTACGACATCGACCTCGGTATTTCGGCGAACATCAGCAACGCCGCCACCGTGCGCATGCTCCTCAACGCCGGCAACTACCTCCGTGGTTACCTCGGCAACCGCATCTCCCAGGTCAACCCGCTGCTTGACAACGGCGTTGAAGGCCTCGGAACCGCGGGCGCGCCGAACTTCACCGTTGAGGATGTGGTCCCGTACTACCTCTACCTCGAAATGCCGTGGAAGGCGTGGGGACTGAAGACCCACCTGACCGTCGGTAAGTTCGGGCAGCAGTTCACCCCCTACACCTTGAAGATGGTCGATGTGGACACCTATTTCCACAACGACAAGACCGACTCCGGCGACTACCCTGTTACCGGCGCCCGTTTGAACTTCAAGGCTCTCGGGCTGAACTGGGAGACCTACGCGGCCGTTCACAGCACCGACTACGCGGCGCTCACCAGCACCGCGGGCGGCACCGGTGTCCCGGGCCTCTACCTCGCCGGACCTGGCGTGGGTGATGCGTCCCGCTTCCAGCCGGAAGGCGCCAACACCTTCCTGATCGCCGGCGGCGCCGGATCCGTCCGCCTCGATCAGACTGCTGGTGTTCGCGCGACCTGGAAGGGTAAGCGCTGGACGCTCGGCGCCACCTATCTGACCGGCGCAACTTCCGAGGACGACTCGGGCGCGCTGTTCGATGCGAATGGCGACGGCGTCGCGGATACCGCACCGTCCGATGTTCACCGCCAGCTCAGCGTCTATGGCGTTGACTTGAACGGCAAGCTGTGGAAGAAGGTGACCCTCTCCGCCAGCATCACTCAGACCGAGTGGAGTGGTGAAGACAACCGGATTGCCGGCCTCAGCACCGACAGCATCACTGACAATGATCGCCGTGCGTGGGACTTGCGCCTCCGCTCGCCGATCGGCAAAGGTACCATCACCGGCTTCTACAAGAGGATCGGCGAAGGGTTTGATGCTCCTGGTAACTGGGGCCGCATCGGCAACTGGATCAACCCGCGCGGCATTGAAGGCTTCGGCGGAACGCTTGATTGGCCCATCGCCAAGAAGTGGGCCCTCCATGCCACCGGCGCCCGCTACAACTACGAGTACCTTCGGCGCGCCCTGGGCGCGGCGAGTGACCTTACGCACCTCCGAGGCGGTCTCCGCTACAAGATGGGCGCCAAGGATACGGTCAACTTCGATTACGAGTTGGTCAACTTTGACGGTAACGGCGGCGGAAGCCTGAGCCGGGTTGAGCGATGGCTGAACGTTGGCTGGAACCACCAGTTCAACTCTCAGATGTCGTTCCGCTTCCTCTACCAGTTCCTGAACCTCAGCACCAACGGCCTGTTGGATGCGCCTGGTTACAACTACAAGGCGAACATTGTCGCCAC
>SYKE01000049.1 GCA_005798285.1 Actinomycetota bacterium
AGGTGTCGGCAGCGGCGAGCACCACCCGGTTTCCGCGCCCCTTGAAGTAGTGCGCCATTTTGGCGATGGATGTGGTTTTGCCGGTGCCGTTGACTCCGATGACCAGGATGAGGGTCGGCGGCTCGGGCGCCCAGTTGACCACTCCCGCCCCCCGGGTGAGAAGAGCCTGGATGTCGCCCTGAAGCCACTCACGGGCTTCCTCCGCCGTGGTGTAACGGTTCTTCTTAACGGCATCCCGCAGCCGGACCACGAGGCCCGCCGCCACCTCCGGGCCGACATCCGCCTGAATCAGAGCCTCTTCCAATTCATCGTAAAGGCTCTCTTCCAGCCGAGTTCGGCGTTGGAAGAGCTCGGTGACCTTCTTGAAGAGACCTCTAAGCATGAACAACCCTTCCGGCTCGCGATCGGCCGGCATTCTCGGTGGATGCGCGGCGCACCCGGAAGTATAACTGCCGGACGGTGCGCGCAGTGTCGCCGAAGATCACAGGGGTAAGCATGCCGGATTCTCTGGAGCGCCGAAGGGCAAACACGCTATCGGGCGTGGAGTGGACCCGGAATTCGATCAGCGTCTGGTCGGACCTCAGGCGAACGCCGCAGGAGACGGCGCTGAAGCACCCGGCGCTGTTTCCAGCCAGCCTGGTGGAGCGCGTGATTCAGTGCCTCATGCCTCCCGCCGGGGGGACGGTTCTGGATCCGTTCTCGGGGTCGGGGTCCACGGTGCTGGCGGCGTCCCGGTTGGGCTATCACGGGATTGGATTTGACGTGGCCGAGGGCTATCTGGAGATGTCGAGGCGGCGACTGACCGAGGAGCCGGACCTGTCCGGCACGTGGGAGCTTCACCATGCCTCCGCGCTCGACCTGGGATCCAGAGTGGCGCCCGGTAGTGTGCAGTTGACGGTGACCTCGCCGCCGTACTGGGACGTGCTCTCACGACGCCGCAGCGCGGATGGCCGGGGAACTCGAGACTATGCCGGATCGGACGGGGACCTGAGTCGCCTCGATGAGTACCCGGCATTTGTGGAGGGCATTGGATGTGTCTTCGACGCGGTCGCCAGTGCAACCACACCTCGCGGCTATCTGGTCGTCAATGTGATGGACATCCGAAAAGGGGCGCGGTTTTACCCCTTCCATATGGATCTCGCTCGCCGGCTCGCTCCAGAGCCCGCCGTGGACGTGCATCCCCTGTGGGAACTGGATGACATCGTCATCTGGGACCGACGAGCGGATTACAACTCGCTGCGACCCCTGGGTTTCCCCGCCGTTTTCAGGGTGAACAAAGTTCACGAGTACCTGATGATCTTCCGGAGAACCGAGGTTGAGGTCGGCGCTTCGGAAACAGTTTGATCCCCGAGGAGAGCCCGATGGAGACGAGTCAGGTCCGCTGTCCCTCGTGTGGCGCGCCACTGCAATTGTCGAACCGTTTTGTACGAATGGTTACCTGCGGCTACTGCGGCAGCCTGAACGAGGTGCTGCCGGACCATCTCGCTTCACGAGGGAAGGTCTCGGCCCTCGTGCCGCTGCCGACGCGGTTTCGGGTCGGACAGAGCGGTTCGATCCAGGGGCAGCGCTTCTCGGTATTGGGTCGGGTTCGATATGGCGATGGAGATGCTGTTTGGGATGAATGGCTGCTCGGGATGGCGGACGGCGCCCTGGCATGGTTGGAGGAGGACGAGGGTCAGTGGATCCTGGGTCGCGAGGAGCCGCTGCGGAGTACGGCGCCCCCACAGAGTGCTCTCAGGGTTGGAGAGCGCATCGTTTTGAATGGCCGCTCCGTTGTGTTGACGGAGAGGTGCACGGCAAAAGTCATCGGTGCGGAGGGAGAACTCCGGAGTGCCGTGACGCCGGGTGAGATCGTGACCTTTTACGAGGGCTCGGACGGTGAGGGGATTGCGTACCTCGAGTATGCTCCCAGCGGCGTGGGAGCCGGATATGGTCGCGTGCTGGCCCGTCGCGAGGTAACGTTGGATTCTTAGATGCTGATCCGAACCCTGAACTGCCAACGGTGCGGAGGGCGCACCGCGATCGAGCGGGGCGCCACCGAGGCGCTGTGTCGACACTGCGGCCAGCCCGTCCGTCTCAGCAGCGCCGTCCTACAAGAGCAGTCGGCCAGCGCCGCACATCCTCCCGGGTCCGACCTGCGGCTTGGGATGAAGGGGACATACCGCGCTCGGGAGTGGGAGATCGTCGGGCGCCAGGTGTTCGGGATGACCGACGAGGATGGGTTCAGCTCCTGGGATGAGTGGGTGCTGGTCAATGGGGACGGCGAATTGCTCTATCTGGAGCACGACGACGGTTACTGGAAGCTGAGCCGGCCCTTCACCCCACTCACGCCGCCCACCGTGAGCTTTCTTTCGGGGCTCAACTCCGGCGATCTGCTGCTTTTGAAGCCCGGGATAAGGTCGGTGGTGACCGATCGGGGCCGCGCCCAGCTCATTCACTTTGAAGGTGAGTTTCCCTGGCTGATGGAGCGAGGGAAGCTGGTAGATTACCTGGACCTCCGGTACCTGAACCAGTTTTACTGCGTCGAGTGGACGGCGGACAGCCTTGAATTCTACGAGGGAGAGTTCCTCGACGAGCGCTTTGTGTTCAACATGTTTGGAATGGTCCAGCGTGTGCTGGAACTCGATCGCCGCGCAACGAGGCAGCGGGATCGCGCGGTGTTCGGGGCAGTCGCGTGCGCGTTGGGGGTCATCTCGCTGGTTCTCGGAGTCTTCGGCATGGTCGGCGGCGCCGCGCTGCCCGGCGGATCGGCGGACGTTGACCTGAGTCAGGTGGGCCCCGACGGTCTTCGAGTGGGTCCGATTCCCCTCAAGTCCGGGGGGCGTGTGCACCGTCTGGATGTGGATGGCACGATGTCGCAGTCGTCCGTGTGGGTGGGCGCGGTACTCGAAGACGAGTCGGAGTCGGAGTTGGTGGGAGCCGACAAAGACATGTGGGATGAGTCCGGGTACGACCCGGATGGCGCCTGGCATGAGTCGGACCTGCACGCTTCAGCACACTTCTTGCTCAAGCAGCCCGGGCCTTACTTCGTCCGGATTTACGCGGAGCGGGATCCCACGGGGGGAGTCCCGGCCTACGCGCGTGCCAGAGTCACCGTGAGGCAGGACACACTGGATCCCAAGCCTGTGTTTTTGTTTGGCGGCGGGAGCATTGCCCTTGGAGTGGTGATGCTGCTCCTGGGGGCGGCCTCTAAGCCGAGCCTCCAGGGCGCGGAGGGTGACGAATGAAGTTCGTCCGCAGAAGTCCTCGGGAGGAACCGAGACCATGAGCGGCGGATATCGTACGGCCCTATTGGCGCTCTTTGCCGCGTTCGGGTTGTCCTGGTGGGCGGCCTACGCGGGATGGTGGCTTCCCAATGATGCAGAGGCCAGAGCCAGGTCTGTTCGACAGGGGAGCGTCGGGGGCCGGCGATACCTGGGTGGTGGGCCGAGCTTCGGCAAATGAGAACTGGGGGCGAATGCCGGCTCCCGGACGGGAGTCGGACTTCCGGAGGCGCTCGCAGGATGAGGAACGTAATGCAGACTGTTGGTGTTTATCGTTCGCGGGCGCTCGCGGGGCTTCTGTTGCTCCTGCCGTTCGCGGCGCAAGCGCAGGATTCGTCCCCGACCCGCTACCAGCCGCAGACATTGGGAGATCAGGTCATCTCCACATTGATCTTCAGCGTCATCGGCATCCTCGTGGCCGTCGCCGGTTTCAAACTCTTCGATGCCGTTATCCGGTTCGACCTCGAGCGAGAGATTTGCGAGCGACAGAACATCGCTGCGGCCATCCTTGCCGGAGCTGTAATCCTCGGCATTTGCCTGATCGTCGGGCTGGTGGTGTTGAGCTGACGCCCAATCTCCGACTCATGCGGCGCATGGCTCGCATCAAGAGTCAGCGCACCCGCTGGGGCCGGAGCCGGTGAGCTCAACATCGGACCCTTTCCCTCCGGGGCTCGAAGGCGTACGGCGGGCGGAAGCGTTGGCTCTGCTTGCGGCGATCTTTCTTGTGGCGGCTTGCGGCCTGATCTACGAGCTCCTCCTTGCCACGATCTCTTCCTACCTGTTGGGGAGCAGCGTCACCCAGTTTTCGATCTCGGTCGGGCTGTTTGTGGGCTCGATGGGGATCGGTTCCTGGATCTCCCAGCGGATTGAGAGACGGTTGATCGGCACCTTTGTCATGCTGGAGGTGATGCTTGCGGCGGTAGGCGGCTTCTCGGCGTCCCTTCTCTTCGCGGTGTACGCGACCGGCGTGCACTACTATCCCACGCTGCTCGTGTTCCTCGTGGTGATCGGCGCGATCGTCGGAACCGAGCTCCCGATCCTGGTTCGCATTCTGAATACCTACGGCGAGTTGAAGACCGTGGTGGCCGAGGCGCTCAGTATCGACTATCTGGGCTCGCTCGCAGGTTCGATTCTCTTTCCGCTGCTGTTGCTCCCCGCGCTGGGATTGGTCCGAACCGGATTCGTCGTGGGGCTCATCAACGTCGGTGTAGCGACCTACACCCTGCGAGTCTTTGCTCGGCGGATCCGAGGGCTGCCCTACACGGTGGTCTGCGCGGTACTCGCCCTGCTTCTCGGCGCGGGTGCTCTCGCCTCAGATCACATCGGCAACGCGCTGGAGCAGCGACTGTACGAGGATCAGATCATCCTCGCTCGATCCAGCGCCTACCAGAGGATCGTGTTCACCAGGTGGCGAGAGGACTTCCGACTCTTCCTCGACGGAAATCTGCAGTTCGCCTCGCTCGACGAACATCGCTACCACGAGGCGCTTGTCCATCCGGCGATGACCATTGCCGGCAAGCCCTCGCGGGTGCTGATCCTGGGTGGCGGCGACGGCCTGGCGGTGCGTGAGGTGCTCCGGCATCCTGAGGTCGAGGAAGTGGTTATGGTGGATCTGGATCCGGCTATAACTTCGCTGGCCCAAACATTCCCACCCCTTCGGGAGCTGAATGGCGGAGTCCTCAACGACCGCCGCGTTCGAATCGTCAATCGCGATGCGATGACATTCCTGCAGTCCGGTTCCGATCGGTTCGATGTCGTGATTGCCGATCTGCCGGATCCGAATGGGGAGCCACTTGCGAAGCTGTATTCACGCGAATTCTTCGGACTGGCGGGCCGCCGGCTTGCGAGGGACGGGGCGCTCGTTACCCAGGCGACATCCCCGTTCTTCTCCAGGCGAGCGTACTGGTGCATCGAGAGAACGGTTGCTGCGGCGGGATTCAAGACGCTGCCGTACCACGCCCAGGTGCCCAGTTTTGGAGACTGGGGGTGGGTGCTCGCGACTCACTTCGACACCGACCTGACCCGGGTTCGCATCCCTCCCGGGACTCGATATCTGACCCCAGCAGTTCTACGCACGCTCGCAGTGTTCGACCCGGACTCGGACCGGCTGCCGGCGGAAGTGTCGACGCTCGACAGACCAAACGTGCTGGGGTACTACCTGTCCTCTGCCCAAACCTGGCAGTGAGCCGCCGGTTCCTCGAAGCGAGTCGTGAAGTCTGGGATGCCGGTCTTAAAGAATGTCGAATGAGGTCGGCGCGTCAAATCCCGGAGTCTGAATGTCAGAGAGCACGCGGGTCACCCGCGAGCCGGGAGGGCCCTTGAGGAGTTCTCGCTCGAGTTCGTGCAGCCGGTACAGCGAGCCGTGTGCTTGCACTGCCACCGCTCCTTCCGGCGTGTTCTTCACCCAGCCGGTGAGCCCCAGGCGCTGGGCGCGCCGACGCACAAACATGCGAAAGCCCACCCCCTGCACCACTCCGAACACGGTGCCCAGCAACACCTTGTGGTCGTCTTCGGACCGCTTTTCCATCAGCACTCCTTCGTCCCGCCCCGTGGATCTCGGTTCCCGTGAACGCCGGATCGCATGTCGGAGGCTCTCTCAGACCGGTAAAGCCGGGAGGGCACGGCTTCCGCCGCCCCTCCCGATGTGAGCCGCCCTGTGAGTCGGGCTTCACTGCCAGCATTCTAGCCGACGGCAGGCGACCCTTTCATCAACTGATCGTGGAAGTCGCTGATCACGCGATTCACTCCCAGCCCCCGCTTCAGGTGAATGACACGAACCCCGTGCTCCTTGCCGATCCGCTTGACCCCTTTCATCCCTTTGCGCATGAACCTCACCAGGAGGGCGGCGAAGTCGACCCCAGCGAGCTGCGGCGCGTAAGTCTCGGGGGATGTGTCGAAACGGTCGGTGTCGGGCCATAGGACTTCGGCCAGCTCGAGGGCGTCCTGGATCTTCTGTCGGTGCGCCTCACTGGTGTGGCCGCCGACCATCAGTAGTCGCTTTCCGCGGGTGATCTCTAGGAGTTGGGTCCGCATCGCCTCGAGCTCAGGCGAAAACTGGGGCTCATCCGTATCCGCATCGTCGTCGGTGCGATCTGGGTTTAGCCGCTTGAACTCTTTCTCCAGCTCAAGCACCAGCTTATCCAATCCTTCGGCGCCCTCAAAGTAAGCGATCCAGTCCAAAAGCGGATTTCGGAGCTCCTTCTGGGTCGTGTAGACTCCGGCACTGAGGCACTCCCGGCACACGGCGTGCAGTCGGAGATCGTCGCCCTCGCTCAGTCCGAACTCCGGTTCCGCCAGGAGCGCGTGGAGTTTGGCGAGCGCCGTGTCTTTCGCGTCCTGTTTGGTCAGCGACTGCTGGAGCCCGACCAATAGATTCGGCACGTCTGCTGCACGCATCAGAACACCCGGCTCCGGGGTGCGCTTCCCGTTGATGGCGACCCCCAGTTCCTCACAGAGGGTTTCGATCCTGCGGTAGAGCTGAGTGGCTTGAGCATCGCCGCTGATGTTACCGAAGTGCTTCTCCAGCGCGAGCTTGACATGGAGCTGGCAGGCGTGGATGGCGTCCAGAAGTTGTTGGAGCTCCCTGGGCTTCAGTCTCGATCCGTTCGTCTCACACCACACCATCGCTTCCTCGGCGGGGATCATGTGTTCGTAAGCCTTGACCAGACTGAGCCAGTGCTTGGGGTCATGGGTCGTGAGGTTTTCGCTGAAGGGTAGGCAATAGGGCGGGTCCGGTAGCGCTCTCACGAGTTCCAGGAATCCCCGGCGCACCTCACGGCCTGGCTGGGCCGAGACCCCGTGAGCCGCCATCTCCGACTCAATCCGCCGCAGACGGCATGCCTGGATCTTGATCTTGAGGATGCCGGCGGGAGTGCTAGCGTCGTGGTCGCGCATCGTGCTGCGGATTTCCGAGAGCTCGGTTTCGAGTTCATCAGGGCCGCGAGGGGTCCAGGTACGGGGCTTGACCCGGACCGGTGCAGTTGGTCCAGCGACGGCGCCATCGGAGGGCTGGCTCACGTCTGGAGTACCGGGATTCTCCGGAGTTGCAGCGGCTCGCGTGGGGTCCCCGATCTGCCGGGTGGGATCGGTGAGATCGTCCGATCTCGACTCGGCCGGGGCGGCCGATCCGATGATTGCCTGGTCGCCACGCATGTGCGCGTCGGGCTCGGACCCCAATCCGGTCTCCAGATCCGAGATCCCAGCGGCTCCGGTTGCGAGCGGCGCCAGGCTCCGAAGTTCGACGTCGACAGCCTCCAGGTGGAGGCTCAGTTCAGACGAGATGGCTGTGAGCCGGAGAAGGAGAGCTTGTTCGTTCAGGCGAGAGAGTCGTTCGGCAGCCTCGGTCAGAAAGGCAACTCGATCCTCGGCTGCTCTCCGCATCCGGGCCGCCAGATCCATACAGTACCGGGTGAGTTGCTCCCGGTCCGCCAGCGGTCCGCCGGCACTCGATATCGTGGGATGGTCGGTGTGAGTCATTTCAGGCTCCTCATCGGGTTGGTCACCAGAGAGATCGAGCGATCGTTAGGCATTTGCTCGGTCTGCACACCATTTTCCGGGACGCACCATGCCATCTAACGTCCGGGTGAAAAACCGGAAGCACATTTTTTTCAAAGCTCGTGGTCCGCCTGCGCCGGAGTCGGTTGCTCACGCATGGTTTGCCGGCCACGTCGGCTGCCGAGCCCGATCACCGGGACTGGACCGGGGCCCCGGCCCCTCCGGGCGGGGGCCGCGCTGTCGGGTGAGTTCCCGCAGTTCCGGATCCAAACTGACTTTCCAGATCAGGCCGTCGACGTAGTAGTGCCAGATGACGACGGTCGTAAACGGAACGAAGAGCCAGGACCACCCGGGCCGCATGAGTCCAAAGAGCTCGATCGCGCCCGCGATGAGCCCATAGAGCGCCGCCGCCAGAGCCCAGCGGCCGATCCACCGTCGAAGCGGCTCCCGCCTCTGTTGATAGTGCCGGATCCACCCCTGGTACTGAATGTCGTGGTAGGCGGTCTCGAGGGCTTCGGCGACGAGAAAGGGCGTGGCGGTGGCGTAAAATACGAAATAGTGAGTGCCCAGGGAAGCCGCGAGCAACAGGAGTTTTGGGGTGTTCACCGGCTCACCCGCGCCGATGCGCCAGATCTGTCGGATCCCGGTTCCAACCAGAGAGACCATGAAGACGGTCCAGAGACACGTGGCAAGTTCACCCGGGATGGTGGGGAAAGCCACCGCGAGCTCGCCGTAGATCCGGATGGGTCCGTCGAGTTCGGAATAGTCGTAGGTGAAGCAGGCGAACATGCCGGAGTAGAAGAGCCCGTAGTCGAGCCAGTTATCGAGGGGCGCGGTGTCGCGGTTCAGAGCCTTGTACATCTTGAGGAAGGCGTAATGCTGGCGAATGATGTGCCAGCTCCCATAGATCGCGGCGAAGACTATCAATTCCGCCTCGAGCCTGAGGGCCGCGACCGCCGTACCCGCGATGAGAAACGCTGCCAGTCCCCACGTGTGCAGTGCTTTTCGCCGATGGAACTCCACCGGATCTCCGTGAGTTCGAGAAAAGGTCTGGAAGATGTGTGGGTGATCGAAAAATGCTGTGAAGACGAAGTACGTGATCAGGATCTGGTCGCCGCCCAGCAGCCAGCCCATCCGGTTGGCCTGGCGGTAAAGGACGTAGAACAGGAGGGTGAAGACGCAGCCCCCGATGAAGAAGAAGCTGTCATAGCGGGCGCTCACCAGCCACCGGGTCTCGGACCGCCGGCTGGTGACGGGGATGGTTATCTCACCTGCACAGGCCATGTCGACGCTTCCTGGACCTCGTGACTCCCGCGCGCTGAATTAGAAGTGGGCGATCACGGAAGCCTGAAGCGTGGACTGGTTGGTCCCGAACGACCCTGGATTCCGGCGGGCGAAGAAGTTCGCGCCGCCCGAGAAGTCGTGCCGAAACTCGACTCGGGCCTGGAGGTTTCGGTGCCATTCCCACGCGTGGCCCGCGGTAAAGGCTACTGCCGTGCCGGGCGCCCCCGTCAGGTAGCCCGAGTCGTCGTGAAACCAGTCGAGCCGAGCCGAGAGAAATCGATTCCCGTCCAGTCGGTACCGCGTTCCAACGGCCGCCCCGATCCAGGCAACCGACTCGCGGCGTCCCGACGCTGTCAGGACATTCGCCTGGGTATTCAGTTCGAAGTTGACTGAGTGCTTCCATCGCCGACTCCGGTCATGAATGAGATAGACGTCGAAGAGGTTTCGCCGACCGGACTGTCCAGTGCCGTCGCTGTCGTGGCCGGACAGAAAGGTAAGGGCGCCCGAGAAAGACTTTCCGAACGCTCGATTGTAAGTGATCCCATAACCGGGCGCGTGCCCTGGCGCCCCCACTGCGTCCCAACCTCGAAAGGCATGCAGTTCCACGTAGTCGGTCTCATTGAGGTCGTGGTGCAGCCTGGGTCCGAAGTAGTAGTTGGGGGACGCGAGTGCGTAGATGTAGCCGACAGAATGGAGATCTCGTTCGTGGGGTTGAACCTCTTCAAGCCCGGCAGGCGTCACCTGCTTGCCGAAGGTCAGCGAGGTGCGGCCCGAACGATCCAGGTTCGCGCTGACGGCCAGTTCCCGAAAGCTCTCCCAGAAGTCGGAGCGGGAGGGCTCGTAGGCGTTGTTCAGTCGGGCATTGGGCCCGATGTTGAATTCCGCTCGGAATCCGATCGGTGAACGTCGCCGTTCCACCCAGGTGTCAACCTCTCCAAAGTGGATGCCTCGGGCCGACGGCGTGTCGAAGAATCGCAGCCCGTTTCGGCCGTTGAACGGATCATTGAAGTTCCAGACCGTGAAGAAGTCCGCCCACCCCCCGTACCCCCAATCGGGCTCTGCCTCCGCGGTTTCCGAAGTGGCGGGGTTCTGGTCACGCATCGGTGAGCCGGCGGCGGGAGCGGAGGGGCCCGGCGGCGCAACTTCCTGGCACATGGCCACGTTTTGCGAGAAGGTTACGAGCAGCAGCGCTATAACACGTGCCACGACCGTCGGCCCTTCGATCGCCCCAGGATTCATCCTCTTTGACATCACTTCTCTCGCAGCGCGAACCGTCCAGTGGTGGTTCCTTCGATGCAGCAGGGGATCCCTCCCAACAGGCGGTGGTGGGTCGACACCTGCTGATCGATCTCTACGGGTGCACACCGGATCGACTCTCGGATGAGCTCCGGGTGGTGGAGTGTCTGGAGCAAGCGGCGCTCGCGGCGGGGTGCGTCGTCCTAGGGCGGCTCTCGCACCGCTTTCAGCCGCAGGGTGTGGCTGCGGTGGTGTTGCTTGCTGAGTCCCACGCTTCGGTTCACACCTGGCCCGAGCATCGGTTCGCCGCCGTCGACCTATTTTTCTGCGGGGCTCGGGTGGATGAGGCCGCAGGGGTGGCCCGGTTGCTGGAGTTCTTTAAACCGTCGAACCACTCGATCCGGATCTCCGGCAGGGGGATGATCGAGGCGCTCTGCGATTGCGGAGGGGAGCCATGATGAAGACGCCACGAAGTTCCAACAGTCTCACGCGGAGGGACGCGCTGTCGTCGTTGGCCGCGACGACTCTTTGCGCGGCGGTTTCTCCGTCGCCTGCCGCCGCAGCCCAGGAGCGCCGCTTCCGGTACTCTCTGAATACGGCAACGATCATGGGGCAAAAGCTTTCGGTCACCGAAGAGGTCCGTATCGCGGGGGAAGCCGGCTACGACGGGATTGAGCCCTGGATCCGTAACATCGATGCCTTCACCCAGGGCGGCGGAAAGCTGGAGGAGCTGAAGCGCCGAATTGCGGATCGGGGTCTGGCGCTCCCGAGCGCGATCGGCTTCATGCCCTGGGTGGTAGACGATCCGGACCGCCGAAAACAGGGTCTGGAGGAGGCCAAACGCTGCTTCGACATTGTTGCCCGACTCGGCGGCGTGAGGCTCGCGGCGCCTCCCACGGGGGCCACCGATGTCTCCGGACTCTCCATCGCCGTAATGGCGGAGCGCTATCGTGCCCTCCTGGATTTGGGGGACACGTTCGGAGTGACTCCCGAGCTGGAGGTCTGGGGTTTCTCCAAGACCTTGAACCGGCTCGGAGACGCTGCCGCGGTCGTGATCGAGTCCCAACATCCCAGGGCATGTGTCCTGGCGGACGTGTATCACCTCCGAAAGGGCGGCTCGGGCTTCGAGGGTGTTCGGGTGCTGAGTGCGGAGTCGATGCCGGTGTTTCACGTGAACGACTACCCGGCGGACATCCCGCCGGAAAAGCTGGCGGACGCAAACCGGGTCTATCCGGGGGACGGGCAGGCGCCGTTGAAGACGGTGTTCGGCATGCTCCGCCGCATCGGCTTCAACGGCTATCTGTCCCTGGAACTGTTCAACCGCGAGTACTGGATGCAAGATCCGCTGGAGGTCGCTCGCACCGGGCTTCGCAAGATGCGAGCGGTGGCCGAAGCGGAGTAACGTCGGATCGCCGAGAGACCGTTGTTCCGGATCAATGGTCTCTCGGAGTTACTTCCCGCGGACGGCATCTCCCGTGAAATGCCGATTAATGAAGTCGTTTTGGATCCAGAGCAACCGGCCCAGCGCCCGTGAAAGGGTCCGCTGTTCATCCTGCGAAAGCGGCAGGGTGTGAACAACGTCCTGCAGCACCTCGCCCATCAGCCCCATGAGGGCGTTCATGTGGATTTGTGGGATGGCGATCTCCGGGTTGCCGGCAGCCGGAGTGTGAATCTTACCCACCATATCGAGATAGGGCGAGAGCCGTGCGTCGTGGTTGTGGGTCAACAGGTGGGTGAAGTACCGAACCAGATGCTCTTTCCGGAACTGGATCTGGGGGTGCTCCGCCGTCAACTCCGTGACATCCGCCGGCGTTGCGCCGTCAAACCCGGCCTGACGCGCTACGAAGTGGCGGGCCGTGCACGTGTAGGCCAACAGACGCTCGTAGGTCTTGTCGACTAAGGCAGGAATGAGGGGACCGAGGTAGGGTCCTGCGGAGAGGATGGTCATGGAGTCATCGGATGTAAAGCCGATGAACTCTGCAAGGTATTCGAAGCGGTAAGCGAGGTCGATCTCAAGGCGTGATTCGTCGATGAGCTTCATTGCCGGCCGTTTGGTGAAGAGGGGGATGGGCGCCGGCGGCGCCCATCCCCCGGGACGGTGTCAGGCGCTGAGAGTGATGAGATCTGCGGGAGGTTCCGCTTCAATGATCTTCAGATCGAATTTTTCCTGGAGGATCTTGAAGACATTCGGAGTGATGAATGCCGGCGGTTCCGGTCCGACTCGTACGCCCCTCACACCCAATGCGAGCAACGTCAGGAGTACGGCCACGGCCTTCTGCTCGAACCAGGACAGCACGATCGTCAGGGGGAGGTCATTCACGCCGCACTCGAAGGCGTCGGCCAGCGCCAGCGCAACCTGAATGGCTCCGTAGGCGTCGTTGCACTGCCCCATATCCAGGAGGCGAGGCAGCCCGGCGGCAGTGCCGAAGTCGTGGTTGCGGATCCGATATTTCCCGCAGCCGAGCGTGATGATGACGGACTCCTGCGGAGCCGTGTGGGCGAGGCGAGTGTAGTAGTTTCGCCCAATCTCCGAGCCGTCGCAGCCGCCGATCACGTAGAAGCGCTTGACGGCGCCGCTCTTTACGGCATCCACCACCTGCCCGGCAATGCCCAGGATGGCGGTGTGATGGAATCCGATCAGCGACTCTCGAACCTTTCGTTCTTTGAGTGGAGGTGAGGTCAACGCCTGTTGGATGACCGCGCTGAAATCATTCCCGGGGATGCGAGTCCCGCCCGGAACCGCGGTGTGGCGGGTGGTGTAAAGTCGGTCCTTGTAGCTGTCCGGCGGGATCAACACGCAATTCGTGGTGGCCACAATCGGTCCTGGGAACAGCGGAAACTCCCAGAGTTGGTTTTGCCAGGGGCCTCCGTAGTGCCCGGCCAGGTGTTCGTGGGCGCGAAGTTTGGGATAGGAGTGCGCGGGGAGCATTTCGCCGTGGGTGTACACGTTGATGCCCGTTCCTCGGGTCTGCTCCAGCAGGTCCGCAAGATCCAGCAAGTCATGTCCCGTGATGAGGATGCCGGGACCGGATCGCGTTCCCTCATAGACCGTGGTGGGTGTCGGAAAGCCGAACCGCTCCGTATGCCCTTCGTCCAGAAGCTGCATCACCCGCAGATTCTTCATTCCACACTCGAGGACCATCTCCAGGAGCGATGGAATGTCGAAGTTGACGTTCGTCATGGTCGCGAAGAGCGCTTCTTCGATGAACGCGCTGACGGCCTCATCGGACTTTCCGAGGCGCCTTGCGTGGCAGGCATACGCCGCCATCCCCTTCAGGCCGTAGAGAAGGGTCTCCTGGAGCGACTGAACATCCGCGTCTTTGCCGCAGACACCGATATCGGTGCAGCCGCGTCCGCCTTGAGTCTGTTCACACTGGTTGCAAAACATGAGGCTCTCCTTTGAGCTCGTGAGTGGTTGAAGCGTTGAATCGCGGCGCCCTACCCCGTCTCGAGGGCAGGTTACCCATCGATGACGGGCTTCAAACCTTTGGTGCGGAACCCCTGGAAACGCTTCCCACGGGTGGCTAGAGCCAACCTCGATCCCGTGAAAGTCTGAGGATCGCCTCCCGCACGGTCCGGCCCGTGGGGTTGGTTCCTCCTGTGATGTTCGCCGCGAAGAATCGGACCTGAGTCCCGGACTCCACCCACCCTACGAACCAACCGAGGGTGGCGATCTGAACTTCACCCCTCATATACCCGTCGGTGCCGGTCTTGCCATAAAGTGATCCGCGATCGGTTCGCGCAACCCGCATCATCTCTTTCAGCAGCGCGATACTGCGGGCGGAAACCGGCAACGCGCCCTGGTGGAGTCTTTGAAGGAATTCCACCTGCTCATTCGCGCTGATCAGGAGTGAACTGTGCCAGAACCGTACGTCGACGCCCGAGACTGCCTGGTTTCCGTAGCCGAGGCGCCCAACCCACTCCCGCATCCGCGCCACACCCACGCGACGAGCGATCTCGTGGTAGTACCAGCCGGCGGACTCCGCGAAAGGCGGTTCGCATCGTATGGTCCCGGTTGTGGCTCTCGATGGGACGACGAACGCCATCCCAGGTAGTCCGGTACTCCAGGTCAGGAACGACTCCGGTCTCGAGTCCGATCAGAGTATTTGGAATCTTAAACGTGGATGCGGGGACGAAGCGCCTGCGGCATTGATCGGGGTTCAATCGTCCCCACGACCCACTCCTGGCGTCCTTCACGACTGCCGCCGCGTGAAAGCCGGAGAAGTAGCTGGAGAGCGGCCGGGCCGAGACGTCCGCCGCCCTGGTGCTCGTCGCGAGGCTCCAGGGAACCGAAACGCAAAAGGCAGCGATGGATGCGGCGGTACGAAGGGAGAGAGAACGCGATGACATGGAGAACTGTCCTGGAGTTGCTCACGTTGGGCGGCTCCAAAATGGGTTCTCGGCGCCTCCTATCGGGGCTGCCGAGCACAGGTAGAAGCCTTGCATGTCCGTTTCTGATGCCGTCAACAAGGTCCTTGTTTCTGATCTGGGTCAGGTCATTTTGCCGTTTGACACGGCGCGGGTGTGGTCTGCGCTCCTGCCGCTGTCTCGACTACCCGAAGCAGCCACACGGTCAACGGTACAGCAAATCGTTCGGGAGACGGGACTGGGCCGAGGTGGGGTGACCGGCGCGGAGTTTCATCGGCGGGTCGCTGCTGCAACCGGGATCGATCTGGACTACGCCGGTTTCCGGAATGCCTGGAGCGATATGTTCGAATTGAACCAAGGCGTACTCCGGCTGATCCGCGAGATCTCTTGCGCTCGTCGAGTACTTCTCTCCAATACCAACGCACTCCACTGGGAGTTCATCACTCAGAAGTTCCCGGAGATCCTCGAGTTGTTTGACGACCTCTGCGTTTCGCACGAAATCGGCAGTGAAAAGCCCGACCCGGAGATCTATGCATGGGTCGAGCGCCTCACGGGCGCCGCTCCTCAAGCGCATCTGTTCGTGGACGATATCCCGATCTATGTTGAGGCGGCCCGGAGCCGGGGTTGGGATGCCGTGCTCTTCACCGGAACCCGGATGTTTGCAAACGATCTTCGAACCCGAGGGTTCCTGGTGACTGACGACGATTTTGGAGATGCCTGCGTCCGGGTCACCGAATCATCGCAGGCACTCTGGGATACCGGCCCGGGAAGGTGAGGCCTCGCCGTGTACCGTCATCCGTTCATTCCGCCGCGTGACAATGCGTTCGTGCGCTCTGCCTTCCGTGCAATGCTCCCTGTGGTCGGGCAGGCAATCGCCGATCTCCGACATGTCACGATCGAGGACGAGGATGTGGCGCGGCTCAAGAGCGCTGCGCCCGGTCGAGCCATTCTCGCGCCGAACCACCCCACCATCGCCGACCCCATGGTGATGCTGTGGGTTTCCGCTCGGGTGGGGGAGCCATTCAACTTCCTTGCAGCGCGCGAGATTCTCGAGGGGTGGCGGGGCTGGGTGCTCAATCGACTGGGAGCCTATTCGGTCTTGCGCGGGACTGCGGATCGGGAGTCGATCCGCACGACGCGCCGCCTCCTCGCGGAGATGGACCGCAAGGTGGTCATCTTCCCCGAAGGCGAGATCTACGAGTACAACGACGCCCTACTCGCGTTCCAAACCGGCGTGGCTCAAATGGGGTTCTGGGCTCTGGATGACCTCGGAAAGGCAGGTCGAGACGTCACGCTGCCCCTGCTCCCGATCGCGGTGAAGTACCGCTGCTGCGATGCCCCCCGTGCGGCAATTGAGAATAGCCTCGGGCGTCTTGAAGACGCGCTTGGTCTCGCCGCGGATCGCAAGCTCGGGATATACGGCCGCATCCTTAGAATTGGGGGCGCTGTTTTGACACGCCTCGAAGATCAGGAACAGTTGCACCCGTCGCCGGACACCCCGCTGGCGGAGCGCATTCAGGCACTCCGGGAAAAGGCCCTGGTTCGCGTCGCCAGCGCCATCGGGGTGCGGTTGGACCGAAAGCAGCCGCCCGCCGATCAACTCCATCAACTCTTCAACTCGCTGCAGGCATGGGTCGGGTTTTTGCCGGAACAACATACCCCGTACGAAGTGCAGTTGCACCATCGTCGAGCTTCTTACGCGGCGCCCCTGTTCCAGGATCTGGAGCGCCTCCAGAGCTTCATCGCGGTGACCGGAGACTACGTGGCGTCCGAGCCGACGGCGGAACGGGTCCTTCAGCTTCTGAACCGACTCGAGCGCGAGGTGCACGGTCGAGTGATCCAGGTCGTGCCGAGAGAGGCCCTGGTGCGGGTTGGAGAGCCCATCCGGTTGGAACGCCGCTACGACGATTACCGGGCCCGGCGGAGAGAGACCGTCCAGCAGGTGACCGTGGATCTTGAAGGGAAGATCCGGGAGCTACTCCACTCCATGTCGGCTCACAGCACGCGAATTGACCTCGATGGCTGAAGCGCAGGTGCGTCCTTGCCGCAGACAGAAGTCGGGGCCGAGAAAAAGAGGGTGCGGCGCACGCGCCGCACCCTTCGCTGAGTTCTCGGCGAACTGAACGTCCCTCTACGGCTCCAGTCCTCGCCGGATGGTCACACCCCCGCCGCCGCCGGGCGCCGGCGCAGAGATGTTGACGCGGGCATCGAGCACCCGACTGATCTGCTCAATCGAGTCCCCGAAGTGGATCCGGGTGTATCGATCCTGGATCTTGGGGAGCGCACTCTTGAGCTGCGAGCGAAGCTCCTTGAGGTGATGGCGAGCCAGCATCCGACCATCTTCCGGCACGCCGGCATCGGCTCGAAGCACCTGCTCGGTCATCGCCTGAAGATAGGTGCGCTGGAGATCTCGTCGGAGCCCCGGCACCGGCTTCGCCGTCCGGGCCTCTTCCCAGACCGCCCCTGCGAGCACGGAATAGAGTCGATCCAGGCCAAGCGTGGGATGCGCCTTGTCCGCTTTGAACTCGTTGTTCGCGATTCTCTGTAGCGTGGCGCTGCTCATCAGGCGCTGAAGGGTGCCCTTCTGGATGCCCGACATTGTGTCCCGAATGGGGGAGTCCTGTCGGAGCGTACCCGTGAATGCCTCGATCATGTCGGGTTGAGGATCTGGAGCGAGGTAGGAGAGATACCGGGTTGCGATTGGAAACGCATCGGCGGAGAAGATGTTCCGACGAAGCAGTTCGAGCGCTTGCTCCTGATCTCCCGCCGGGATCGGCGCCAGCGGAGCCTTCTCCCGAGCGTCGCCCTTGTGGTTGCGATTGAGGCGCAGGCCGCCAATGAACCGGGAGATCTGTCGAGATGCCGTGGATGTCTGCGCGAGGGTTCCGAGAAGCTGCTTGGTGAGCTGGTAGTAGCTCTCGCCCCGCGCAGGCACCGCCTGCGGAATGCGCTGCATCAGGCTTCGTGAGTCCGTCAGGATCACGGACCAGTAATCCAGCGGATTCTGAGCCAGATCGAAGCGGGTCACGAACGGGTCCCAGGAGTCGGCGGTCTCGTCGGACTCGTAGGCGTGGCCGGGCCAGTTCGAGCGGCTGGCGATGGTTGCGAGAAGCGACTTCTCGGTGTCCTTACCAGCCGCGGTGGTGTAGCCATACTCAATGGCCCAGAGGTCGTACCCGCCGAGGACGTTGGTCCAGTACTGTCCGTTCGGATGGTGGATTGCCATCGGGTTGTACGGCACGTAGTCCATCACCGAGGCGACGACGCCCTGCCGCCGAAGCACATCTCCGTTCGCAAGGCTCTTGAGGCCCTGTTGGGTGCTTCCCGCGAAGTTATGCCGGAGGCCCATGATATGGCCCATTTCATGCGCCACCACCGAGGTCAGGAACTGCCGGGTGTACTCCAGGTCGGAGATCTTGGTGCCGGTAGAGCCCACCAGCAGCGTGCGTGCCAGCATTCCCTGGTAGGCGTTGGCGGCCGCTTCCTGGGCGTAAGTGCAGCGCAAGCGGGATGCCTTGTCGGCGGTGCGAACCGGGTCCTTCAGCGCGGCGAGCGGATCCACCTCGTGCTTGAACTCCGTCTTCATCACCCGCGTGAGGTTCGCGTCGACAGTAATCGCCGCGTTCAGGATCTCTCCCGTCATCGGATTGGCGCGGAACTGCGCCACCGCGTAAGCACTGGACGGCGAAGTCACCCAGCGGATGACATTGTAGCGGACGTCCGCGTGGTCCCAATCCGCATCGTCCGGCATTTGCTTCACGACGACCGCATCCTTGAAACCGAGTTTCTCGAAGGCGCTGTTCCACAGCAGCAGTCCGGACTTCACCGCGTCTCGGTACTGGGTGGGGATGGCGTTGTCCAGCCAGAAGACAATGGGCTTCTTCGGGGTGGACATCGCCGCGCGCGGGTCGGACTTTTCGAGCCGCCATCGGAGGATGTAACGGCGCATCTGCCGTTCCTCATCTTCCGAGAAGTCCTGGAAGTCGGTGGTGAAGTAGCCGATCCTCGGGTCCGCTGCTCGGGTTTGATAGCTGCCAGGGATGATCGAGAGCGCGTAGTTGACCTTCATCGAAAGGTTGCGGGGGTCCGCTTGCCCCGCGGGCAACCCGCCGGCCCCGGGAATTCCGAGAGCCGAGAGACCACCCCCGCCGGATCGGCTCAAGCTGTACGAAGTCTGGATCGCGAGGTTCTCGGGGAACATCTTGATCGACGTGTAGATCGTCTTGTCGCGCTCGATCCCATACCCTCCGCCGAGTTGGGACGCCGCCTGAGTGATTCTGGCGAAGTCGCCCCGGAAGAGATCGCTTACGTTGACGAGCACCGACTTGCGCTCTGCGCTGCGGGCCTCCACACGGAGCGCCTCCACGATCGAATCGGTGAAAGATCGCTGAACCGCCTTGTTGATCGGCTTGGAAGGATCGACCTCGTAGAACCCGTTCGGGACAATGAAGAGCACCTGCTCATCCCGCTGTTCCATCCGAAAGACGAGATCGTTGATCGGCTCACCCGCAGCCAGCGCATTTGTGGCGGCTCCGGTGCTGGCGGTCGTCTGGAGGAACATCAACTGCTTGAATTGATCCTCGCGCACTTCCAGGTAGAGAGTGTCCCGCCCCTGATCCTTCTTCCGGTAGAGGGTGAAGAGACCGGTGAGCTTCTCGTAATCCTTGACCACCTCTTCGATGGTCTTTTCCTTCTTTAAGGCGGTTGCCGCGGGAGTGGTTCCCTGTGGGTCGGTACCGGTGATGCCGATCGGGCTACCCGAAACGCGCTCTTGATGGATGCTGGCCTTAGCGGGCGGCGCCCCTTCCGGGCCGAACGGCACGTTCTCCAGCTTCACATCCGCGACCACGGTGTCGCCCGAGGATCGCTCCACGAAGACTGCGGAAGTGCTGGTAATCTTGGGTCCCGGACCACCGGACTCCGCGTACGTGAACTTGATCTTCGCGCACTCGATGCCCTTGGCCTTCTCGAAGCCCAGGAGTTCGAACTGAGATCGACCCGTAAACGTGCCGAGTTCGCGCTCTTCCACGAAGTCGTGAGTCCACTTGTCTCCCGGACCGACGGGGGTCGAAGTGAAGATCATCCGCGTCGCCTGGTCGATCCGGTTTGACTCGCTCCGAGACTCCGGTGTCTCCTCGCTGCCTTCAGACTTCACAGCCGCCAGCGAGCCGTTGGGTCGTTCAGTGATGAACTTCTTCGACTTGAGGATGTCGTCCGGAGTGGGGAGCTTCCGACCCATTACTTCGGTCACGTAATCCAGGGTGCTACTCTCCCGAGTGATGTTGCCTTCGGGAGACACGACAGTGACCTTGCTCTGCGAGGTGCTCTTCACGTTGAAGGTCACCGAACGACCGCCGCCTTCGAGGCTGATGTTGGCCTCTTCCTTGTAGGTGGAGGTCTGGCCCACGACGGCCTTCAACATCAGAGCCGCCTTGGGTGGCTGCTGAGCTCCGGCGGCGACTGCCAGGAGAAGAAGCCCCAGCATGAGGCCGGGGGCACGTTGCTTCATAGGAGAACTCCTTGCCACTCGGTCCTAGCGCGTTTCGGCCGGCCGAGAGCACAGTGATGAGAGCAGATCGGGGTCATCGCGCGGAGACGAACTCGCGCTCAGGAAGTATTACGGCGGTGAGTGGGCCACCGTACGCGGCGCCGGTGTCGATGCCGATTTTTTCCGGGCGTATGAGTGGACGCCAGAGAAGTTGGGAGTAGTCGGTGACGGGTTCGGGCGGATTGTCGTACTGGGGCGTGTGTCCGAAGACCACCACCCGATCCCAGGCGTAGTCGGAGTTGATGAACTTGTCTCGGATCCAGCACATCTCTTCCCGAGGAGTTTCAGAGGGAGGCAACCCCGGCAAGAACCCCGCATGGACGTAGTATCCGTGTTCATCTTCGTGAAAGTAAGCCAGATTCCTCAGGAAGTTCAGGTGGCCCAGGGGAACCGAGTTCACCCACTTTCGATCGATCTTGCGCTGGCCGGTGTAGCTGTGGATCGTGTCCAGCCCGCCGTTATGAATCCAGACGGCGGGATCCAGCCGGGGTTGAGACGAAATCCAGTCCAGCATCATGTCCTCGTGGTTTCCCATCAGCGCGGTGACGGGACCCGGCCATTCATCCGACGAGAGGCGCATGACGTCGGAGATCACGGCTTTGCTCTCGGGACCCCTGTCCACGAAGTCTCCCACGAACACGAGACTGTCGCCGGACTCCGCACGCTCACGGAGTTCCGGCATGAGCGCACGCAGTTTGGCGACGTGACCGTGGATGTCTCCCACGACAAAAGTCCGCACGGCAGGCTCCCTGTTACCCGATCTTGTAGTCGGCGACGATCAGGTCGGCCGCAATCGGTTTAACAAACTGATCCACGCAGCCGCGATGCGCGGGATGCGGGATGTAGGCGTCGAGGGCCTCCCGGTTCTCAAATCGGACGACCAGCCCGATACCGAAGCCCTGTCCCCGTTCGCTGAAGTTCTTGCCGACGGAGAGATCCACGATGCCGGGGACGGCGGAGCGAAGGCCCGCGAGAGCTGCGACCATGGCTTCCACCTGCTCGTCGGTCGCGGTGTCCTTCAGCTTGAAAAGTACGATGTGCTCAATCATCAAGGCGTTCCTTGGGGGGTGTCGATGGGGTGTTGAAAGTCTGGCGGGCGGCCCGGGCTACAGCTCGAACTGGACGCCGATGCCGGCGGCGCACGCCTTGAACTGCTGCCAGGTGACGTCGTCCACGGGAATCCCGTCGCGACGGCGGCGGTCCTCGGTGCGGAACTCCGGCTCGCCAGGCATCAGGATCTCGGAGAAGCCCGGCGCGGGCGGGGATCCCTTGATGTGGGTCTGGAGTGTGGATACCCAATGATCGTACTCGTCTCGGGTCACAAACTTCTCAGGATCAAGGATATGGAAGAACATCGCATTCCCTAAACGGCAGGTGCTGCTGTGACTGCAGCCGGCGCCGGAGAGGGCGCCGGAGAGGATATCCACCATGACGGATAGCGCGAACCCCTTGTGACCCACGGCGCCGCCGAACGGCAAGATGGCGCCGGGCGGCGGCCCATACAGGTCCTGGGGATTGGTCGTCGGATTTCCGTTGGAATCGATGAGCCAGCCCTCAGGAGCCTGTTTCCCTGCATTCTTCAGGATGCGGACCTTCCCCTCGGCTACCACGCTGGTGGTGATATCGACCACGATGGGACGGTCGGGACCCGGGCAGGCGAATGAGATCGGATTGGTGGCGAGACGTCCATCACTGCCGCCGAAGGGCGCCACCAGGTTGCCCCGGCCATGGTTGTTCACGGTAGCCGTGCAGAGCATTCCTTCCTGGGCCGCCATAAGCGTGTACTCCCCGAGGCGCCCGAGATGATTGCTTTGCTTCACGCTGATGGTCCCGGATCCGAACTCTCGCGCCTTTCGGATGCCGAGTTCGACCGCGCGGCGGGCGACGACCTGGCCGAAGTTCCAACCGCCATCCAGCAGGGCGGTGCAGGCTGTCTCCCGCTCCGTGGTCGTCGGGCCACCCGGCACGATCGATCCTTCCTTAACGAGCCGGGCATATTGCTCGACGCGGATGATCCCGTGGGAGTCGTGGCCGGCCAGGTTCGCACGCGCGAGCGCGTCTCCAACGATCTCAGCTTCATCGGGTGGGCAGCCGAGTGCCGCGAACACCTGAACTGCGACGCCGCGGATCTGTTCAAACGTAAACGTGGGCATTGTTCTTGAGGTCTCACCGCGCCCGCGGACGGGGCGCATCCTACAGGATTTAACCTCAGGGGCCCCCGAACCCTCTGAGCTGGGCCAGCAGTCGTACAAATCGTGTCCCTCGGATCCCGCTGGTCCCCCGAAGTTGTCCCCCAGGTCAAATCCGTGGAACGAATGACCGGTTTCGGGTCGTCCGTATGATGAGTGAAAAAACCCCAAAGGGCGACTTGAAACGCCCGCCGCGTTGGTCGATCTACTGAGCAATCGCACATCCAGAGGCGATGAGGAGCAACCCTTCGGAAAACACCTTCGCACGCGGTTTGACGCTCCGTGCACTTTCGGATCAGTGAGGTCGGGGTCAGTTTTCCACCCAGGTGGGACCAGTGGCGGCCGCGTTCCAAGGGCAGTGACCCGAGGCCGGTCGGGCAAGAACTCAGACGACAACCTCCGAATAACGACACACAGAGGCTGTAGCAGCCGGCGAGAACGGATCTTTCCAGGGCTCTCCCCCTTGGGTGCAAGATCAACTTTTGAAAACCTCCAAAACTGAATAAAGCAACCGGGGTTGCGGTTTCCAACGCTCTGCTGTCGCACAGACGTGTTATCCATCGAGGCCGGTTCGGCGAAACTCAGCCGAACGCTCGAGCACCGCGTTTTCGAACGGCCCGCCAAGACGCCCGCCGGAGTCAAACTCCGGCGGGCGTCTTGGCGTATGATAGGAGGATCGACGCAGGGGGCGAGGGGGTTCCGTGCAGCTCCAAACCATCCATCTCACCAAGACTTATCCCGGCGGCGTCCAGGCGGTGCAGCCCGTCAACGTTTCGTTTGGGAGCGGCATCGTCGGGCTCCTGGGGCCGAACGGCGCCGGCAAGACCACTATGATGCGGATGTTGGCGACGCTGACAGAGCCAACCGACGGCACCGCGCTCGTGGACGGCCTGGACATCCGATATCAGAAAGCGGACGTGCGCCGGATCCTCGGATATCTGCCCCAGGAATTTGGGCTCTATCCATCCCTTTCCGTTTGGGAATGTCTCGACTATCTCGGAATCTTGGCCGGGCTCTCCCGCGCCCGAGATCGCAAGGAGCGCATGGAGCGAACGCTCGATCGGGTGAACCTCACCGAGCTTCGTCACCGGAAGGTGGGGGCCCTGTCGGGTGGAATGAAGCGTCGACTGGGGATCGCCCAGGCCATCCTTCATGAACCCCGCTTGCTGATATTCGACGAACCGACGGCGGGACTGGATCCGGAAGAGCGGATCCGAATCCGCAACCTGTTGGCTGAGCTGGCAGGGGACCGCCTCATCCTTCTATCCACTCACATCGTGGCGGACATTGCGAGTTCCGCGCGAGTGCTCGCTGTGATGCGTCGGGGCGAGATCATCTTCACCGGCGAGACTCAGGAGCTGCTGGAGCGGGTTCGGGGACGCTGCTGGCAGTGTGTGGTTCCCGAGGGGGAGCTTCAAGCGCTCTCAACTCGCGTGACGGTGATCGAGGTTCAGCGAGAAGCGACCGGAATGCTGGTGAGATTGGTAGCCGATCCGGATGCTGCGGCAGGAATGTCGCCGAGGGAGCCGAGTCTGGAAGACGCATACGTGTGGACGATGGGCCCGGACGCCGCGGCTGCGGTGGCTCGAGATCGAAACGGCGACCCCTGACGTGCGTGCCCTCAGTTCTCTCGCCGGCTTTCCGGCGCTCACCTGCCACGAGCTGCGACTGGCGCTCCGGGGTCCCGGTGTCTGGCTGGTCGGCGCGACTCTGGCGCTGCTCGGCTATCTCCAGGCCCGAACGGCCGCGGATCCCTCTTCATTCCGATTGGGGTGGATTCTCGCTCGGCAGGTGACGCCCATCGCGCTCTCCGCGCTCATCTTTCTCGCGGGAAGCCTCGCCTACCGGCCGTGGAGGTTCGATGCCGTGGAGATGGAGGTGGTGAGGCCCGTGGCTCCGGAGTACCTCACGCTCGCACGCTGGATCAGCCTGCAGTTGACTCTGCTGTTCACCCTGGCTTTCGCGTTTGTCGGCGCCATCGGAGGGCAGTATGTTCATTCCAAGCTGCCGCTCGAACCGGTGTGGTATGGATACGGCCTTGCGGATGCGCTTCCGATCGTGGTGGCGTTCGGAAGCATGTCATTCTTGCTGGTAAGCGCAACCGGCGTGTTTCTGGCGGGAGTGGGCCTCACCGCGCTCTTCTGGTTTGCAATCTACTTTGGGGGCGACCTCACACCGTTCCCGCTGCGGCTGGGCCCGTCGCAGAACCACGCCACCTACCTGCTCGCCGCGGCCGTTTGCACGCTCGGCGCTCTGGCCGGCATCCGAGGGCGTTCTCGCAATTGGGGGACCCGACTGGCGCAGGGGCTCTGGCTGTTGGCGGCGCTGAGTGCCGGCGCCCTGCTCCTGCGGGTAACCCTTCTGGATCGCTTCGCGCCTGGTCCGAACTCCGCGCGGACTGCGATGCGCCGGCTCACGGCCGGCCCGCGCAGCGCGGCCCAACCCGCTCGCCGAGACGCCGCCCTCGCGCCGGCCCCAACTTTAGCCTGGACCACTGACCTCGGCAGGCGGGTGTCGCTCGCGGGAATGCGCGGGAGCCCGCTGGCCGTCGTCGCACTCCAACCCCTCGACCGCGGACTTGCCGGCACCCTCCTGGCATTGAACGCGGCAGCGGGAGAGCTGCGGCGCGATGGCGTGCGCTGCCTCGCGCTGCTGATCAGCGAAGATCTGGGCTCGGTCGAGCGGGTGCGGGGCTTGCACGCCGCTGGGGAACTGAACTTCGATCTCGCGCCGGAGTGGGGTTCCCTCACCGACAAGACTTTCGAAGAGAAGCGTCCGACTTCGGTGTTTTCCAGCCTGTTGAAGATCGAGGCGACGCCCACGGCCCTGGTATTGGACGCCGAAGGCGCAGTGATTGCCCGCGATCTGCCGGCCGACCCTGAGGGCCTCAGAGAATTCGCCGCGCAGGTCCGTGCCGCGATCGATGCCAAACGTGAGTCGGCGGAGGCCGCCGCCGAATGATCTCGAGGCTCTATTACGCGCTGCGAATCGTGCTGCCCGGCCTGGTCTGGACTGGCGGCCTCTCCATTCTTCTCTCGGCCCTGATTCTGTACGGGCAGTTCCGATTGCGCGATCGATTCACAGTGGCCATGGCAAGCTCCATCGCGGAGCAGTTCTTTCCCGTCCTGTCTGCATTCATGGCTGCTGGTGTCCTTGAGCACGAAACCCGCCGAGGGGTGCATGAGATTCTCTGCACCAAACGGCTCTCACTGGTCGCGACCGCGGCGGAACGGCTGGTGGTCGCCCTTACCCTCAGCCTGATCCTTGGGGCCGGGCTGCTTGCCGTGATGCATTTTGGAATTCGGCCGATTCCGGTGGGCACGCTACTCCTGGCTGCCATCCCGCCCTCGTTCTGCACCGCCGCGCTCTCGCTCTGGACCCGGGTTCGTTTCGGCAACGCCTTTATGGGCTATACGGTAGCGCTCACGATCTGGATGGCAAACCTGCTGACCAGCGTGATGGGCTCGACCCTGGGGATTTCCGTCAATCCGCTCCTGACGTTTTCGAGCTACACCGATTGGCTGCAAGCCGTCGCGATTGGAGAAGAAGGGGTCACGCCCTACGTGGATTGGTGGTGGGCGCCCAAGATCGCGCTGATCGCGGCGGGGTCCGGCTTGTTCGTGCTCGCCGCGCGACGGGTCGAACATCGAGCGGAAGGAGAGTGAGTTGAAGCGTCGCCTGAAAGCTTTGGTACTCGGACTCCTGCAGGCCGCTTGCCTGGCCTACGGCTACATCTGGCTGGGTGGCGTTTACAAGCTCTCTTACGCGCTATCGCACGATGTCTCTCGACTGAAGACCAAGCTCCCGCAGTTGCCGTACTATCAGCAGCAGTTTTTGCTGGACTCGCTGTTGCAGCAGACTTGGGTGTATGGAAACGACTTTTCGGAATTCGTCGGGCCTCTTCCCTCCCTGGCGGCGCTTTTCGGCGCAAACCCGGCGGGCGCCCTGGCCGACTACTGCGCCGCGCGGACGGCCCAGCTTTCAGAGTTCCCGTCCCGACATCCCGGCAGCATCTACTCCGACGCCGCCCTTGATGCTGGCTATCAGTATGCGCGGGCCGCGGCTTTTCTCGGTCTCCTCGGGGCGCGGACCCAACCGTCGCGCGCGGTTGCCCGGCCGATCGGCGGGCGCTGGAGACCAGTTGGGCTGCCGGACTTCGGAAGCGCCGCGGCGTTGTCGGGACGCCTCGCGGATGAGTATCCGGAAAGCGTCCTGGCGCCTGGGGCCCTGGCCCGTCGTGCCGAAGGTCAGATGGACGCCGGGCGCCTCAAGGACGGTCTGAAGCTCTTTACCCGCATCGGCCTGGAGTACCCGAATTCGGCGGAGGCGGAGCGGGCGGCCAACGCGCTTTACGCCGGGGCTGCAGCCGCCGGAAACTACCCCCAGATGCGGGAGTTCCGCGAACGGGCCGTGCGGGCGGCAGCGGCGTCGGGCCGAGAGCTCTCCGCCACGGGGCGGCTCTCATCCGCGTCGAGCGTGGCGATTCTGGGGTACCAGGTGGATCTGAGCGAAATCCAGCTCAGGCTGCGCCAGGTTTTTGAGGCCACGGAACACGCCGCCCTCGCTCGGTCGGAGATCGCGCGACTTTCCGGCCTTGAGGAGTTGAGTGACGACGCGCGCTCGGAGTTGGAAACCGCCTCTCGGCGGGCGCGCCGGGTCGGAGATCACCTCTGGGTGGAGCGATTGTTCAAGCGGCTTGAGCTCCCGATGCCGGGAGAGCCGCCGGCGCCCCCGGCGGGGACGGTGACCGGGCGTGTCACTCTGGGAACCCAACCACTCCCGGAAATTGAAGTCGCCCTGGCGCAGCGCAACACCATTGCGAGGAGTGGTTCGGACGCGCTCTCCATTCTGCGTTCCATCCCTTTTCGGGGTCGCACAGATCGGGTGGGCCGTTATGTGATCCGCGGCGTGCCGGCGGGAGAATACCGACCTCTCCTCCTCTTCGACACGCTGAAAAACGGTCGCCCCATCGTGCCCAACTCCACGGTGTCGCCGATGATTCGGGTGGAAGCGGGGAACCAGGAGCTGCCCGACACCCGATTCGAATACGCCCTGAAGACCCGGAGCTACGGTGAATTGAACGCGGATGGTGGAGAGGTGTCGTTAACGTGGGATCCGGAGCCGGGTGCGGCCACCTATGAAGTCGGAGTCTACGCGGCGCCGGAAATGCTCGGCGCCTTCCGGAGGCGGTTCCGCTCGGACGGGTTCCAGGCGATGAGGCGCAGACGCTTCGCACTCTGGCAGAGCGGACGGGTCACCGGGACTTCCGCAGGGTGCCCCGTGGGCGCACTGGCTCCGGATGATGCGCGAGTGGCTCCCCTGGTCAGTTACGAGTATGTGGTCCGGGCCCTCAACTCAGAAGGCGTGGTGCTGCTCGAGAGTGCGCGACCACTCTCCCGATTCACCCTGAGTGCAGCCGCCCGGGTGGAAATGCTCGCGCGGGCGCGCCTCGGCCAGAAGCAGAACCGGGGGACCCAGTGACGCCTCGGGAGGTCTGGCTTGGCCTGACACTTGCCCTGGTGGTGCTGGGGCTCGGTTCCGTGGTGTTCTGGCAAAGCGTCAGACTCCAGGACGTGGATCAGGCCGTTGATCGCTTTGTGGCCCTCGATCGGCGCGTGGAACGGGCTGGATCCGAGGCGCCCGCTCATCTCAAAGAGGCCCTCGACTCCGCTCGGCGCGACCTCTCCGGTGGCCGATTTGCTGGAGCGCTGAAGACTCTCCGTTCGGCGGAACTGGAGCAGTCGGTGGAAATTGAAGACCCCAGGGCAGACGAGCAGGCGTTTGCCCGGATGTGGCCTGAGCGTTCTCCCGAACGAAAACTGCTGATCGCGACACTTCGCGACTACTCCAAAAAACTCGCAGCCGGCTACGACCTCGAAGCCGCGCGGGAGGCGTTGGCCGATGTGGGAGCCGCGGCCCGATCCGGCAACGTGGCCGGCGCCAACCAAGCCGTGGAGACCGTCCGTGAACGCCTTAACACGGCCACGCTTCGGGTGGGCTTCGACAAAAAAGAGTCTCCGGATCCGGTCGTGTCCGGGGCATCAGAGCGCCATCCTCCGCCGGAATGGGTGCGGCAACTCATCGCTCGCTACCGCGCGTTCATCCCTCGTCTCCGAGAGCAGATTGCCGATCCCGAGCGCCAGCGTGTCCTGGATCGCGTGTCGGAAGCTCTGGACGCGGTGGACCGTGCCGCAGCCGAGCGAAAAGACGTCGGGAGGCTGCTTCCGCTCGTTCAGCAGATTGCCGGCAACTTCCAGGCGGGCGAACCTTCGGCCGTGAATCGGGTGCTGGCCGAGATTCGGTTGAAACTTCCGGGCCTGCCCCCGGCGCCTCCCCTGACTGCGGCGCCCCTGTCTATACCGGCGCCCAGCAATCCGGGCCTTGCCGGCTTGCTGGGTGGTCCCATCCCCATTCTCCCGTTCGTCGGTGGCGCCCCTGCCGACGTCATCCGTCGTCCCGCGGCGCCGATCCTGTCGTCGGTGACTCGAGTCGGAAGTCGCTTGCAGGTCGTGTCAGGGGAGAGCGGCTGGCTGATCGATACCAGGCTCGACGGTCGTCCGATCGGGCGCGGCGCGCTGCCCGGGCTTCCCGCCGGAAGGGGTGGCCCGGGCAGCGCGTGGACCTCGCTGG
>SYKE01000050.1 GCA_005798285.1 Actinomycetota bacterium
CCACGCAGTTCCAGGTCCGGTTCTAGGATCTCTTCCAACCCTACGGGTTGGGCAAAGGCCCCCGGGAAACCGGGGGCCTGCGTTCATGTTCACCACAACTCAACTGTCGGCAGTAGGCGGAGTGCATCCCTTGGCTCAGATGCGGCTTCTACCCGGTGCGATCCTGTTGTCTCTGGCTGTGACGCCCAGTTCTGCTCCCGCAGATGAGCCGGCCTTGCCGACGACAGCCGAAGCGGCATCCGCTTCCGGCATCTCCTCTTTTAACTCTTCGGGCGCGCCCGTCCCGACCGCCGCTGAACTCGGCATCCCGCGTTTGACCGCTCCTCGGCATCGGCTACTGGCTGCCGTGCTTGAGCAGCAGGCCGCTGCTGCGGAGCAGAGTCGCCAGCCGGCCGCCTCGATCCAGATCTCGTCCCTTGAGGTGACTGGAGATCTGATCGAGAGCAATGAGCAGAACGGCACCATCACTGTTACGGGAAACCCGATCGTCAAGCGTGGGCAGGACGAACTTCGCTGTACGCGCCTGGTGATCAACCGAGACGCCCAGATCGCGACGGCCGAGGGTAATGTCACGATTATCCAGGGGGACCAACAGTTCACCGCCGCGCGAGCCACCTACAATTTTGCGACCCGCACCGGTGAAGCTGAGAATGTCAACGGAACGGTAGATCAGTACATCCTCCACGCGGAAAAGTTGATCCTGAAACCCGGTCCCGCGTATGAAGCGATTGGGGCCCGGTTTACTCCCTGTGAGAAGGAGCATCCGCACCAGCAGAGCCATGCGCGGCTGCTTCAGATCACGCCGGGTCAGGAGCTTCTCGCTCGAGGGCTGGGCATTGACTTGCTCGGTGTTCGGCTGGCGACGATCCCCACGCTCCGCAAATCGCTCAAGCCGAATTCCGGGAATGCCGACTCCAGATCTGCTTACCCTTCCGTCGGTGTGGACAGCCGCAACGGCCTGTTTTTGGAGAAACAGTTTGATCTACGGAGCCGGGCGCCCGTCTGGATCGATGGTTTCCTCCGGCTGAATATGCTCCGCGAGCCTTCGGCGGGGGTCGAGTTCGCGACGCCGGGGAGTACCCAGTGGGTCGCCTCCCTCTTCTATCGGGATCAGGCCGAGAACCAGCGGGGCCGCTTCATGCAGGTCAGCCGCCTGCCGCAGGTCGGCGTGGTTTGGGCGAACCGTCGAAGCGTGGCGCTCCCGGGACGCTTCCTCCCGCATCAGGTTTCGAATGTCCGTCGACCGGACTACCTGAAGTACAGCCGCCAGTGGTTCCTGGCCGCCGAGCTCACGGCAGGGTATTTCCAGCAGTATCGGGGGGATGACCTGCGGCGGGATGACGGCGAGTCGAAAAGTGGGGGTCGCGTGATGGCGCAGGCCCAGGCGCTGCTGCCCAATGTGCAACTCGTGAAGGGCATCGGCCTGAACGATCTCCGGATCATGGCGCGGCAGAGCTATTACGACTCCGGGCAGGCTCACTTCGTGCTCGGCACCGGTATCGGCAAGGAGTTTCGTTCCGGAAACTGGCGGGTGGGCATCGATCGATTTGATCAGTTCAGCTCCGGCACAACTCCGTTCTTGTTCGACGATATCGAACTCAGGCGAGAGTGGCGCCCCCGATTGGAGTTCAAGTCCACGAACTTCAACTTTTCCTACTATGCTCGGCTGCGGCCGGATCGGGGTGGGGTCTTCGACCAGGTCTTCGAAGTTTCAAAGGTGTTTCACTGCATCGAGCCTCGCCTGCGCTACGGCGTGAGGCGACAGGAGATCGGGCTCGATATCCGGTTGCCCGGCCTGACCGGCAACAGCCGGCGCCGGCCGAGCGAGCCCCGGATTGCGAACGATCTGGATGAGCCGAACGTGGACGCCAAAGCCACGCCAAAGCCGCCGAAGAATCCCTAGGAACCCGAACGCTATCGGTGGTGTCGTTGACCGGAGGAGGTGCGTGACGGATGGTTCCGATCCCCCTGCTAGTCGCCGCGCTCACTGCGTCTTCAACTGTTTCTCGGCATCAGCCTCGCCCGCCCCTGCTCCGGGAGTTTCGACCGGTTCAGGAGGCTGCGGTCTTTCAAGTCTCGACTGCGGGGGTTCGCTTCGGCAGCGAGGCTGTGGTGCTGGATGGCCTCGTCCTGAAAGCCGGCAGGGATTACACCGTGGACTGGGAGCGGGGAGTGCTTCGCCTCGCCGTGCCCGCCCCCTCGGGAAGCGTGCTGCAGGTGATGTATGCGGCCGCGGAGTTGCCCCGCTTCGGTGAGCTGCCTCCACCGCCCAGTGGAACGGGGCATCGACCACTCCACTGGATGTCCGTTGGCGGTCAGGTGGCGCGAGGTCTCGGCGCCAGGGTCCTCGGCCTGAACGGTGAGGTTGACAGCCTCGAACTTCAGCTCCGGAGCGGCGTCAAGCGGTCGGATTTTTCCGAGGAGACCAGCGAGGGCCCGGGCCGCAGCACGGTCGCTTACAATCGCGTCGATCCGCTGGATCCGCGTACGGCGGCATCCGGCCGCGAGGAGTTCGCGTCGTCGGTCGAGTTCAAACCAAACCCCACGACCCGTCTCGCGCTCGACAACAGCTTCACCCGGGAAGGGCCGCTCAGCGACGACTACGTGGAGCGTGAGCGCCGTCGAGTGTCGTATCAACAGGGCTGGGGCAGAACGCTCGCCACCCTGCTCTGGGATGAGCGCCGAAGCCTCGGGGGGGCCGTGGCGGAAGATCGGAGCGCGCTCTCCATCGGCCTCACCCACCCGTATGCCCGTGGCGGGACCGCGACCGCGCTCCTTCAGCGCGAGTCGTCCCCCTTCTTTGGCGGCGAGTCCCGAGCACAACTCAACGTTCGGCAGCAGTTGGGATCCGTTTTCGAGACCCAGGCCGGCCTCACAGTAGAGAACTCCGATCTGGACGGCGCACTCCTGGAGGCCGGTGCATCCCTGTTCGCCCGCCCAAGCGACCGGGCCGATTTGCGCTTCACCTACAATGCAGTGGACTCCGACCGATACGGCATTTTCCATCGCTTCAAAGCCGCGTCCGAACTGCAGGTTGGTTCAGCAACGCAGCTCAGTGGAGAGTGGGTTTATCGGACTTCCGATCGGGGCGAGCGGCTCATGCGCTACGATCTCGGCCTGGCATCGCAGGTGGCTCGCGGCACGCGGGTGGAGACCAACTTCAATCAGGCGATTCGCGCCTCTGGAGATCGGGATTACAGCGGTGGCTTTCGGGTTGAAGCCGATCCCTCCTCGGTGGTCAAGCTTCGATTGGGGTTAGACCTCAATCGACGGCTCGAAGATGGCCTGTCCCTGGATCGTGGGCAGGGGGCCAACTGGAGTCTGGCGCTTGGCGGCAAGCGCTATGCCCGAATCGATGGTTACCACGGGCGATTCGCCTCCTATGGGGAGTCCAACTTTCAGGACTCCCTCTATCGTCTGGAAGTGAAGCCGCACACGCTCTTCGCGTTCAACGGAAGTCTGCGACAGGTGGACGGCATCGATACGCAGCGCTCGCTGCTCGGCGCCGGCGCCTCCGTCAATCCGGTTCGGGGCGTGGAGTTCCTTGCCGCCTACCGTCAGCCACAGCTTCCTTCGGGAGGCTTACTCCCGGAGGGTGGCAAGGAAGTACAGTTGAAGCTCAGTCCCCTCGCGGGCCTGAAGGTGTTCGGCGGCTACAACCTTCGCCCCGAGGATCGACAGGGTCTCCTGCTCGACGAGCGGCACCGAACAGTGGGACTGGAGACCCGTCTCGGCAGTCTGGCCCTCAGCGGATCCCGAACGCGTCTGGATCGGATCCCGACGCAGGGCCAGGAGCAGCGGACCGATGTGACGGCGACACTGGCGGTAGGTAGGGGAACCCAGCTCTTCGGAGGGTTGAGGCTTCGAGAAGCGATTCTGGGAGAGCGGCTGTTCGGTCAGAGTTACCGGTTCGGAATCAATCAGGGGTTGGGTTCCTCTTTCTTCCTGATGCTGGAGGGGCAGGTCGGCTGGCTCACGGACGGCGCGGGCGCTCGTACGGTCGACCCCGACGACACACGCGCCCAGGCGCGGCTCGGGATTCGGTTTTGATCCGGGCGGTTCTCCCGATAAGCGTACGTGGTGGGCTCTTCGACTAAGCGCGTCCCGAGGCCGCCAGTGTCAGAGAACAGCCACGACCGGGTCGCGATCCTGATTGCGGCTGTCGGCGCGCTGCTTGGATTGGCGGCATTCGTGCCCATCGTTGACGGCTACTTTGCCAGCGACGATTGGCTACTGCTCTATTACTACGGGCGGGTTCCGGTCTGGGATCTGTCGCGACACTTCTCGACCGACGTCATCTGGTTCTTTCGACCGCTCCAGGCGCTCCAATTCAGCGCTCTATTCCAACTGTTTGGCTTCGATCCCGTCCCCTACAATCTCGCGCTCTTTCTCGGGCATGCCGTCGTCTGCATCCTGCTGTTCGAGTTGACGCGGACCGTGAGCCGGGATTGTCGCCTGGCCGCGGTGAGTGTCTGGGTCTTTTCCTTCCAGTGGGCCTGGGTCGACATCCTGCTCTGGAAGTCGAACACCAACACCCTGCAGTGGGCCGGTTTCTCGCTCATGGCGTGCCTGGGTCTCGCCAGAGATCTGCGCTCCCCGAGCCGGCTGTGGCGATGGGTCACCTGGCTCGCGGCGGGTGTGGCCTGCCTTTCGAAGGAGATGGCCGTCAACATGCCGTTCCTCTTCGGCGCGGTGTGGTGCGGCGTTCGACTCCCGGAGGTGCGTCGGGAGCAGATCCAGGAGCACCTGCGGGAAGCCGCTCGCAGGGTGGCGCCCGCCATCGGACTCTCGGTTGCCTACGGAATCTTCCATCTGGGTGTGGTTCGGGATGTCTACGATGTGGTTCCCAAGGACTACTCCCTCTCCCCCGCGGCGGAGTGGCCGGCGCACCTGGGCAAAGTCTTTCAGCACCTGTTCTTTCCCTTTGACGACATCCCGGCGGTGCAAGGCACTCCTGGGGCTGGTTTCGCGCTGGGTTTGCTCCAGGCACTGCCTCTCGTGCTTTGCCTTGTTGCGGTCCGGACTCGCTCCCCTCTCCTCGTGATGGGGACGCTCTGGATTTGTGCGTCGGTCCTTCCGGCACTCCTGCTTCGGAGTTTCCACGTCAGCCGCTTCTACTACGTCCCCGCGATGGGCGCGGCCTGGGTCCTCTCGGCGGCCTGGGAGTCGATGCGGCGAGTTGCGGCGACCTCCGGCCGGGAGCGCTGGTGGGGAGTGGCAGGTGCAGCCTGTCTGGTGGTCTGGGGTGTGGCCAACGGGGTGGTGCGCCAGAGCGTCGTTGCGGCGGAGCGTCCCGGCTCCGACACCGCTCGATCGGCGTTTGGCGCACTTGCGGCATCGCGGGCGTCCCTTCCCGCGGCCCCCCTGATCGTGCTCACAAACGCTCCGCCCGGCTTCTTTGCCTCGGGCATCGGCATTCGCGAGATGGTCCGCCTGGCCCTCGGAAGCGATGCGGCGGAAGGGGTGCTTCAGGGTCAGGCCGTGCCCGAAGTTCGCCTAGCTGGCCTGCGCTCCATCCCCGACGTGTTCGTGCTGAACCTGGCAGATCGGCCACCGTCGCTGCGGCGCGTGGCGGCCCCAACCCGTGCAGGCAAGTGATCCGTTCATCCTGCAGTCCGGGGACTCTGCGGGGATCTTGGGCGGCCGCCACCGGGGGCGACCCGATGAGCCGACCCCGATCGATTTGTCAAAACCTGAGTTGAGTCTCGATGCCCCACGTATTGTCGAACCGAGTGCCCTCCGCGCGAAGAAAGTCGTATTGGGTTGTGAGCCGGAAGGATGGCGTGATGTCTCGGTACCAGCCCAGGCTCACTCGACGCCAGAAGTCGGCGGAGCGATGGGTGTTGGGATCGAAAACATCTCCACGGATGAAGAAGTTTCCGGTCCGGCCGGTGCTGTAGAGAAACTGAACGAGCCCACCGTGGAACTCCCCGCCGAAGAGCTCTCCGAAGAGGTACTCGAATTGGGTGTGAAACCGGTGGGAGCTGAAACGATGCTCCACCCCGACGGCGCGCTTCTCCGGATTCGCCTGGTGCGTCCCGAACGCGTCGGCCGTGGAGGAGCCCACGTAGAATGAAGCGCCCAGCTCGTGGTGTCCCACCGGGAAGACCACATTCCCTGCCAGGCTCTTATCCTGATTGCGGTCGGATCGATTGATCCCTTCTCCGTTGAGAACTCCCAGCGTGAACCGCGGCTGCCTGGGGTTGTTGCCCGGGTTGGCAATGTGGTTATTCCAGCCGTACACCACTCCGATGTCGCGCTCGTTGGGAAACAGGATGGAGTAAACGCGAGCCCGCTCCAGTGCGGCGCGATCTCGCGAACTCTCCGAGCCCACCTGATACCCGAACGGCACGCGCTGTTGGCCCACGCGAACCACCCGATTGTGATCCAGATACTGGAAGTAGAACTCTCGCAGGTCCACCGGCGCAGCGGCGTCCGTGCGAGTGCCGGCATTCACCTCCAGGGAGAGAAGCCACTTCTCCTGGGGGGCGAAGTTCAGGCGGGCTCTCAGTCGAGAGAGTTGGAAGTCGGGCCCCGCCGCTCGCTCGTCGCCGCGGGAGTTGGCATAGTTGGTGAAGCGAGACTCAATGTATCCCTGTGCCTGAAAGGCGCTCTGCGTGGGCGGTAGGAGCGGCTTCCTGGCTTTCTTCGCATCTCGGGCCGGCGCGGCGGCCGCGCGATCTGATTCTGCTTTCTTGCGCGTCTCGTCCGCTCGCCGGGACGCCTCCAACGCGCGTTCCAGGGCTTCCAGTCGGGTTCTCAGCTCCTTGACTTCCTGCTCCAACCGCGCGTCATCCGCTGTCGCGGGTGCTAGAGTCCCCAGGGTCATCAGCGACACCAGGGCGAGGGCACATAAGCGCATCCGGGGTTCCTTCAGTTCGGTTCAAAACGTTGAACCGAACTGAGAGCTTAAAGGCTTCCGGCTGAAAAAGAGCTTAAATGAGTCTAAAGCGACCGGACCGTGGGTGGAGTTCTCTTTCGAACAGGCTGATAGTCCCCTTGGAGCAGATCTCGCAAGCACCGCAAGTCGGAGAGTGTAGAGCTCCCTGTCACCGAACTTCACTCTAACTGGTGGATTTGGTGCCGGAAGGGAGCTTGCCGGCAGTGAGAGGCCCCAATCTGGCCCCTACTTAACTTCGAACTCGAATTTGAAGAGTTGAGTGCTCTTCACCGGCTCCCCGTCGCGAAGTGCGGGTTTCCACTTCCACCGCTGCAGCGCTTCGAGGACGCGGCGATCGATCTCCGGGTTGCCGGAGGAGGTCCTCAAAATAGGAGTCGCCGTCCCGTCGGGCTCGATCTCTACTTTGACCCGCACGAAGCTCTTGAACTCTTCCTTGCGGAGAGCGTTTGGAATGGTCGGCTGTGTCGTGCTCAGGGGTTCCGCCTCCCGTGAAGGCCCCCGTGGCTTGGGTTCGGGCTTGGGCTCGGGTTTAGGTTCGGGTTTAGGTTCGGGCCTGGGCTCGGGTTTGGGTTCGGGCTTGGGCTCAGGTTTGGGTTCCGGCTTGGGCTCAGGCTTCGGTGGCGGCGGAGGTGGGGGAGGCGCCGTCTTGGGAGGATCTGGCGGATTGACCTTCGCGTTGCCCGGCGCCTGCGCCGCCAGCGCCTTGCCCGGTTCCGCGTTGCCGCCGGGCAGCGCCGTGAAGTCTTTTGGTTGGGTGGGAGTGGTGGGAGCGGGCGGCGCGGTGAGCACCTTGTTGTGGGCGCCTGGAGGGGTGGCCGGTGCTGGAGGTGTCCTGGGGATAGGAACCGGCTTTGGCTTCTCCGTTCGTCGATCCACCTGTTTCCGGACTTCCGCTAACCGCT
The DNA here is from genome assembly GCA_005798285.1 of Actinomycetota bacterium. Taxonomy (GTDB): domain Bacteria; phylum Armatimonadota; class SYMT01; order SYMT01; family SYMT01; genus F1-80-MAGs030. The sequence continues at coordinate 7,804 of SYKE01000050.1, forward strand.
TTTCAACCTGCCGTGGCTCGATCTTCTGTTCGACTCGCCTGCCATTGACATCCGTCACCAGACGCGTGATCTCCACGGGCGGATGAGTCAGGTGCGCGGGGTGGGACGCCACTCTGGCCATGGCCGACCAGATGCCCGCGTTGATGACGATGGAGCCCAGGAACGCCCATTTCATCCGCGAGCCCGTGGCCTCTCGGAAGATTGAAGTCTGCGGTTTGGGACGGGATGCCTGCATGGCGTGTTATCCGGGCGTGAGGCTCAAGGTTCCTGGGCTAGTGGTCCGTGTCATGTTCCGGCGCAGTTGCGATGGCGAACCGCGTGACTCCGATGCTTCTCGCATCGTCGATGCACCGGACCACCAATCCGTGCGGGACGCTTGCGTCCGCATTGATGATGATGGATGTTTGGGCAAGATCGACTGAGGGTCCCCCTGCCTTTTCGAGCAGGGCGGATGCCAGATCCTTCAGCATGATCTCTTGCTTGTTGACGTAAATGTGCCGGTGGGAGTCGATCGTCAGAGTTAACTCCGCCGGTCCTTGCTTGGGCGCCGTGCTGGATTTGGGGAGGTTGACCGGCATGCCGTTCAGCCGCGTGAGCGCAAGCGAGGAGAGCATGAAGAACACGAGCAGAAAGAACATTGTGTCGATCATCGGAATGATCTCGATCTTCGTCCGCTTCAGTTCCGCCCGGCGTCGAAACTCCATGGTCCTAGCGGCCCTTCTCGACGGCTTCCGAATCTGCCAGCACGTTCAGCAGTTTGGTGACGGCCTGTTCGGTCTCACCAATGATGGTACGCTGCCGAGCGGCGAAGAAGTTGTAGGCTACGAAGCAGACGACCGCCACCACCAGCCCCGTGGCCGTTGCATAGAGCGCCTCGCCGACGCCGGCGAGAACGGCGTCGCTGTTCTCCCGGTGTTCCTGACCTGCGATGGCGTTGAAGGTGCCGATCATTCCTACGATGGTTCCGAGGAGTCCGAGCAGCGGTGAGATGGTGGTGGTAGTGTCCAGAAAGGGTAGGAAGCGTTCGAGGCGAAGGAAGTACTCCTGGCCCGTCTCCTCAACCTGTCGTTCGATGACGGCAACCGGCTTCTCCCGGTTCCGAAGCACGACCGCCAGGCACGCTGCAACCGGGCCGGTTCTGTTTTCGGACGCCGACAGCGCGCCGGAAATGTCTCCGGCGCGAACGCGCTTAAGAACGTCCGTCAGCAGTCCCGGAGCGAGGTTCCCCAACTGGCGGTACGCCAGGATCCGCTCCACGATGATGGTGATCGACGCCAGAGAGAAGAGGACCAGCGGATACATCACAAATCCGCCGGCCTGGATGAAGTGGAAGAGATTGTTCACGGTGAGTTCGGCGGGCGGACGAAGTCCCTTGGGGTTCGCCCGCCCGCTTCCTTTCAGGGATGTTTGGGGGATGCGCTAGAACTTGCCGGTCACCGAAAGCAGGAAGCGGCGTCCCTGCTGGAAGCGCGTGCCGCTGAACGGCGATGCGAAGTTGATCACGGAGCGGTCATCCGTCAGGTTTTCGATCGCAAACTGGACCCCCACGCCATGCTTCCCCAAGAAGCGCGGACCGGTGGCGAGGGTGAGGTTGAGAATGTTGCGGGGTGTTCGCCCGCTCGTTCCGACCACGCTGCTGGCAACGCCGCTCCCGTGATACAGGTTCAGTCCGGCGGTGGCGCCGCTCTTTAGCGTGTAGTTCACTCCGAAGTTCAGTGTGCTTCGCTGGTCGTGGTCGGTAAACGGTTCAACGGGATCGCCGGTGTTGGTGAAGCCGCGGGGTTCGGCCCGAGAGAACGTCGCGGTAAAGTAGCTGCTCCAACCCTTGCCGTTCTCCGGCAGCATTTCGTAGGAAAGTTCGAAGCCCCGAATGAGGGCGGCATCCAGGCTCACGGTGGAGTAGGCGCCGATTTGCGTTCCCTCGAGGAGCAGTCCGGTATCGAGAACGTTCTTCAGGTTCTTGAAGTAGTAGCCGATTTTGGCCAGATGCCGCGGCGCCAGTTCCCGCTCGATGCTCAGGTCGTACTGATCGCCGGTTTGAGGCTTCACCGCCTGACCGAGAATGGAACCCTGGGCCAGTGGCGGCTGAACGAAGAGCCGGTTGTACGACGCACGAGCGACGGTCTTGGGATTCAGCGAGTAGGAGAGATTCACCCGGGGGCAGAGGGCGCCGCTGCTGACATCGGCCTGACCGAGGTTCTGGCTCTGCGAGTAGAAGTCGGCACGGGCGCCGTAATTCACCGTGAAGGTAGGGCTCACGGTCCACGTGTCCTGCAGGTAACCGGCGGCATAGTAGCCGGTTCGCCGCACCCTAAGCGTCGGCGCCGCGGCATTCGCGGGGTCGATGAGGTAGACCTGATTGCCGCGACGATCCAGGATCGGCGCGCCGCCGCCGTCCACCTGAAACGTGCCGCCGGGCGCCAGCCGAGGGTCTGCGGCAGCGATGGCGTTCAGTGCAAGCTGCGAGGCGGACTCGAGGTTGTAACTCTCGTCTCCCGATTGATGGTTGTAGAGGATGCCCGACTTGAAGGTGTGCTTGCCGCTGGTATAGGTCGCGCTGGCCTGCGGCTGGATGTGGCGGTAGCTCTTGAGGATGGTCGGGTTGTACTCGATCGAGCTGTCGCCTGGCAGGGCGAGGGGGTTGACCGCCGGGTTGTTGTTTCGGATGTCCAGATCGGACAGCACGGCGCCGAGGGAGAAGTTCGTGCTCAGACGACTGCTCACCGTTCGGTTCCACGACAGAACGCCAAAGGAGTTGCTGTCGCGCTGGTTGATGTCCTGACCGGCTCGCTCCTGGTTCAGGATTCCCAGACCTCGTGCCGCAGCCCCTGACAATTCGCCGCCGAAGCCGAACCCCTGACCGGCGCCCGCGAAAGAAGCCGGGAGCCCGGTTCGGTTCGCAATCTGGGTGTAGGCCGGAGTGAAGTTCAGCACCAGGCCGAGGTCGTCTTTAGCACTCGGCTTGTAGCCGAAGTTTCCGAAGAAGCTCTGCGATGTGCCGCCGTTGTGAGCGGTCTGGTTGTCCGGCTGGGGCGCCTCGAGCGCGTTGTCCGTTCGCCGACCGGTGACATCCACGAAGTAACTGAAGCGACGCGCGGAATTTTCGGCAGGGCCGGATCGCCCTGCCTGCCCACCGACATTCAGGTTGCCGAACCACGTGTTGAAGTTGCCGCCCTGGAAGAAGAACTCCCGCTGAGGGTTGGGGGCGCCGGCTCGAAGCTTGATGTCCAGAATCGCTGCGGTTTCGCCGCCGTACTCCGGCGCAAAGGAGCCGGTGAGGACGTTCAACCGCCCGATGGCGCTGGGTGTAAGGACCTGGCCCGCCCGTCCTTGCAGGGCGCCGGGAAGGTAGAAGCCGTCGATGAGGATGGCTGTCGACGAATGCTCACCGCGAGGATGGATCTGGTTCACCGAGTTGCCGGCGACACCGGGCACGCTCCGAAGCAGATCCGGCAAACTCTGCGGGTTACCGGCGTTGGTAGGGAAGCGCTTGAACCCGTTGACATCCCGTTGAGTGAGGGCGCCGACCTGAGCCGTATCGACGAGTTCCTTGCGGGTGGTGATCTTGATCACCTTTTCGGTGAGAGGCTCCAGGAGTACTTCGACATCCGTGGTGGCGTCTGCCACAACCGTCACATCGCGCGTATCCGCCGTGAAGGTCTCCGCTTCGGTGGTGACGCGCCACGCGCGAACTTCAATCGGGCCCGTCAGCGCCTCGCCCTGAGCATCGGTGGAGAGGGTGATCGGAGGCCGGACGGCGGCGCTGTCTTTGAGCGTGATGCGGGCTGCCGCCACCGGCTTCTCGTCAGCCGCATTCTTCACACTGAACTTCAACCGGCCGAGTGCTTCGGCCTTCACCGGAACGGCGGTGAGTGCAACCAGAACTGCCGTGGCGCAAACGAGCGTTCTGTAGAGAGCGTTCACAGGATTCTTCCTCACAGGTCCCAGCCGCACTCAGCTCCTTGGGAGCGCGGCACTATTACAACAGTGTAGCAGATAGGCGTCGCTATTGAAATAGAATCACATTAGAAAGTCGCGGATCCGAGTGAGGCGATCGGTCGGAATGCACGTCGGAAGAGGCGGGACGCGGCACGCGGGGCCGTCTCCTGGGATTGGGGCGAACGGGTTAGAACCGTTTGTAGTAAGTGGGCATGTCTCCCTTGCCCTTCACCGATTGGAGCAGGCGGACCTCGAACCCGTCGGGCTGCCGGAGTTCATGATGAACGCGTGAGGTGATCTGGATCTCGTCGATCCCGGCGTAGGTGCACATGCGATTGGCGGTGTTGACGGCATCGCCCCACATGTCGTAGCTGAACTTCTGAGTGCCGAGCACTCCTGCGACGACGGGTCCCGAGTCGATGCCGACCCGCAAGTGGAGCTCCAGCCCGTACTCCTGTCCGATGTCTTTCAGGGCGACGATCATGGCGGCGCCGACTTCGACCAGCGTCCCGGCCTGTCGGGGATGGGGCGTCAGCAGCCCGAGGGCGGCGACGTAGGCGTCCCCCACGGTCTTAACCTTTTCGACACCGATCCGCGCCGCGATCTCGTCGAAGGTGGAAAAGATCCGATTCAGGAGCTCCAGAAGTCTTCGCGGAGGGAGTTCCGACGTGATTCGGGTGAAATCCGCAATGTCGGCGAAGAGCACTGTAACGTGCGGAACAAAACCGGCAACCTTCCCGTCCCCTTCTTGCAGTCGCTTCGCGATGGAGCGGGGGAGGATCGTATGGAGCAGTTCGTCCGCGCGGTCCCGATGCATCCGGATCTCGCGTTCGAGTGCGAAGTCCAGTCGAGCGCTGGTCTCCATCTGGTAGCCCGCCAGGACCCCGACGATATTGAGCCCGGCGATGAAGAAGATCTGCTCGCTGAACGGAACGAAACCGGCGCCCAGTCGCAACTGCTGGGTGCTGTAAACCGCCATCAGCAGGCTCACGACTGCCGTCGCTGCGATGAGTCGCAGCCGCAGCACCGTGTAGATGCCGATGCAGAGGATCATGAAGGCGGCAAACTCGTACGGACGGCCCGCATCTCCAATCACCACGGTGAGGCCGATCGCAAGCGATTGGAGTGTCAGGTACCACTGCGACCATCCCGCAAAGCCCCTGGCGCGGGTGAGGAGCAGACCGGCACCGCTGGAGAACAGGACCAGCGGCGCTCCGGAGATCAGGAAACTCCCGTCGATGCCGGGCAACGTTTTTTCTAGAGTGGCCGCAAGGGAGAGCGCCATGGCCAGGACGATCAGTGTCCAGAAGACGATCCGCAACTGGGGGAGCGACTGCTCGCCGTAGTGTTGTTGGAACTGGGACTCAATGGCGCGGTCCGAAAAGCCCAGGAAGCGGGCCCCGCGAGCGCGCAGGCGGTGGCTGGGGCTGGGTAACTGGTCCATTAGTGAAGTCGATCCCGGAGCAGCCGTCTGAGCGCCTCGGCGGCTGCGGTCCGCCTCCTGCCCCTGCGGTAGACGAGGCTGGTGCTGCGCTCGAGGGGCGGGAATCCTGCCATATTGCCACGGGCAAGAATGCCCTGGTCGATCTCCGTCTGAACGGCGGCAGCCGGCAAGAACGAAACCCCCAACCCCGTGGCCACGAATTGTTTGATGGCTTCGGCGCTGTCGGTCTCCATCACCACCCGAAACGGCAATCCGGCGTCTTCGAGGTAGTGTTCGAGGTACGCGCGAAACCCGGACCCTTTGGGAAACAGAATGAGCGGCGCGAGTGGCAGCAGTTCACGGGGACCGTTCGGCTGAAGGATGGGATGCTCGGGCGGGGCCACCAATACGATTTCTTCATGGAACAGCGTTTCTACGGTGAGATCGCTGAAGAATTCTGCTGAGGTGACGAGCCCGAAATCCACCGAGCGCGCCAGAACCCACTTGTTGACGTCGCTGCTGCCGCCGGTTCGGATGACGAGTTCCACTCCGGGATGGGACTCCCGGAAGGCGCGCAGGACCGGCGGCAAATGAAAGATGCAGGTCGTCACCCCGGCGCCAAGTGTAAGACGCCCCACACTGCCTTTCTCCAACTGGGTGAGCATGGTCCTGCCCTCATCCAGGAGACCCAGGCTCTCGCGAGCGTAGTCCGCCATGAGGGCCCCCGCGGGTGTCACTGCCACGCCGCGGGATGAGCGATCCAGGAGGCGGGAGCCGAGCTCACGCTCCAGCGCCTGGATCTGCTGGGAGATCCGGGGCTGCGTGATGCAGAGTTCCTCAGCCGCACGGGTCATGCTGCCGAGTTCCGCGACGCAAAGGAAGATCTTGAGCTGTGGGATGTCCAGGGGATAAATCCTCCGTATCGAAACGATAAGAACAATTCACTACTCTTATATCACCCGGCTGGCTATGATGAGTGCTCCGAAAGGCGATGTGGGCTGAATCTGACGCAAACGTTTCCGAGTGAAGCGGTTCGCGCGTCTCGTGGGGCCCAGGGGAGAAGCCATGAGTGCGACCGCGATTGTCGGCGCCAACTGGGGCGATGAGGGTAAGGGAAAGCTGACCGATGTGCTGGCGGCGCAGTCCGACCTGGTGGTGCGCTACCAGGGCGGCAGCAACGCGGGACACACGATCATCAACGAGCACGGAAAATTCGCGCTCCATTTGCTGCCTTCCGGCGTCTTCTACCCGCACGTAACCAATGTGCTGGGGCCTGGCGTTGCGGTCAACGTGCCCTACCTGCTCCGCGAGTACGGCGAAATCTGCGGTCGGGGAATTCCGGCGCCTCGGTTGGTGGTGTCGGACCGGGCTCAACTGGTGTTGCCCCACCACCTACTCTTTGACGCCGCCGAAGAGGATCGGTTAGGCGCCCGAAAGTTCGGCTCCACACGCGCCGGCATTGCGCCCTTCTACACAGACAAGTACGCAAAGCTCGGGATTCAGGCTGCCGATCTCTATGCTCCGGACCGGCTCCGGGCTCGGATCACACAGTCGCTCGAGGCCAAAAACGTGCTCTTGCGCCACCTTTACGGTCGGGAGCCGCTCTGCGTCGATGCCGTCATCGAAGAGGTGCTGAGCTGGGCCGATGGATTGGCCCCATTCCTTGCGGACACCACCGAGTTGATGCACGACGCCGTTGCCTCCGGCAAGGAGATCTTGCTTGAGGGTCAGCTTGGCGCGCTTCGAGATCCGGACTACGGGATTTATCCCTACTCCACGTCCTCTTCGCCGCTGGCCGGCAACGGCTCCATCGGCGCAGGAGTTCCGCCGCACGCCATCACCCGCATCATCGCGGTGACCAAGGCCTACTCGAGCTGCGTCGGCACAGGTCCATTCGTTACCGAGATTTTTGACGAGGATGCCCACGAGCTGCGACAGCGGGGTGGTGATGCCGGAGAGTATGGAGCCACCACGGGGCGACCCCGGCGCATGGGTTGGTTCGATGCGGTGGCCACTCGATATGGATGCCGCGTCCAGGGCGCCACGGAAGTGGCTCTGACGAACCTGGATGTACTGGGCTATCTGGACGAGATCCCCGTTTGCACCGCCTATGAGGTGGACGGCAACTCGACCGGTCGATTCCCGGTGCCGGCCAAGCTGGACGGTGCACGGCCGATCCTGGAGACTCACCCCGGTTGGAAGTGCGATCTTCGGGAGGTGCGTCGGTACGAGGATCTGCCCACCACGGCGCGCGACTATGTCGAACGTCTGGAGCGCCTCATCGACACGCCCATTCGCTGGATCTCCATCGGCCCTCGCCGAGAAGAGATCATCGTCCGCACTCCGTAGTCGGACCCGGACTTCGGTGCGGCCGCCCGATTGGGCAGCCGCACCGGCGCCTCTTCAGGGTCGGAGCACCCGTTCGGCGTTGTGGTGGTACAGTTTCTCGACAACGTCTTTCGAGAGGTCCAGCGTCTGCAGGAAGTCGTGCAGATCCGTGCCGTAGTAGTCGCGTCCGAACAGGAGGCGATCCGAGTACGTGGTCAGAAAGTCCACCGCATTCTCGGGGTCCCGCTTGAGGCCGTTCAGCGCGGAACCCGCTGAGAGGTCTGCCCAGAGGTTCGGGTTTTCATCGAAGAGGCCCCACAGCCGCCCGCGCCCAACGAGCGGACCGCGCGGATAGGCCGACGGGTCCGTCGCCGCGTCGCCGCTCATCTCCCGCCAGAAACCCGGCGCATGGCCCACGAAGATTGTGTCGGGGCACTCTTTCAGCGCTCGCTCCAGGTGTTCGACCGTTCCGCCGTACCAGTTGGGAATGTAGTTCCGTTTGCCTTCGCGCAGCAGGTACGGCACGTCCAGATGGAGCACCACCGGCATACCGAGTTCTCCGGCCATCCGATACAGCTCCAGGCAGCGGGGATCATCGAACAGCACCCGGAATTTCCACTCGCCGCAGATGCGGACCTTGTGGATCCCGTGCGCGGCCTTCAGTCGGGCCGGAGCGTTGCCGACGAGCGGGTGCGGACAGAAACCGACGAGGAATCGGTCAGGGTAATGATCGCGAGTGAGGAGCAGGTCATCGATTGGAATGCCGGCGTGAGTGCCGTCCGGCCGCACCCATCGGGGGTTCAGAGCCGCGTGATAGCTCGAGTTGTCCTCCGAGGGTGGGACCTCCCAACTCAGGAGCCACGCCTTCTCGATGCCGTGCGCGTCCATGTCGGCCACCAGGCCGGCGTCGTCACGACCATGCCAGAAAACGTGCTGATGTGAGTCGATGATGCGAGAGGGGGCGGGCATGGGGAACTCCTTGTTGCACCAGATTCTTGACCAACAAGGAGTGTTCCTGTCCCAGCCGTCCGGCGAACTGCACGCCTCGAAAGCGCCAGCCTCCAGCGAGCCGCACGGCGAGACGGGGCAGAGAGGATGTCGTCTCCAGGCGATGCCGGTCGGCGGGAGCATCGGCACGGAAACGTGGTCCTCTCGCGGTGTCGACTACATATCCGGCATGAAGTGGAACTCGGTGTCTCCCAGCAGCGTTTGCAGGTAGGCGATCTGGCCGTGGTGGTGGACCAGGTCGACCATTGGCATAGTCGCCGCGCGGAGCACCGGAAACGTGAAGCGGCCGGCGATGAGCACCTCCCGGGAGAGTTCTTCGGGGGTAAGCGCGCGCACCCGCTCGAGGTAACGATCGGTGGATTCGATCAGAAGTTGCTTCGCCTCCTCACGGTTGGCGGGAAGTGGGGGTGGGATCGGGGACCATTCTCCGCCGTCGAGGACGCGGTGCATGGACTGGATCGCCAGGCCGACGTGCTGCACGATCTCCAGCGCCGAGTTTGCGGAGTCGGCCGGCTTCCAGTTCAGTCGGTCATCGGGGATGAAGTCGAGGTTGTAAGCGGTGTTTCGGGCGGCCCAGGCGGCCATGGTGCAAAGGGGTTCCAGCACAAACATCGGGGAAGACTCCGAGGGAGTGAGACGGCAGACGGATTCCGCCAACAGATTTAACGCCAGGGGGCCGCGGAGCGTTCCGGCAGTCGCTGTTCCCAACGTGAGCGCGTTCACTCGACCCCGGTGCGGAGGGAAGGTACAATGGTGGGGTACGACCCTCTCTCCCTGGAGTTCTCCGCCATGATCAACCCCGCCAACTTTCCGGGACGCGGACGCGTAGCGGTCCTGAAGACCACCCCCTCCACCATCCTGGAAGACTATGGCCGGTTGATGGATCTGGCGGGATATCAGCAGGCCCTGCCCGCCGACCGCGACACCCTGCTGAAGATCAACATCTCCTGGGATACCTGGTATCCCGCATGCTCCACCGCGCCCTGGCAGCTTGAGGCGACGATCCAGAAGCTGAAAGCCGACGGATATGACCGTATCCTGGCGGCGCACAACGACACCGTGGTGGTGGATGCCTATGTCGGCGAGGTCAACAACAAGCACCGTTACGTCACCGACAAGTACGGTTTGGAGAACTGCCATCTCTACGAGCCGCAGTTCAAGTGGGTGAAGTACGAGCCGAAGCAGCCGTTTCTGGTGCTCGACAAGATCTTCCCCGAAGGCGTGGAGGTGCCGGAGCTCTTCTATGGGCGAAACATCATCCACTTCCCGACGGTGAAGACGCATGTCTTCACCACCATCACGGGCGCGATGAAGAACGCCTTCGGCGGGCTCTTGAACAAGCGCCGCCACTGGACCCACAGCGTGATCCACGAGACGCTGGTGGATCTCCTGATGATCCAGCAAGACATCCACTCCGGGCTGTTTGCCGTGATGGACGGCACCTTTGCCGGGGATGGTCCCGGTCCGCGCGCCATGCGCTGGCACGAGAAGGACATCATTCTGGCCTCGGCGGACCAGGTGGCGCTGGATGCGATCTCGGCAAAGCTCCAGGGCTTCGATCCGCTCTCCCTGCCGTTCATCCGCCTGGCCCACGAACGGGGGTTGGGTGTGGGCGACCCGAAAGAGATCGAGATCGTCGGCTACGACATTGCCCAGGAACCCGCGTGGAACTTCGAGCAGACCGACACCTTCGCGAGCACGGGGCAGAAGATGATCTACCACGGCCCGCTGAAGCCCCTCGAGGGCCCTCTGCTGCGGTCGCCGATCGTGCCGTGGTCCTATTTCGCGAGCAACTTCTATCACAACGTGTACTGGTACCCGTATGTGGGGCGGCCGCGCGTGGAAGCGGCGCTCGACACCAAGTGGGGCCGGATGTTCCGAGAGTATGGAGACGGCACCGTGGTGCTGCCGGGGATGGAGCCGAGAGCCGTCGCCACAGCCGCCGCAGCGGTGGGAGCGGTGACCGTCGGCGGACTCATCCTGGCTCGGGCCCTCAGCAAGAAGAAAAAGGGCCGTCGCTCCGAGGATGAGTCCTGATCGGTCGCCGCCGCTCGGAGGATCGGATTCGCCGATGGTGACCGGAACGACGCGGGTGTTTTGCGTGCTGGGCCACCCTGTGGCTCACTCGGTCTCACCCGCGATGCACAATGCCGCGCTGGGGGAACTCGGTCTCAACGGCGTCTACGTCGCGTTCGATGTGGCGCCGGAGAGTCTCTCCGAGGCCGTTCGTGGTCTGCGGGCGCTCGGCGTCGGCGGCGTCAACTGCACCATTCCTCATAAGGAGGCGCTGCTCCCGATCGTGGATCGCCTCTCCGACGACGCCCGTCTGATCGGCGCCGTGAATACCCTCGTTTTCACGCCGACTGGCATCGAGGGACACAACACCGACGCACCGGGATTCCTGGCCGCGCTGCGAGCCGCCGGAGGAGAACCGGACGGCGCCAGTGCGGTGGTGCTGGGCTCGGGGGGCTCAGCACGGGCGGTTGTGGTGGCGTTGGCGCGTCGAGGCGCCCGAATCACCCTCGTAAATCGGACGGTTGGCCGGGCCCGGGTGCTGGCCGACCATGTGAACGCCGCCTTCCCGGATGTTCCGGTCCGGGTGGTGGAATCCGGTTCCGCCGCCGTAGCGGAAGCGGTTCGGGCGGCTCGATTGCTGGTGAACACGACCTCGGTAGGGATGCATCCCCATGAGGATGAACTGCCCGAGCTGCCGCTCGATGCCGTACACCCGGGCCTCTTCTGCTTCGATCTCATCTACAACCCTCTGGAGACTCGGCTGCTTCGGGAGATCCGAGCGCGGGGTGGGCGCGGGAGTCACGGCGCCGGCATGCTGGCGCATCAGGGCGCCCTTGCGCTCACCTTGTGGACCGGACATGAGGCTCCGGCAGCACTGATGGAGCAGATCGTCCTGCAATCCCTTTCGCGATAGCAGGAACCTTGCGGACCGCCGCGTAAAGGTAAAGTCCGGAACTCGCGTAAGTGCCCGACGCGCGGGGCGCTCCACGACCACGATGACATCGTAGGCGAGGGTTATTGACATGGCGGTGATGCGACGTGACATCGGCGACCTGCTCGTGCAGGGGCGGGTTCTTTCCCCCGAGCAGCTGGCCCAGGCTAGAGAGCTGGCACAGAAGACGGGGATTCCCCTGCCGGATGTTCTGGTACAGAATTTCAATGTGAAACCCTTTCAGGTGGTGCAGGCTCACGCCTACATGGCGAAGATGCAGGCATGGGATCTCTCCAACCCCGCGCAGCGCCCCGACCCGAACGTGGTGACGCTGGTGACTCCGGCGATCGCGCAGCGACACAAGTGCTTCCCGGTGAAGAAGGTCGTCAACGCCGGCCAGGAGATGCTTCTCCTGGCGCTGTCCGACCCTGCCAACATCCAGGCCGTGGACGAAGTGCAGCAGGTCGCCCGGATGCGCGTGACGCCCGTGCTGGCGGAGGCGATGCTCGTCGAGGAGTTTGTCGAGCGCACCTATCCCAGCACGCCCGTGCCCACGTCCAACGCGGAGGCGGCGCCCGTGCAGCAGTCCGGCGGCAACATGGCCTCATTCATGAGCGAAATGACCAGCCTCACCGGGGAGTACGGCGATCCGGGAGTGGAAGGCGCGGATGCGGCGGACGACTCTGAGGTGGTGCAGGGTCCGATCATCAAGATCGCGCACGGCGTCATCCAGCAGGCTGTGCTCTCTGGCGCATCCGATATTCACGTCGAGCCGCAGGCGAGAAACGTCCGGGTGCGGTACCGCATCGACGGCGTGCTCCATGAGGTGCTCACACTTCCGAAGTACCTCCACCCGCCGCTCAGCTCCCGCTACAAGATTATGGCCGACATGAACATCGCCGAGCGGCGGGTTCCCCAGGACGGCCGTATCGGCATCAGCTTCCAGAACAAGGATTACGACCTCCGCGTTAGCTGCCTCCCCACCCAGTTCGGGGAAAAGATCGTCATGCGAATTCTCGACAAAGGGAACGTCATGGTCGGTCTCAACAGGCTCGGGTTCTTCCCCGATACGCTGCAGGCGCTGGAGATCCTCTACACCCAGCCGAACGGTCTGCTGCTGGTGACGGGACCCACCGGGGCCGGGAAGTCGACCACGCTCTACTCGGTGCTGAACCGGGTGAACAACAACGAGCGAAACATCATGACGGTCGAGGATCCGGTCGAATACCAGGTCGGCGGGATCAGCCAGGTCCAGGTGAACAGGAAGGCCGGTCTCTCCTTCGGTTCCGCGCTCCGCTCCTTCATGCGCCAGGACCCCGACATCATCATGGTCGGAGAGATCCGTGACCTGGAGACGGCGGAACTTGCGATCCAGGCCTCGCTGACGGGCCACCTTGTTCTCTCAACGCTTCACACGAACGACGCCCCGTCCTCCGTTACCCGTATGGTCGACATGGGGGTGGAACCGTTCCTGGTTTCGGCGACCCTGATCGGAGCCCTGGCCCAGCGCCTCGGGCGTCGGATTTGCGACAAGTGTAAGGAAGAGATCGAGGTTCCGGCGGACTCCATCCGAAACCTCGGCTATCGGCCGGAGCGCGACGATGAGACCGTACGCGTGTCGCGCGGCCGAGGCTGCGAAACGTGCCGCCAGTCCGGCTACAAGGGCCGCATCGGCATCTACGAACTGATGACCGCGAACGAAGAGATCAGCGACCTCATCGTTCGACGGGCCCCTGTGAACGAAATCAAGGCAGCCGCCCGCGCGAATGGGATGAAAACCCTGCAAGAGGACGGTCTGCGAAAAGTCCTGGCCGGCATCACCACGCCGGAAGAGATTGCTCGCGTGGTCTTCACCGCAGGTCACTAGTGCCGTCGAGGCGCCGCCGACCCTCCGGGGCCGGCGGCGCCTCGCGCATCGTCCACACGGAGTTTTTCGTTGACCCAACCCAATCTCGGCGCCCAACAGCCCCACACCCCACCGGCTCAGCCACGCCAGCAGAAGGCGATCCCGCTCGAAGACGCACATATCGACGACCTGCTCAGGTTGGTGGTGGAGTGGAAGGGCTCGGACCTTCACCTCACCGTCGGCGTGCCTCCCGTAATCCGAGCGGATGGCCATCTCAAGCCGACGCCCTATGATCGTGTGACGCCGCAGGATTCGCAGCGCATGTGCTACGACATCCTGACCGACGAGCAGATCCAGCGCTTCGAAAGCACCCTGGAACTCGACTTCTCCTATCAGGTCCCTCGCCTCGCTCGCTTCCGCGTGAATATCTTCAAGGAGCGCGGCAACCTCGCGGCCGCCCTCCGGATCATTCCCCAGCGCGTGCCGACCCTTGAGGATCTGGGGTTGCCGAGTTGCTTGAAGGAACTTGCCAGCAAGCCCCGAGGCCTCATCCTTGTCTGCGGCCCCACCGGCTCCGGCAAGTCGACCTCGCTTGCGGCGATGATCAACTACATCAACACGGAGCGCAGCGAGCACATCCTCACCATTGAGGACCCGATCGAGTTTGTGCATCAGCACAAATTCAGCGTCGTCGCCCAGCGTGAGCTGGGGATGGACACCAAGTCCTTCGCGGCAGCGCTGAAGTCCGCGCTGCGCGAAGACCCGGACGTCATTCTCGTGGGTGAAATGCGAGATCACGAGACGATGCAACTTGCCGTCTCCGCGGCGGAGACGGGCCACCTGGTCTTCGCGACGCTGCACACCAACAGCGCCTCGCAGACGGTCGACCGCATCGTCGACGTGTTCCCTCCCGGACAGCAAGAGCAGATCCGCATCCAGCTCTCGAACAATCTGGAGGGTGTGGTCGTCCAACAGCTACTTCGACGGGCCAATCAGCCGGGTCGAGTTTGTGCGCTGGAGATCATGATGGCCAGTCCGGCCATTCGGAACCTCATCCGCGAGGGGAAGTCTCACCAGATCAATTCCATGATCCAGATCAGCACCAACATGGGGATGCAGACCATGGATCAGTGTCTCAGGGACCTCTACGCAAAAGGGGCCATCACCTACGATGACGCGATCAGTCGCGCCATGCAGCCGGAAGAGCTGAAAAAGATGATCAGCGGCGGAGCTGCGGCGATGCCGGGAATGGGTTCTCCAGGCACGATGCCGCGCCCCGGATAGGCCGGCTTCGTCGTGATTCAGGAGGTTTGACATGCCCGTATTTCAGTACACGGTCAAGGATGCGTCGGGACAGACCAAGACCGGCACCAAGGAAGCCGAGAGCCAGGCCGTTCTCGGACGGCAGCTCCGTGAACAGGGCTTCACGGTCAAGAGCATCAAGGCTGCCAAGAAGAAGGCGGTCACCACCCAATCGGGCAAGAAGCCGGTTCGAGGCGGCGTAAAGCTGTCGGATCTGTCGGTCTACTGCCGCCAGTTCTCCACCATGGTCGACGCCGGCGTGTCGCTGGTACGGTGTCTGTCGGTGCTACAGGAGCAGGCCACCAACCCGCGCCTCAAGAGGATCACCTCCGATATCCAGGCGGAAGTTGAAGCGGGTAACACGCTCTCCAAGGCGATGGCGAAGTACCCCCGCGTCTTCAACAACCTGTTCATCGGTTTGATCAAGGCGGGGGAAGTCGGCGGCGTCCTTGAAGAGTCCCTCCAGCGACTGTCCCACTTCCTGGAAAAGGACGTGGAACTTCGCCGAAAGGTGAAGACGGCGATGACCTATCCGGTCATCGTTATGATCGTGGCCGTTGGTATCGTCCTCGGGTTGGTGACCTTCATCGTTCCCAAGTTCATTGACCTCTTCAAGGAACTGGGCGTGAAGGAATTCCCGCCGATGACGCTGATGCTCATGAACATGAGCAACATGGTGACCAAGGGCTTCCCGATGCGGCAGATCCTGATCGGGGGCGGGTGCTTCCTGGCCTTCCTCGGCTACAAGATGTTCCAGCGCACCAAGTTCGGAAAGCGCCTCATCGACCGCACCAAGTTGAAGATCCCCGTTTTCGGGCCCCTGAATCACAAGATTGCCCTGGCGCGGTTCTCCAGAACGCTGGGCACCCTGCTGGTCTCCGGCGTTCCGATCCTGCAGGCCCTCGAAACCGTGGCCGGCACGGTGGACAACGACATTCTGGCGGAAGCGATCATGCACGCTCGAGCCCGAATTCGAGAAGGGGAACGGATCGGGGTCCCGCTCAAGAAGAGCGGCCTTTTCCCGCCGATGATCGTTCAGATGATCGGTATCGGCGAAGAGTCCGGCGCTCTCGACGGGATGTTGACCAAGGTTGCCGAGTTCTACGAAGGTGAAGTCGATGCGGCGTTGGACAGTCTGACGTCCGCCATCGAACCGATCATGATCGTGTTTCTCGGAGGAATCGTCTGCTTCATCGTGGTCGCCATGTTCATGCCGATGGTGAGTATCATCCAGAATCTCTCCGGTGGCGGCGACGACGAAGGCGACAGCAGCCCCAAGAAGAGCGGCGGGGAATAGCCACAGCCGTTTCGAATGGCAATTGATTTCTGGACCCCTTACTGGGGATTCTGTTCGTTCGTCTTCGGGGCGATCGTCGGCAGCTTCTTGAATGTCTGCATCTGGCGTTTGCCCCGAAACGAATCTCTGAACAGCCCTCCATCCCACTGTCCGTCCTGCAACCACCGTTTGGGGTTGTGGACGGACATGGTCCCACTGGTTTCGCAGGTCCGCTATCGGTCCATGTGCCGGTACTGCGGGCAGAAGTTCTCCTGGCGTTACTTCTGGGTCGAGCTGCTGACGGGCTGCGTGTTCCTCGCGCTCTATGTCCGTTACTATGCCTACGGTTCGGCGGAGCTGAGCGAGAGCGCACGCACAATCATCACGTTCGCAGCGTTCTTTTACGCCGCCGCGCTGGTGGTCATCTTCTTCATCGATCTGGAGTGGTTCCTCATCCCGGACTCCACGGTCTTGTTCGCCGTAGTCTGTGGCGTGGCCAAGGACGCCTACCTGATCTCGATCGGTCATCGGCAACTCTGGTACTCGGTGCCGGGATGGCCGGAGGCGTGGAAACTCCCGCTGCCCCAGTCGGTGCTCCTTTGCCTGGTCGCCTTCTGGGCACTGTGGCAGTTTGCCGCACTGAGTACGGCCGCGATGAACCGCGAAGCCATGGGCGCGGGCGACTCGCTCCTTCTCGGCGCGATGGGCACGTTCTTGCTGCCCTGGCCGATGCTGGCGCTTGCCTTCCTGTGCGCGGTGTTCCTGGGCGCCTTCGGAGGCATCCTGGGACTCTGGCTTCACGAGCGACGGACCGCCTGGGCCACGGTCGCGGCCGAGTCATCCGCGGCGGAGAGTCCGCCTCCGTCTGCCATCGCGACTCCCGTGCAGCCCGCTCAGCACCCGGATGATGCGGATCCCGCGACCTCATGCCTCGACGAAACGCCGCCTGTCGAAAGCTCGACAGCGGAGGGTCTTGAGCCTCTGATCCCTTCCGCCGCTGAATCCGCAGTCTTCTCGGAGGGTGCGGCCGCGGGTGAATCGGATGCTCCAGAGCTCTGTAATCCCGCCGAACTGCTCGGTTCAGATGCGCCCGATGGAGGGACGCCCCCGAGCGGGACGGAACAGGGAAGGGTGGTTGAACCCCTCGAGGCGCCCACACTTCCCCCCGACAGCCGGTGGGGTCGGGTGCTCACCGTAATGGGAAGTTGGGTCGGAGTCGGGGCTATCTGGTTCGGCGGCGTGGTGGCTTCGGCGTACCCCGCGGCCGGCGTGGGGGTCGGGCTGTTGGGCCTGGCATTGATGGGAGCCCTGCTCTGGTTTGGCATTGGAATGTGGAAGCGGGGCGACACGGAATGGCTGCCGGCGATGGATGCGTTGTTCGAGGAAGACCCCGGACCCCGCTACATCCCCTTCGGGCCCTATCTCGTCTCGGGTACGCTGCTCGCGATGCTGTTCGGTCCGCAGTTGATCCGGCTTTACGCCGAGCGGGTGATGGCCTTTTCCCCGGAAGTGCTGAGAGCCTTCCTCTGGGAGTAGGGCGCAGTTCTAGGAACATTGTGACGAGATGGGGCGTCTGGCATAACGACGCCGTAAGGGAGGAGACCCCATGAAAACGCGCACCCAGCCACCCTGCTCACGCAGTCGCGGTTTCACGCTCGTAGAGTTGCTCACGGTTATCGCCATCATCGCCGTCCTCACGGCAATCCTGTTGCCGGTGATGGGGACCGCGCGAGAACAGGCCCGCAAGGGTCAGTGCATGACCAACATGCGCTCCATCGTGCAGGGTCTCCAGATGTACAAAGATGACTGGCGCGTCTATCCGGATGCGCTCTTCGGCTATGCCCGGGTGCTGCCGAACGGCGCGTGCCCGGCGACGACAACCAACGCTACCGGCGAGCTCGAGCAGAGCCGGCTTTACATCGACTACGTGAAGGACCCCAAGGTCTTCAACTGCCCGAACTCGTTCGTGAAAATGAACAGCACGGCGCTCGTCGATGTTGTGAATCGAGCCAGTGGGGTGCTCCATGTGGACAACCCCTCCCGGCCGGGTTTCAAGTACTGCTACCGGGCGTGGGACAGCTACGACTTCCAGTACATGCCCAACGGCGGCGGCGCTACCGCGGCCATCAACCGGGAACTCCGGTTCAACCGCAAGCATTCGCTGACGTCGGCCGGGATCTCTGATTCCCAGCGCCAGCTCATTTACCGCAACCCCCCGGACAGCACCGTTGTGACCTGGTGCCTTTACCACTCCGACATGAACAGCACCGGCGTGGTGCCGCCCAACGGCATGACAATCGTCGCCTTCCTCAGCGGGCGAGTTCAAACCATTCCTTACAGCCAGCTTCCCCGCTGGTCCGCAACGTCGGGCCCGTGGCTGGTCAACCCCAAGCCCTGATCGTTTTCGGGCATGGTTGGGCATTCAGCAGCCGGAGTGAACTCAGATGTTAAGAGGTAGCAGCATGCAACCGGTCCCCGCAGCCAGATCGGCAGGTGGCGACCGCCCGAGCGCTGGCCGTGGGACCACGCTCGTGGAGGTGCTGGTTGTTCTGGTCATCCTGATCATCGGGATGTTCTCGATCGCGCAGCTCTTCCCCGGCGGCTTCTTCAGCATCGGTCACACCGGCAGTGTCACCCAGGCGAATGCCCTCGCTCAGCGCAACGAGAACGTGCTGCTGAACCTTCGCGAGAACTTGCCGGACGCGATCGTCGGCTTTGACCCTCGGACCGGGCTCATCCGGGACGACATCACTCCAGACGACCTGCACGGCGATTTGCCGTATCAGGACAACAGCATCAACGGCTACACCGGGTCGCCGCCGCCCGACCCCCGGTTCTCCAACGTCAACCAGGTGCGCCGGGTGCTTGGGGAGCACTTCAAGCTGCCGCCGCCGGTCTCGAATTTCGGACCGTTGGGTGAAACGGTGTCGCTCTACCGGGCTCTGTTCAGTCCGATTTACTCCGACACCCCCATGCCCGGGGTCTCGCTCGGGGTTTCCGCTTACGGCGCCACGCCGCAGGATCGCGTGCAGTTCGAGGACGTGCCTTCCGCCGGCAATGTGGAGTCGCTCTTCAACACCGGCCCGTTCGGCTACGGCATCAACTACGTCAACCGGACGATGTACTTCGTGATGGTGGACTACGAACGCCGCTACAAGGTGGCCTTCAGCTATCGGGACAACTCCGGTCAGAGCGGCCAGACGTTCCCGGACAACTGTCTCTACGTCCCGGCGGGCGCCGCCCCCACGCTCGACTCCGCGGGCAACCCGACCCAGTACCAGATCATGGAGTTCAATCTGGTGAACGGGCAGGCGCAGCGGGTCTTCACCTACGATGCCGCCACCCGTCAACTCCTGGTCGCCGGCGCTCCCGGGGTCACGATCCCGGCCGACTGCGTCTGGCGGATCAACAGCGCACTGCTCGCGGGTTGGACCGTGGACCTCGGCTCAGACCTGGTGCACCGCCGCTTCCGCCAGCTTGCCCTGAACCAGCGTTTCTCACCGGACTCGTCGCGGGGTCAGACGCAGATCGATCCCTACGAGTTCAAGGTTTACGACACCATCTTCGGACTCTTCGGCTTCCATCCCGCCGCAGCGACCCAGCAGCTCGCCAAGCAAACGGCCCGGGGTCTCACCGCGCGGTTGGACTACGATGTGGATGACTGGCACATCCTGCATCAGGACGAAGTCGTGGCCCAGGAGTTTGCGGACCCGACGGCAACCGCCGGTAATCGAACCCACACGCTCCGCGTCGCAACGGGGCCGATCAAGCGGATCGCCGACATCGAAGACATCATCAACTTCCCGGCCGTGCTGGGATCGGCGGGCTCCGTCGATACCACCTTTGAGTACCAGGGTCTGGTGCGCTTCTACCCGGCCTACAGCCGCGGACCCTTCACGGGAATTCAGCGCAACGGCACTCCGGGTGTCGATCTGGTCATCGTCGACCTGGAGACCGGGTACGTCATCGACAGCCTGACCCTTCAGAAGGCAGGCACCAACATCAATCCGGGCGCCAACAACACGAACGGCGAGATCGACTACGAAGCCGGGGTTGTGGTGCTGCGCGAGAACGTGCGGTTCCGGCTTCCCGATGCGATGGGTGGGACGCCGCTTACCGGGTTGACCCCGATCGCCGGTCGACACATCCGCGTGTATTACCGGTCGGTGAACGATTACGCGGTGGCAACGCTCAAACCGGCCACCAACTACACCTTCCAGAACGTGCTGGCGAATATGCGCCACCGGGAGTACTACCCCGGCTATGGGTACGGCTACGTGCTGGTGAACTCCACGGATGCCGATAAGGGTGTGACCGTGGATTACACCTGGATTAACCGAAATACGGGCATCGTGAACACGGTGACCGGTGAACTGCAGAAGATCCAGTCGCCGGGGCTTCCATCGGGACCGACCGCGGGCTACGCCGGAACTGGAACGGAGCTCCCGGATAACCGCTGGTGGCTTCGCGTGGCGCACTCCGATGCCGACCCCTCCAAAGGCGCCGCGGACAGCGGATCCGACTCGGACGTGCTGCCGGGCAGCGTGATCATCCGCGGCATCCGGGGCGCGTCGTTCCACACACGCATTGTCTGGCGCGAGGCCGGTAAGTTCCGTTCGCGTGAGAGAACCACGGTTCTCAATCGCCTCTACTCGCGTTAGTCCCAGGGAGCGTCCGTCATGACATCGAGACCACGTCCGATCACACGGTCGGTGCGCCGAACCGGGCTCCGACAGGGGTTCACGTTGACCGAAATGCTGGTGGTCATCGGGATCACCAGTGTGCTCCTCTTCTTGCTGTTCATTCCGCTTTCGAGAGTGCTGGACCTCACCAGCCGCGCCGAGGCGAAAGTGAGCGGACAGGACACCGTACGGGCCGCGATGCGGAGGGTCACTCGGGATCTGTCGAACGCGATGGTGATCTACCCCCCTCGCGATGTCACCGTCTGGGGTTTCGATCGCTGGGTGAACCCGAAGAACCGGCCCCGCCCGGACACCGGCGCCCGGCCCGAGCCGTACGTGCTCCGAAACGGCGTCATCGCCTTCCGCTTGCCCAAGCACCGCTACTTCTGTCGGGCCTCCGAGCTGAATACGGGAACCCCCGACCACTACGTCACACCCCAGGACATCGACTCGATCGCTCCGGGCCGGGACCCGCGCTTCGATGACGCCATCGCGCTGGACACCTGCCCTCGGCACCCTGCGGCGAAGGTCGACTTGAAGGTGCAGCAGCCGCTGGAGCCGGACGAGCGGGTGACGGCGTACTTCGTCGGATTGAAGAATCCGATGCTGCTGGATACCACCACGCGCCTGCCGCTCTATCAGAACCTGCTGGCGTTCAAAGCCGGCAGCGGGAACTACCTGAACACCTACGTCCTCTATCGGGTGGAGTTCGATCCGGCGGCGCCCCAGTTCGCGAACTTCGGCGCGGCGAACTTCTTCTACGACGCAACCCCCGTTCGGGATCCGGTTTCGGGCCTGACCAAACCGTTTTCACAGTGGTGGCTGGAGTCTTCCACAGCCATCATCCAGGACGATGCATCCGATGTGATCCGCTGGGTGGAGAACTCCTCTACCGGCAAGTTCGTGCCCAGCTCGGTCGTCAACTTCGCAACGACTCCCTTCGAGAATGACTCGGCGCAGCCTAACCGGGCAGCGGGCCAGGTGCAGTTGAGCGGCTTCGCGGCGGCGACCGACCTTCCGGCGACCGACTACTCGACGCAGTACGGAAACTGGGTGCTCACAGGAGCCATGCCGACCGGTTTCGCGGCCGAAGGCGATCTCGCGATCCCGGATGCGCTGCGGGTTTCGAACGCCGTTTCCGCAGGCATTGTCCAGGGCCCGCACATTCAGGTGTTCGGGTTTGCGGTCCCCAAGGCTGGCGGGGCTCAGGTGCAGGAGCTGGTTTTCGACTCGGAGACCCCGGCCCCACGCAAGCGACTGGTGGCGTTCGATCCCATCCGGGGCGTGGTGTCGTTGAGCCTTCCCCGGCGTCGCAATCGGCCGCTGGACGGCGCGGAGTCCGGTGAGGAAGCGCGCTTCCCCGGCCAACTGGCGAGCATGTACCGCGATGCGTTCTCCGCCACCATCGACCTGAACGGGTTTCTGGTTCAGCTCGGCGACGATGTGAACACGGCGGGCCTGGAGGGCGACAACGAGACCGATGTGAACACGGGAATGCCGGTGGCCTACGGCTCGGCTCGAACGCGCCAGCAAACCATCGAGACGGCTTCGGCAAATCTTGAGGACTACACCTCCGTCGCTCCCGGCAGCGAGACGGTGACGCTCGTGGACACCTCCGGCGCCATCCTTCGAACCGAGCCGCTGCGGCGGGCCGGATGGACCGGATTGGGTCGCAACGACCACCCCATCTCCCAGGGCGACCTGCAGGAAGACGAGTATGCCATCGACTACCGCTCCGGCATCATCACGCTGTCCGATCGGCGGCCGGGGATCTGGACGTCAGTGGGTCCGGCTTCGTTGGGTTTCACCCAGCACCTTATGGTGAAGTACGAGTTCCAGACGAATCGAAGCAACGATATCGTCAAGGTCAGCTACGCGACCCGCGAGTTGATGACCGTGAATCTCGGCGTCGTGGAGTACACCAAGCGCCGGGCGGAGATCCTCCCGTTTGAGGTTTCAGAGCGAGTGGCGATCCGGAACCTGAAACGGTGATCGATTCGTCGAACAAACGCAAGGTGGTGAAGGTCCGATACGTGGGTCGGGATGCGGCGCAGTCGCATCATCCGAAGCCCAACGCAAGCAGTACTGCCGCGAGGCCCTGGAAACGGAGCGCCGCCGGCGGAACCGGTGCAGTTCGACCGGAGGATGGAATGAGAGCGGTTATGACAGGTGCGATTCACCGAGCGAATCGGGCGGCGGCGACCGGCGCTCCCTCGGTACCGGGCCGCCGGGGCCACCGCCGTGGTCAGACACTGATCATGGCGCTCTCCATCCTGTTCTTGATGGTGCTGCTCGGCGGAGTTTTCGTCACGCTTGTCTTGAGTAACCTCCAGCGCGTGGGTCGACAGGGCAACACCGACGATGCCTTGAGCCTGGCCATGGCGGGCCTCCAGTACGCATCGGAACAGTTGAAGAACAGTCCGGAGGGCGCGGACTGGCGACCACGCGCGACCGATCCGCTCTGGTCGCTCCCGAACGCGGCCAACGCCGCCATCGCTGCCGCCCGACAACTGGACCCGGACTTTGAGTACCTGAACCCCCGGGATGCCACGACGGGCCGCGTGCTCAACCCATACGTCCGAATCCCGATGGGTCGGGGTCGCTGCTTGCTTCGCGTGACCTATCGACCGCAATTCCAGCCGGCCAGCGCCGCGAGCGAGGCTGCCGGCGTCCGGGATCAGTTCGATCCAAATTCCGGAATGCTGCTGATCGAATCGGTCGGCCGGCCCGGCGAGTACGATCCGAACGATCCGACATTTCTTCGCGATCCCGCGCAGCCTCGCATCACCGGTCCCGTCCGCAAGATCGAGGCGCTGGTGAGCATCGGCCTGCTGGACCAACTCTGGTGGATCACCAACCGAACCAATGAGCGCGGACCGGCCAACCTGGGCGTTCCGGCGTTCCGCCAGCCGAATACGGCCGCCGGCGAGCCGACCCAATTGGTGGAGTACCCGACGGTTTACCAGGGCTCCATCCGCTCGAACACCTCGGTGAAGTTCAACGGCCGCAGCGTGCTGCGGGTCTACCCGAGCCGCGGGGAAGGGCTGTTTGTCAAGGGAGACATCTCCCTCGCCGCGGTTTCGAACCGGGATGCCGCCGACCCGACCGCCTCCGATCCGGTTCTGAGGATTGACGTCGTGGCGGATACCGGCGGACCCAACACGGGCAGCTCCGGCGCAACCGTGGTTCCTCCGGACGGTCAGGACGACGACCCCACCAACGACACCCGACTGCTGGCGCTCCCGGGGCTGCCCAGCACCGATCCGAACTTTGAAACCCCGCTGTATCAGCGCCTCCTGACCAGTGGCCGCGCCTCGCAGAAGGTCGTGCGCGACGAGCGGCACCTCCGCACCGACGCGGAAGCCCGCTCTCGCAGCACGCGAGTCGTGGATGCTCCGGTGCTCGACCAGGTGGACCCCATCACCGGCGCAAGCCGTTGGCATCAGCTCACCCGGGACAGCGGCGGCCGGATCCAGGTGCAGGGAGGGCGTGTCGTCAACTCGGGGTGGTATGGCCTGACCGATGCGGCTCTCCCGCCCTCCATTCGAGCTCGCGGGCTTTACGTCGACAACTACGCCGACATTCAGTACCCCGATGATCGGCGACGCGTGAAGAGCGAGTGGCTGCAGCGCTCCGGCGAGCGGACCGGCTGGTATGCCGACCAGTATGTGCCCGCCGTGAAGGACGCCACCACCGGCACGCTCCGGGAGATCGCGGAACTCCAGCTCGTTCCAGTCTTCGATGCCGTCAAGGGTCGGCCGATGCCGAAGATCCGCATCACGCGGACCGATCCGGACATTCGGCAGCTCAACGTGCCCATTGGCTCATCCGTGACGCCTCGCCACTTCTACAGCCTCACCAATGTCACCGGAACCCCGACCGGCGGCACGGCGAATCTCGTCAACCCGGTTCAGGTGCGCGACTTCGATTACCCCGAAAACGGCGTCATCTACTGCGAAGGCAGTGTGCGCGTGCGGGGAATGGTGGGCTACCAGGATTTGCCGAAGCAGCTCACCATCGTCTCCGGCGGAACCATTTACATTGAGGGCAACATCATCCGGCCTCCGGGCCAGGTGGGCTCTCAGGTGGCGCTCCTGGCGCAAGACTATGTTTGTTTGAACCCGACCGCGTTCACCCGAGTTGACCCGGGACCGGATGTGGTTGTGGAGCCCCATGGCTGGGATCCCGACTCAGGTCAGCCCACTCAGTGGCACTACTCCGTTCCGCAGGACCGGTACCTCGACATCACGGTGAGTTCGGCCCGGGCTTTGCCGGTGAACGGCGCCAACCCCAACTACCTCCTTCACATGAGGCATTCGGCCATCGAGGGAGATGTCAGCTCGGAAACGGCCATCAACATCTTCCAGCCGATCCTGGCGCCCGCCGCGACTCCCTGGCCGGATTGGACGCGAGACCGGATCGACTTCAACGCCCCCCCATTCGGGGCGGTTCCCACACGGTCATTCCTCTTCCACCAGATCGCTGCCGGCACACGGCCCTCATGGGCTGAGACGAACTTCCTCAGCCGACAGGGCCAGCCGGGGAACTTCGAGGGCCGCTCGGTTGCCCTCACGGCTCCGCTGCCCGCAGGTCTGGAAGGCGTATACCGCATCCTGTGCGGCCCCAAGGACGATCCGAATGGCGGCGCCAACCCGGTGAGCACCTACAACGGGCAGCCGTACTGGCTTTCCCGCGTGGCGGCGCTTCCCACGAGCGAGCCGCTGCCGATCAAGGTCGAAGCGGTGATGTACGCCTACAGCGGATCCTGGTTCGTCATCCCGCCGCCATTCTTCAACCTGCGCCCCGAGGACAGCCGGGCCCGCTACCTGAACACGGGTCGACGCCAGGACAACGTCTTCCAGGATCCGCCGGGAAGTCCGGCCCTGTCGCCCAACCCGGCGGGAACACAGTCCCCGCTGCTGCACCCGTTCTACAACGAACCGCTGAACATCGACATTCAGGTGATCGGGTCGATTGTGGAGAATTTCCCGGCCGAGCCTTCGGAAGCCGCTCTGTGGACCAGCCGGTTGTGGGTGACCGATCTCGATTTCAATCGAGCGAACGGAAACTCGGACAACGATCCGAGCATCTGGCCGCCCACTTCGCCGGACAACGCCGCGAATTGGATCACCAGCGGTCGTTCGCTGTTCAGCCCTCGGATCAGCTATCGATACGAGGGCAACATGCGGCGGATGGTGCGGGTGCGCTTCTTGCGACCGTACCGCCGAGACGTCGCGAACGACATCGTATCGGAAGAAATCTGCTGGTCGGCGCCGCTTCCGGCGGGCGCGACCGCACCGCCTTCGAACCTCCGCGATGTGGATGCCGTTGTTGCCGAAGCGATGACCAACAACAGCTACGTGGAGATCCTGCCGCTGCTCCCCCGGCTCCCGGTCGGGCAGTTGCTCTATGAGGGGAACCCTCTGCTGTGAGGATGACGATGCACCGACGAAGCGTTTCTTCTCTGGTTGCCGCGGCGATCCTGATCCTCGGCGCCGTGCCGATGGTCTGGGCGCAGCGTGACGCCCGCCTCCAGCTCGGCCGTTCGCGCCGCCTGAAGGCCTGCGTCGGCCTCATCCCGACGATGGGGGAACCCGA
>SYKE01000051.1 GCA_005798285.1 Actinomycetota bacterium
GAGATAGCCGGGTTGAAGATGGTGCAGAGTACGTTCCACGGAGAGTGGAACTACATCATCGCGCCAAGGAAGGTCTGGGACCGATGGGATGCCCAGGATCGCGAGAAGGTCATTGTGTAGCGGTTATTCGCTGACGCTGCCTAAGGGTGGGCTTCGCGCCCGCGGCCTTGAGGGAGCCGAACTCCGGAGGAACAGGAATGCCGTTCTACTATGAGTTGAAGAATGGGATGGAGGCCACGGCCCAGGGGTTGATCCGCCTGCGAGCGCAGCTTTCGAGGGAGATTCCGCTGCGAACGCTGCAGGACTCGCTTCTGCTCGCGACCTGGAACATTCGGGAATTTGACTCGCCGAAGTACGGGGAGCGGGATCAGGAATGCTTCTACTACATTGCGGAGATCATTTCGCGCTTCGATCTCGTGGCGATCCAGGAAGTCCGTGAGGATCTCGAGGCGCTGGAGCGTTTGAAGCGCATCCTCGGCAGCCAGTGGAAGCACCTCGTGACGGACATCACCTTTGGGACCGCCGGAAACGGCGAGCGGATGGCGTACCTCTACGACGAGCGCAAGGTTCGGTTCGATGGTCTCGCGGGCGAGGTCGTCCTTCCACCGGATAAGCAGCAAGCCGTGCGACAGTTTGCGCGCACGCCTTACATCGCTTCTTTCCGAGCCGGCTGGGTGCGCTTCAATCTCTGCACAGCGCACATCTACTACGGTGAGGCCGTCGCCGACGAGCCGACTCGATTGGCGGAGATCCGAGATCTGGCCACGCTCCTGGCCGAGAAGACGAGAGCCACCTGGGGGACTCGACGGCCGGAGAACCTGGCGATCCTCGGGGACTTCAACATCTTCTCGCCCACCGACGCGACCTACCAGGCGATCGTGGATGCCGGCTTCATCATTCCTGAAGCCCTGCAGTCGGTGGGAGGGTCCAATGTCGATCAGTCCAAGTACTACGATCAGATTGCCTTTCTGGGGCACGAGAAGCGCTTTGTCTTCACCGGAAGGGCGGGAGTCCTGGACTTCTACGAGTCGATGTACCGTCTGGAAGATGAGCCCAGCTTCGCCCCCCGCATCGGGTCCACTTACAATGAGGCGGTAACCCCACACAAGAAGACTCTGGCGTACAAACAGTGGCGGACCTTTCAGATGTCGGACCACCTCCCGATGTGGATCGAGCTCAAGATCGATTTCGCCGAGGACTACCTGGCCCGGTGCGCGGGCGGCGCCGTCCCTACCTGAGGCCCCTGAAGGCGCTGCCGCGGGCGCCGTCGAACCGCAGAGTGGCTTTCCGGGCCGGCAGGATGTTTCGCGCCGGTGGACGGAGGCGGTGGAGGTGGCGCGAATGCGGTGGGCAGGGCCGGCGCCGAGCCGGATGCTTCGACAGTGGTGGCTGCCGGCGCTGATGTCGACTCTCTGCGCGGCGGCGACTCCCGGGGTGCTCGGCGCGGGCGAGTTGTGGTCGCTCCGACCACCGATCCGTCCGGCTGTGCCCAAAGTGCGGGGGGCCGATTGGGTTCGCACACCGGTGGATGCCTTCGTGCTGGCCGAGCTCGAACGGCGGGGGCTCCGGCCGGCGCCTCCCGCCGAGCGCGCCACCCTGATCCGCCGGGTCACCTTTGACCTGATTGGGCTCCCGCCGACCCCGGAGCGTGTACTCAAGTTCGTGGACGACCCGTCGCCGACGGCCTACGAGACCCTGGTCGACGAATTGCTCGCCTCACCGCAGTACGGCGAGCGGTGGGCGCGTCACTGGCTGGATGCCGCCCGGTATGCCGACAGCGGCGGTTATGAGACGGACATCTACTACAAGAACGCGTGGCGCTATCGCGACTACGTGGTGCAGTCGCTGAACGCCGACAAGCCGTATGATCGCTTCGTGCGGGAGCAGATCGCGGGCGACGAACTCTTTCCCAGCGACTATTCGCTGGACGGCAGCTATGTGCTGCCCGCCGCGAAGAAGCGCGCCCTCGAGGCCCGGACGGCGACGGGACTCTACACGCTCGGCCCGCAGATCCATGAGTCGAACATGGACGGCAAGAAGATTCGATCGGAGTGGTTGACGGATTGTGCCGACCTGACCGGCTCGCTGTTCATGGGACTCACCGTCGGCTGCGCCCGATGTCATGATCACAAGAGCGATCCGCTCACCCAGCGCGACTACTATGCGCTGCAGGCCGTCTTCGCCCCCAGCCGCGACACGGAAGTGCCGATCGTGCACGCGATGGCGATCGCCAGTCACCGGCAGCACTATCCGCGCGTTCTGGCGCTGGCCGAGGCGTTGAAGGCGCTCCGGGCCTTTCGGTCCCGGACGGCCGGCCGCGCACTGACGACGGCTGAAGAGGAAGAGCGGCGCCAACTCTCGGACCGGGTGACGAACGCAGCGCTGGAGATCCCCGAGAACATCCCCGATGCGCCGGGAGGGGCGTGGGATGGTTTCTACGAGCCGCCGTCCATCACCGCGCTGGGCCACGTCGATCCGGCGCTCCATCAGCCCGTCCGCATTCTGCACCGGGGTGAGTTGAGCCGTCCGGGAGCGGTTGTGGGGCCGGCGCTCCCCGCCGTCTTCGGCAACGGCCGGGAGAAGCTGCCCGATCTCTCCGACGAGCAGAGCCGCCGAAAAAAGCTGGCACTCTGGCTCACGCGACCCGAGCATCCGCTCACGGCGCGGGTGCTGGTAAACCGCGTCTGGCAGTGGCACTTCGGGCGAGGACTCGTGGAAACGCCGAACGACTTCGGCCGGATGGGCGGCGCCCCGAGCCATCCGGCGCTGCTGGACTGGCTCGCGACGACGTTCGCGCGTCCGTCGGGGACGGCCGGCGGATTGGGCTGGAGCATGAAGAAGCTGCACAGCCTGGTGGTGCTGTCGAACGTCTATCGGATGAGCTCCGCGCACCGGGATGCGGCCGCCGAACGCGCGGACGGTGAGAACAAATGGCTCTGGAAGATGAACCGGCGCCGGCTGGAGGGGGAAGCACTGTGGGATGCCGTGCACGCCGTCTCCGGCACGTTGAACCTGAAGGCGGGCGGTCGACCGGTGATGCCGCCGCTCTCGGAGGAAGAGATGACAGCGCTGCGGGACCGCTGGCAGTGGGTCGTGCCATTCGACGCCTCGGAGCACCGCCGCCGCGGACTGTATCTGCTGGTCCGCCGCAACTTCCGGTTTCCGCTCTTCGAGACCTTCGACGCCCCCGTGAACTCGCAGAGTTGCCCGCGCCGCGACGTGACGACGGTCGCCCCGCAGGCGCTCTGGTTCCTGAACAACCGCACGTCGCTGCAGCGGGCGGAGGAGTTCGCAGCGCGAGTGAGCCGGGATCTGGCCACCGCCCCTTCGCCCGCCGGCGCGCCGGATCGGGCCTGGATCGAGCGGGCGTGGCGTGTGGCGCTCGGCCGGGCGCCCGCAGCCGAGGAGAGCCGCACGGCGCTGGAGTTGCTGAACGAGGGGCGCCGGAACCGCGCCACCGTGCCATCGGCGGAGGGCAGGATCGCCTTGCTGCTGTTCAACCTGAACGAATTTGCATTTGTGGACTGACGGCCGGCGCCCAACCGCCGGGTCCGGATTTGAGGGGGAGATCGCCGTGAAGAGATGCGCCGGACGAATGGGGGCAGTGGGCCGCCGGGAGTTCCTCGCCCGTGCCGGGATGGGCTTCGGCTCGGTGGCGCTCGCCACTTTGGAAAGCGAAAGGGCCGCGGCCGCTCAGACCAACCCACTGGCGCCCCGGGCGCAGCACGTTCCGGCCCGCGCGAAGCGGATCATCTGCCTCTTCATGCAGGGCGGTCCGAGCCAGCTCGAGACCTTCGACCCGAAGCCGGAGCTGACTCGACTGAACGGCCAGCCGCTGCCCGCAAGCTATCGTTCGGCGGACCTCAACCTGCAGTTTATGCAGGCCTCTGAAGGCAAACTGATGGGCGGCGCCTTCCCCTTCCGGAAGTGCGGCCGCTCCGGACTGGAGATCTCCGAACTCTACCCCGAACTCGGCGCCCACGCGGACGATCTCGCCGTTATCCGCTCGTGCTACCA
Source organism: Actinomycetota bacterium (assembly GCA_005798285.1). Classification (GTDB taxonomy): domain Bacteria; phylum Armatimonadota; class SYMT01; order SYMT01; family SYMT01; genus F1-80-MAGs030. The sequence continues at coordinate 4,018 of SYKE01000051.1, forward strand.
CGAATCGTTCATTCACGGTCCCGCCCTGACATTGATGCAGACCGGCTCCCTTCTGCTCGGCCACCCCAGCGTCGGCGCCTGGGTGACCTATGGCCTCGGGTGTGAGAGTGAGAACCTGCCCGCCTATCTGGTGATGACCGACTCGGTGATCCGAAACGGCGGCAGCTCCGCCTACGGCTCGGGCTTCCTGCCCGCCGTGTATCAGGGCACCCTGCTGCGTTCCGAGGGCGCCCCGATCCAGAACCTCTCCGTCCCCGCGGGCCTCGGCCGCGAAGAGCAGCGCCGCCTGATCGACCGCATCCAGGCGCTCAACCGCTCGCACCTCGCCGGCCGCGAGGACGACAGTCGCCTCAGTGCCCGGATCGCCAACTACGAACTTGCCTTCCGCATGCAGACCGCGGCGCCCGAGTTGATGGACCTCTCCGAGGAAGCCGCCGCCACCCGGAAGCGCTACGGCGTGGGGGAGGGCCCCACCGACCGCTTCAGCAAGATGTGCCTGTTGGCGCGGCGGATGGTCGAACGCGGGGTCCGCTTCGTGCAGCTCTACGCCAGCGACTGGGACGGCCACGGCGACTGTCCCGGCAACCACAAAGGCAACGCCTCCCGCACCGACCGTCCCATCGCCGGCCTCCTCGCGGACCTGAAGGACCGGGGCCTGCTCGACAGCACGCTGGTGCTCTGGGTGGGAGAGTTCGGCCGCACTCCGGTGATGCAGGGCGACCGCGGCCGCGACCACAGCCCCTACGGCTTTAGCTGCTGGCTGGCTGGCGGCGGCATTCGCGGCGGCAAGGTGATCGGCGCCACCGACGAGCTCGGCTTCCGCGCCGTGACGGACCGCGTCCACGTGCACGACCTGCACGCCACCCTGCTCTCCCTCCTCGGCCTGGACCACAAGCGCCTGACGTACCCCTTCGAAGGCCGCATCCGCCGTCTCACCGACGTCGGAGAACAAACCGACTGGTCCCCGATCCTGACGCGGGGATAGCGCTGCGACAAGCGGCCCCCTGGGAGCGCCGGCATCTTGCCGGCTCCGTCTGCGCTTCCCCGATGTCACAGATACGTCTTCTTGCAGCGTACCCTACCGCCAATCCAACAGCGTCAGCCCATCCCCACGGACGTCACACTGAGCGGATACCCGCTCCACGAAGCCCGATCCATTCACTACGGGAGGGCGCCGTATTCTCGCGCACACCCACCGAGCCATCTCACGGTAGAGACTGCCAACCGCTCTCGCGGGAATGCCGACGTTTGGGGTGTGCGGTGGTGAACAAAGAGGGGGCGCTCGCCCGGAAACCGTGCCCATGTGTAGGCTGAACACTCAGCCGTCTCTCCACGACAGGAGAGGGTACGTCACTCCCGTGGACGCGGGAGTCCAGCCAAAACGTTGAGCAAGGCCGTTCCGTGGAGCGGCGGCCGGCAAACGTCCTGGAAGTGCACCCCAGTTCGTGCCATTCGGCCCAACAACACGAGCCTGGAGCGGGAACCAGGAAACGTTTCGAAGATCGCCACGCCGTATTCATCCCAACCACTGCCACGCCCACCCCCGTCCCCGCAGAAGTAGCGGTGGGCGGACACTCGCATCGCAAAGCTGGGATCCAACCACTACGACCCGGCTCGGCGCCCCAAGGGAGTCGGGTGAACCAGCCTCGTGAAAGCGGTCTTGCGCGGACGCGACTAAAACCCCGAACCTGTGGATCTCCCGGTCAAGCCCCGGGATTACGACCGCTATCTTTCAGGCTGAGGCGTGGACCGTTTGAGACTGGGTTTGGCGCTGCATGGCAGGGGAAGAGGATTCGAAGCGATCGGTGGTTGAACACCTTCGGTGAAGCGAACATGTAGGCTTTTGCTCGACTTCTGGCTTCCGGCCGGAGAGGGTGATGCTGGACTCTGGTTGAGCAAGCCCAAGAGTGATTATCTGCAGCAAGTCCCCTTTTCCAGTGTAACAACGGACGTCTTCGCCGAGGCAGAGTTCGCCGCGCTGCGGATCGGGTGTGGGCGGGCGAGGGGGCACGCAGTGTTTCCTTCTTCGGCGTCGACCGTCCCGTGCAGGCGCCGCGGCGGACGGCGATGACGGTCGGAGCGACGGGAGTAAATCTCATCGACGGAGCGACGTGGGTGTGGGTTCCGCCGGGGCAGTTCACGATGGGGAGCCCACCCGGGAAGGGAAGCGACGACGAACGCCCGGCGCACCCGGTGACGATCACACGAGGGTTTCGATTTTACCAGCACCCGGTGACGAACGAGCAATACAAGCGTTACATGAGCTCGCGCAACAGAGTGAATCAGCCGAGGTACTGGACTGACCCGCGGTTCAACGCACCGAAGCAGCCGGTGGTGGGGGTGAACTGGAACGAAGCCCGGGCCTATTGTGAGTGGGCCGGCGCCCGACTGCCGACCGAGGCGGAATGGGAATATGCGGCTCGCGGCTCGGAGAACCGACAATACCCGTGGGGTGGTTTTGCGCTGAGTGCGAGCCTTGCCGTCTTCGGCCAGGATTGGTTGTCCGGCCGACCAGCGGAAGTCGGCGGTCGGCCACAAGGGGCAAGTTGGTGCGGTGCGCACGATATGGCGGGAAACGTGGGGGAATGGTGCTCGGACTGGTATTCGGACAACTACTACGACAGTGTGAAGAATGGGGTTTCTGATCCCACTGGTCCGTCGAAACGCGACTTCCCCGTCGTTCGCGGCGGTTCGTGGGACCTCAATCCCGACGACCTGCGCGCGGCCTATCGCTACGGCATCCTCATCGACGACGGGTACACCACTACCTGGGGTTTCGGCCGGTTGCGGTTGCCCCCCCAGGACTGAACGTACCTTCTTTCTTTTTCTTTCTTTCATCAGCCGAAGGCTGAGGTTTTTGAGAATCTGCAACAATCGTTTGATGAGATCGCTTGAACCCGCCGGATGATCTCCCTGTGATCCAGCGATGTCACGATCTCATCGCATGGTTTGTGCCCTGGCTGGAGAAGCTGCCCCGGGGTCATCGTCATTTACTGGGAGAACGCATCCAGACCGGGTTGTATGAACTGCTGGAGCTGCTGGTGCTGGCCCGGTTCGACCGGCAGCAGGCGTCGGTGTTCCCGCCAACATGCAGTCCGCGTGTTTCAACAGCCGGCGGACTCTGGGTATCGCCCTGGTCGGGGACGAAACACTTTCCCGAAGCTTGCCGCCTCACTCCGCAGAGGGGTCGTTGCGGAGAGCAGCGCGACGCGGCAGTCTACGAGATCCGGGGTCTTCGCACCTGGGGATCGGCACGCGCGTACTCACAGCTCGAGGGCCGAATTCTGGATGGCCTGATGCTCGTAGATTGCCGCGTCGTTCGGTGAATCGCACCCTGGGCGTGGGGTGCTTCGAGCGGGAGACGAGGCTCGCGATATGGCGCCGTTCGTCGTCTAGCACTCCTCGCAATGACGTGCCCGTTGGTGGGGTGGTGGGAAACCGATGTGTGTGGGCCGCCACAGAGCAAGGTGGTTGACCGGAGCGTGCTCGTGGCACCCGGGGCCGGGACTCCCCTAACGTCGAGGCGCCCCGCCCACCGTTCCCCGCACCCATCAGCAAGAGCGTCATTGCGAGGAGCACAGCGACGCGGCAATCTACGAGAACCGGGGCTTTCGTACACGGGCTCTGAGCTGGGGGTACTCACAGCTCGGGGGCCAGATTCTGGGTGGCCCGGTGCTCGTAGATTGCCGCGTCGTTCGGTGAAGCGCACCCCGGGAGTGGGGTGCTTCGAGCGGGACACGAGGCTCGCCTCAAGGCGCTGCTCGTCGTAAATCACTCCTCGCAATGACGTTTTCATTGGCTGGATGGTGGGAAACCAAAGGTGTGGCCCAGGAGGCTGGGACGAAGGTGCAGGGGCCGCCCGGGATTGAAATCCCGGCCTACTGCGTGGAAGGCCTGCGGGCTGAGACGGAGCGCCCACGCAGGGGGGCTGCTTCGGCGAATGGACTTTCGACTTCGCGGAGAGGATGTTGCGCCTGGGAATGCGTTCGTGATGGATCATGTCTCGAGAAACGCCTGAGACACACGGGGCCGGCGCTGCCTGGATCGGTCTCGGCTGCCGGCCGTACGACGCGGAGTGGAAACGATGCCCCAGGATCCGGATCTGCCGGCGGGACTGATCGCGCTCAATCCAAGAGATGGCGCTCTGGTCGTCTGGGTTTCGCCCGGCGAGTTCATCCTGGGGGGCGACTTCGGCCCGTTCGCGGATCGGCATCGGGGACTCCGCGTGACGATCGCGTCGGGGTACTGGCTGTGATGTCCGGAAACTAAGGCCAGGGGGAGTCCGGAAATTCTGGCCGGGCAAGAGGCGGCGCAAGGGGACGGGGGCTTCCGAAAACAGGGGAGTCAAAGGGCCGTGACGTGGCGAATCTCGCAGCAGGGAGGACAAGTCC
>SYKE01000052.1 GCA_005798285.1 Actinomycetota bacterium
ATGAGGCGCTGGATCTCAACCGTGCGTCCACTGGCGGGCTTGCCCACGTCGCGCGGAGTCCGCTGCCGATTGGCCCGCGGGATCATCGCGTACTCCGCAGTGACCCAACCGGCGCCCTGCCCTTTCAAAAACGGAGGCACCCGCACGGCGGCGATCACGGGATCCTATGTCGCCCTCGCGCAGGCCGTGGCTCATCTCAAGAAGCAGAACATGGTGAAGCGCATCCCGCTTCTCGATCAACTCGCGGCCGTCAGCGTCGGGATCGTGGGAGGACAGGTGTGCCTCGACCTCTGCTACGACGAAGACTCGACAGCCGCAGTGGACATGAACATTGTCCTCACCGGGGACGGCCGCCTCGTAGAGGTGCAGGGCACCGCCGAAGGCGATCCCTTCTCCCGGAAGCAGATGGACCTCCTTATGGACTGCGCCTCCGCGGGCGCCCGCAAGCTGTTCGAACTGCAGCAGGAAGCGCTGGCCGGGCTCATCCCGTTCCCGATCAAGCGCTGAGCACGTCTTCGACGCAGGGGAGCGGCAGCGTCCGCTCCCGGAGGACCGGAACGACGTGGAACGTGTAACTCATCTGACGATTGCAACGCAAAATGCCGGCAAGATGGACGAACTGCGGGCGCTCCTGTCCGATCTCCCGCTGGTGCTCCGGCCGGCAGACGGCATGCCCGAGGTCGAGGAGACCGGCAGCACCTTCTCGGAAAACGCCGAGTTGAAGGCACGAGCCGCAGCCGAGTGGTCGGGCGGTTGGGCGCTGGCCGACGACTCCGGCCTCGAGGTTGACGCGCTCAACGGCGGCCCCGGCGTTCATTCCAACCGCTTCGCCGGGGGAAACACGACCGAGGCGGACCGCAATGCGGCGCTTCTTCAACTTCTCAAGGAGACCCCCGCCGAGCGGCGCACCGCCCGTTACCGGGCAGCGATCGCGATCGCCGCGCCCGACGGCCGCGTCTGGATCTCCGAGGGCGCCTTCGAAGGACGGATTGTAGACGAAGCCCGTGGAACGAACGGCTTCGGCTATGATCCCCATTTTTTCGTGCCAGAGCACGGATGCACCGTAGGGGAAATGGACCCCGCGCTGAAGAATCGGATCAGCCATCGTGCCCGAGCGTTGATCAGAGCGCGGGAAATTCTCGAACGTATCTGCCGTTGAACCGTTCCGTTCGGCTCCACGTTACCAGGATCCGCGTCGAGCTCGCCTGTAACGGGCTTCACGCAGCAAGCCTTCGATCTCTGGGTGGGTGGGGAGGTTGGAGGGGCGCAGCGTCCCAGCTCGGGCCCGACGCACCACTTCCAGCGCTGTATCGCCATCTCGGTTCCAGATTCCGGTGTCCGCTCCCCGCTCCAGGAGCAGCCGCACCATCTCCAGCCGCCCATGCAACGCGGCCTGGTGGAGCGCCGCTCCCCAGCCGAACACCCGGTTCAGCGACTCAGGCTCGTGATCAAGCATCTTGATCAGCAGGTCCATGCGCCCGGCGTGCGCCGCCCGGGCCGGATCCATCCGGTCGCCGCGGTCAATGAGGAGTGAGATAGTCTCTTCCTGTGAGTTCTCTGCTGCCCATCCGAACGCATCCGCACCGAACATGCCATCTTCAAGATGAAGCGGACAGCCGGTATCCAGGAGGGCCCGGATCGCTTCCAGGTTTCCATTCCAGGCGGCGAAATGGAGTGCGCTGGCAACCGGGTATTCCGACACGGCGTCGGCACGGGCGCCGCAGTTGAGCAAACGCCTCACGCACGACGTGTGGTTCCCGTTCGCCGCAAGCACCAGGGCGGGTGCGCCTCGGAGCCAGTCCGCCGCGCCACGAGCATTCGGATCGGCCCCGGCGCCCAGGGCCGCCTCTAGCATGGCGTCGCGACCCATGGCCGCGGCAACACACAGCGCCGCGTCGACTTGCGAACGAGGGGCATGGCGCAACGCAAGATCGAACTCATCCGGGTCATCGAGCGCGACGGCGCTGGGGAGATCCGTAAGGGCGCCGAGCCGCTTCAACTGCTCGACGGCTTCGGCCCTTCCGGACATCGCCGCCAGCAGCAGCGGTGTTTCACCGCTCTCCGAGACGCGATTCACATCGGCGCCCGCCGCGATGAGTTGCGGAAGCAGTTCAAGGCGATCGCGCTGGATGGCGAAGTGAATCGGCGTGCGGCCTCCCTCAAACCGACTCATCCGGGAATGCGCCGCATCGGGTGTCGAACTGAGCGCCTGGTCCAGCAACTGCGGATCGCCGAGACCGATCGCCGCGAAGAGGTCGCAGCGTGCGCCTTCTCGAAGGAGCAGGCGCGCGGCTTCGGGCTGGTACCCGTGCAAACCGACCGCCCATCCGAGCGGGCCGCGCTCGTGGAGATCATCCGTGGCGTTCGGATCGGCGCCGGCTTGGAGCAAGAGACGGCAGACAGCCAGATGACCGCCTTCTGCCGCCCAATGCAGCGGGGTAGCGTTGTCGCCCTCATCCCGAGCATGAACATCGGCGCCGCACCGCAGCAGTGTTCTCGCCACGGCGAAGTGCCCGCGCTCGGCCGCGAGGTGGAGCGGAGTAGTGGCGCCGTGGGGACCCTTGAGTCCGGCTGAAGCCAGCTCTGGAGAGGAACGCAGCAAGGCCGCGACCTGATGGACGTTGCCGCCCCGAACACACATCCCGAAGCGCTCCACCCGATACTGTGGATCCATCGTCGCCTCCTCGCTCTGACCACCCCTCGTACTCGCCACGGCCGCGTCAGAGCCGTGGCCTACCTGGCCTGCGCCTTCAACACCTTGAAGCGGGCGCGAAGTTCGATTAGCCGATCCCGCCAGCCGGGATCGGCAATCAGGTTCGTTTCCTCACCCGGATCGCGGGCGAGGTCGAAGAGTTCTTCGTGCTGGAAGTCGGGCCAGTAGAGATACTTCACATCTCTCCGCACAAGCGCCTCGGACGAAGGGATGAACGCCACATCGCGAATGGTTGCGTGTTCGTAGAAGAACTCCGTGCGCCAGTCCGCCACGGGGCCATCGAGGTAGAGCGGTGCGAAGTTCCGACCTTGCATCCCCACGGGGGCGGTGAGCCCCGCCATCGCGAGAATCGTGGGAGCCAGATCTACATTCAGCACGAACTCGTCGCGCGTCATGCCGCGTCGGTCTTTCGGCAGGCGGGGATCCCACACCAACAGGGGCACGCGGATGGACTCTTCATAGGGGTACCACTTGTCCGCCAGACCGTGTTCCCCGTGAAAGTAGCCGTTGTCGGTGGTGAAGATCACCAATGTGTTATCGAGAATGCCCTGCTTCTGAAGCTCGTCGATCACACGTCCACACACGGTATCCACTTCGGTGGCCAACCGATAGTAGTTCTTCATGTACTCCTGATAGCGGTCCGGTGTGTCGAAGCGCCACTTCCAGCGGTTGCGACCCTCATTCATGTCATTGGCGACAAAAGGGGGCAATTTGCGGAAGTGCTCATCGGAGCTGGTCTTCGGCGTAGGAATCCGAACGTCCCGGTAGAGCCGTTCGCTTTCGGGCTGCGGAAGGTACTGCTTCGGGTTTTGATCTTCGGCATGAGTGGCGAAAAAGGCGAGGTTGAGCAAGAACGGCTTACCTGAAGGGCGGGTCCGGAGAAACTCCATCGCGTCCTCTTCGTTCTTCCGCGTGACGTGGACGATCGTGCCATCGGCTCGCTTCACGTAATGCTTGCCGGCGTACGCCCTTGCAAAGTCGTACTTCTCAGCCGGGAAAGGGCCGTTGTGCCACTTCCCCACGTGGCCGACAAAATAGCCGGCTTCTCTCAGCATTCCCGGATACGTCTCCGCCCACGGCGTCTTGAAGCGCTCAAAGGCGCGGTTGCCATGGCGAGACATCCACTGACCGGTGAGCAGCGTGGCACGACTCACCCCGCAGATGGACGTGGTGACGCAGGCTCGGGTGAAGCGAACACCGCTGCGCGCCAACCGATCGAGGGTCGGGGTCTGCACCACCGGATTGCCGGCGCACGCCAGCGTGTCGTACCGCCAGTCGTCGGCATACAACAGCACGATGTTCGGACGAGCCTGGGTACGAGCCGGAGACGCACCCAGGACCAGCCACCACGCCGTCAGGGCGATGCACACGGCACGCCCGGCCGAGCGAACTCGGTCTCCCCACATCTCCACAACTCCCCGGGCGACACCAGGCGGAAATGTGTCGCTCTCCATGCTTCTTGAAGATCATGGTAATGGGATCCTTGTTTCGAGACCCGGGATCGCCGTTCCCAGCTCGGGTCACCGTCGATTCGACCGTTGCGGTGGTGGCGCCCTCTCGGCGTTGATGCGCGGTGAAGTTCATGTCACAAAGCTCGAACACAGCTAAGATTGTCTTCGAAGGCGACCTTTCGGTAACCGCTCTCCCGGGAGAGACGGTGCTCCATGCCGCATTGGAGGCGGGAATCCCCCACGTTCACGCATGCGGCGGCAATGCTCGCTGCTCGACGTGTCGGGTGCTGATCCTATCAGGAGAGGCGAATCTCGGGCCCCGCGACGAATCCGAGTCGCGGCTGGCGAACAGGCGCGAACTGCCGGAAAACGTGCGACTGGCGTGCCGAGCCCGAGTGCTGGGCCCGGTAACGCTGCGGCGGCTCGTGAAGGACGACTCCGACGCCGAACTCGCGCTTGGGCACGCTCCCGGGGGGCTGGGACGAGAAGCCAACGTGGCCGTGATGTTCACCGACCTTCGCGACTTCACTCCGTTCGTGGCGACATCTCTACCCTATGACGTGGTGCACCTGCTCAACCGCTACTTTCGAGCGACCGGTGATGCGGTGCTTCGGAACCACGGCCGCATCGACCTCTACATCGGCGATGGAATGATGGCGCTCTTCGACGGCGGCGGCAAGGGGGATCAGGCGGCATGCCGCGATGCGGTGCGGGCCGGATTAGAGATGCTCGCCGCTCTGGATGAGCTGAATGTGTATTTGATGCGGCACTTCGGGAGCGCCTGGCGAATGGGCATCGGCGTCCACTTCGGAGCCGCAGTGCTGGGAGAGATCGGCCACCCCCGTCACACCCAGCGCACCGCCCTCGGCGATACGGTCAACATTGCCAGCCGCATCGAGAGCGCTTGCAAGGAAGCCCGCGCCTCGTTCCTAATTTCTGATTCGGTTTACAGCCGCGTGGCAGAAGAGTTTGAGCTGCGAGGACCGCTGGAACTGAGCCTCAAGGGCCAGGGCGGCCTCTTCGAGCTGCATGAGGTCCTGGCGGCAAAGTGCCGGGGAGACGCGTCGCTCGAGGAGCGCCTCCAGCGAGCTCTGCAGGAAGCGATTCCCCGCCACCTGGCGCCGGCGTTTCTTCGACTCGCATTTCACGACGCGGCAGCGTTCGATCCCGCCACCGGCGCCGGGGGAGCAGACGGCTCCATCCGGCTCCCTGAGGAGCTCTCTCGCCCGGAAAACACCGGCCTCGAAGAAGCGGTTCGGCGACTGACTCGAGTCCGGGAACTGGCGCCGGAAGTCTCCTTCGCCGACCTGATTGCCCTCGGGGGCGCGGCAGCGGTGGCGGCGTGCGGTGGGCCAATGATTCATCCGCCCCTGGGGCGAATCGATGCAGCGTCTCCCTCATCTGAGGGCCGACTACCCCCTGACGACAGCGGAGCGGACGGTCTCAAACGCCGCTTCCGGCAGATGGGGCTTCACACCCGGGACCTGGTGGCGCTTTCGGGCGCCCACACCCTGGGACGGGCCGCCGGCAAACCGTTCACCGAAGATCTCTTCAGCTTTTCGAACAACTACTATCGGGCGCTGATGGCGGGCCCGCCGCTTTCCGACCCCCTGCTTCCGACCGACCGCGTACTGGTGGAGGATCCGGACTGCCGTGCCTGGGTGGAGTTGTACGCACGCGACGAAGCGGCGTTTCACCACGACTTCGCGGAAGCCTATCTTCGACTGACCAGCGTCGGCCAGAACGGAATGCCTCGACAGGCTACGGGCCCGACTTCAGAGCCTGACAGCGATCCAGGAAGCCGTAGCCGCAGAAGTCCGGATCCTTGAGCGGCAAGAAACGGGCCCAGGCGTCCGCCTCGTAGAGGATGACCTCGCCGATTTCACCGCGCTGGGCGAGCAAGTGACAGATCCGCTCCTCTCGGCCCGCCCGGTGCGACATCTTGACCGGCGTGGTGGGTGTGCCATCCCCCTCATAGCTCAGCGACTCGTGGCCCTCGTAGAAGTAACTCCTCGGTCCCCGGTACGACGAACCGCGATTATCGGCCAGGTCGGCGATCTGCAGACGGACAAAGGCGCGAAACGGCTCCATATCCGGGAGGAGCCGGATCCCCTCAAACACCGGCTCGACCCGAGTCCCGCTGAGATCCAGCATCGCCATCCCCTCGCCGATGGAAGGGATCATGTTGTTGGAGTTCCAGATAGAGCGGTAGTAGGTGCGGCCGTAGGGAGCTCCGTCCGGCTTCCGAAGGCGCTGGAGGAAGTCTTCCGTGGGCACCTGCACTCTCTCACTCTCCGGAATCACCGCACGGATGCGAGTGGTAGGGAACGCCTGTTCCAGCTCTTTCGCCAGTTTTCGCAGTCCCGCAGCCACAGCGCGATTTCGCAGCCAGCGCCAGCGATAGGTCGTGCTGGGCTGCTGACACACCCCGGTCCACTCTCCCGGCTGCCAGGTAGCGATCTTCTCGCGGTCCTCTCGGGAGCCCCGCGCCAGACGACGGAACTCCGGATCGTCGGCAAGCTCCACCTGACCATAGGCCCGATCCAACCCCAGATGCTGGTAGAAGAAGTCCCGCTCTGACCGGTATCGAGCCACAGAGCGAACTCCCTTCGAGCCGTCGGCCTCCGATGCGGCGAGCTGAGTGTGGGAGCGAGTGTTCAGAAAGATCTCGTCAAAAGCCTCGAGCTTCAGAAGCGTCCGTAACTCACGCACGATGAGTGAGCGGGCCGCCGGTCGATTGAGGTCGAGCAATTCGGTACACCAGAGATCGCCCCGGTCCACGACGATCGTCTCGGATCCCAATCGGCGAACCGGCGGACCGGCGGCGGCGCGCTGCCCCGCCGCCTCGGTGGCATAGAAAGGTGTGGAGAAGCCGCCAACGTCCGCCGTGATCCCGGCGACTCGCGTCGCGACTTCGTCCGCCGCGTCGCCGGACGCCGACCAGTAAGTGTTGATCCTTCCCAATCGCTCTCCGCCTCCGGAAAGCAGTTCCAAGGGCGAGTCGGCGGGCAAGTCCAGTCCATCCGCGGCGTCGCCTGACGGGTTGGTCAGCCAGAGGTAGCGCGTCTCGGCCAGCAGACGAAATCCGGAAATAAGGAGCGTGGAGTCGGCTCCCCGCTCGACCTTCAACCGATCCCAGTGGAGCTGCTGCGAGCCGGCCGATCGCGCGATCTCGCCGAACCGACCCATCCGGTACGACCCATCGGCCCTGCGAATCAGGATGAAACCATCGTGCTGCATCGGCGCGAAAGGTGAGGCGATCACTCGCAGGTTGTCGCCCCGCTCCGCAAAGCGCTTCAAGAAGCGCTCGAGGTTGCCGGCCCCCCTGAGCCGCACGGCCGCCGCTTCCGCTCGCTCACCGGCTCCGGCCCGCTGAAGCAGCAGCCGGTAGTTCGCGAACGCAACCTGCTCCGGCCGACGGTTGACCAGGGGATTGGCCATGGGGAAGAACGACCCGAGGGAGCGGCCGGACTCCTCGAACCGAGGGATATCGTAGTACTTGCTGACGGCGGGCTCGAACGGCCGAAAGCTGACCGCCAGCTTGATGCCGTGTTTCACCGCGCTCCGGGCGACCATCGGCCCGAATTCCGAAAACCGCCGCATGGCCATCAGATGACTCACCCAGGCCCAACTGTTGACGCGCCCCGGCCGGCGGATTACGGCAGACAACTCCGGGCTATTCAGCATCGCGGTTGCCTGCGCCTCATACTCCACCCAGTCCGCAGGGTCGTAGTTGGCGCGATCGGCAATGTAGGGATACGGACTCAACCAGAGAATGAGGCGAGACACCCCGTGGGCCTGCATCCGCCGAAAGTACTGATCGAAGGCATCCTGCGTGGTGGCTCGGAAGTGGCCCGTGCCTGAGTCGTGAAAGAACCCGATGAGCTCATCTCCGAAGTCGGAGTAATACGAGATCGGCCGAAGCGGGGGCGCCGGACGAAACTCCAGGTTCTGGATCGGCGACCCGACGGCTCTCACTTCCAGCCGGAACGGCGCTCGAGGGGCGCCGCTTGAGAGATCGAGTTCCAGTTCCCCATCCCGGGTCCACCGAAGTCGGACGCCCTCGAACGCAAGCGAACGGCCCTGTGCGAGTTCGGCTCCATCCCGAAGCGCTCGAAACTCGGGGGTGAGGTCCGGCGCCGCGCCCCGCACTGAGATTGGCCAGACGTTTTTGTGCCCCGGTCGGTAACAGAACGGCGCCACCTCATTGTGTGGAGAAAGCACACTGGCCGGCTCGCGCTGCTGCGCCGCCCGCGAACCGCTCGCGCCAGCCAACGCCAGGCACAGGGAGGCTCCACATAAGGCCATCGCCGCTACAGCACTTCGCACTACAGCTACCCATCCTTCGCCGAAACCGGCCCACCGTACCGCCGCACCTAACGATCATGGGGGGCCGCGCACAAATCCTTCGCCCTGAGCCGACTGCAGCCGGCACAGGCCTCGGCACCAACTCGCGAAACAGCGCCGCCCACGGAGTCCCTGCGCGAATCTCGGGCGTGCCTGGTCTTCGTTCGAAGTCCGATTCTCAGGTGGACATCTCGCGCAGGAACAGGGATACAATATATCGAACATCTGTTCACAACGCACTGGAACTACGGACACTGGACTGGGAGACGAGGATGAAGCGGACAGAGGGTGCAGGAGTTTTGCCGGGCCTGGAAGACGCCGGCGTTCGGCGAGCGCGACGGGAGACCGAAGCCGATTTGCAGCGTCGGTACGACCAGCTTCGCGATCGCGCTTTGCGCATGTCGCGATGGCTCGACAGCCCCGAGGCGCAGGCGTTCGATCCGGTAGAGTGGGATGCGCGTCACCGGCGCTACTCCGGAGTGCTTGAAGCGATGCGCCGGCTCGGCGACCGGCTGCGCCCCACCTCGCTTCGGTCCCGCGGGGAACAGTTGTCGGGCGACGATCTTCGAGACGAGCTGCTGGAGTTGATGGTGGCCTGACGCCCGCGTCGGGGGGACCCATCCCCCTCCCGATTGTGCGATACTCCCCCGGAAACGTGCTTTTGGCCGGTATCAAAACCGGCCCCACCGGGGGAGCGCATGGCGGGTGTAGTAGAGGATCTGAAGAGTCGGGTAGAGGGCGGGGACGGGATTTCCGTCATCCGAGGCGACCTCCGCTGGCGTAAGTGGAACGGCATCGAGTACAACACCGGGCTCTCCGCCAAGAATGTGGGCTCGAAGGAACTCTCCATGAACGTCGCCACCATCCCTCCGTCGGGGGTGGCGTTTGCTCACATCCACGTCGACTTCGAGGTGATGCTCTACATCCTTCACGGCCGAGTCCGGCATGAGTACGGCCCGGGCTGCAAGACCGTGGTGGAAAACTCGGCCGGCGACTTCATCTTCATCGAGCCGGGTATCCCCCACGAGGTTTTCAACCTGAGCGACACCGAGCCGGTGGTGGCTGTCGTCGCCCGCTCCAGCGCCGAGGAGTGGGACAACATCATCACCTACGATCGGAACGCCGCGGCAAACGCCTGATCGCTGGTTCGCCGGACTTCAGGCCGGATGCTGTCGAGAGTAGGGAACCGTTGAGCAGCAACTATCGAGTGGCCGTGATCGGCTGCGGCCGGCCGCGCACGGAAGATGGCGCCACTGGCTTCGGTATGTCGCACGCGCACGTGCACGGCTACCTGGCAACGGGCCGCTGCGAACTTGCCGCGGTGGCCGACATCAGCCGGGAGAACGCCGAGGACTTCGTGGGCCGCTACGGCGGCACAGCCGACGTCTATCTGGACTACCACGAGATGCTCGCGGTGGTGAAGCCGGACATCGTGAGCGTCTGCACGTGGCCGCACCTCCACGAGCCGATGGCTCTCGCAGCCATCGGAGCCGGCGTTCGGGCGGTGCACTGCGAGAAGCCGATGGCCCCAACCTGGGGCGCCGCCCGGCGGATGCACCAGGCCGCCGTCGCCGCGGGAGTCCAGCTCACCTTCAACCACCAGCGCCGCTTTCTGGAGCCGTTCCAGACGGCTCGCCGCCTCATCCGTCAGGGCGCTATCGGGACCGTTCAGCGCATAGAGGGCTCGTGCGGCGACATGATCGATTGGGGCACCCACTGGCTGGACATGTTCTTCTTCTACAACGGGGAGACACCGGCGGAGTGGGTGCTCGGCCAGATCGATCACCGGCAGGAGAAGCGGATCTTCGGTGTGCCGGTGGAGAGCCAGGGCCTGTGCCAGATCAAGTTCGCCAACGGGGTCCTCGGCCTGCTCTTCACCGGCCACGACGCGGACATTGGCTGCGCCAACCGGATCATCGGCTCGGAGGGGACACTGGAACTCCACAACTCTCGCCCGCACCTGCGGCTCCAGAACATCCACACGCAGGGCTGGGTAAGCTACACCACTCAGGAGGGGCTGCACGGCGGCATTGCGATTGACCGCGGTATCGCGGAGCTGGTCCGCAGCCTCGACCAGGGTGTCGAACCCGAGCTTAGCAGTCACAAGGCGGTCCGGTGTACTGAGGTCATTTTCGCCACCTATGAGTCGAGCCGCCGAAGAGGTCGGGTCGACATCCCCCTCGAAGCCGAGGACTCGGCGTTCCTTACTCTGCTGGGGAAGGGCGCCTGGGCCGGCAGCGACAACTCGTAGCTGAGGCAGAGACTCTGATCTCGGCTCAAGCGCACAGGAGCACAACTTCGTGAAGATTGGTTTTCGCATCCCCGGAAAGGCCCGGGAGCTCGGGTTCGATCAACTCTGCGGCTGGGCCGTACGCACGGGCTTCGGCTCGGTGGACCTGCCGTCGGCCACGGCGGAAAACACCGCCATTGCCCGCGCAGCCGGACTGGAGATCGGAACCGTGGATCTGCCCGCGACCAGAGACCTGATCAGCGCCGATCCCGCGAAGCAGGCCGCCGGCGCCGAAGCCTGCAAGAAGTCGATCGCCGCGGCTGCGGACAACGGCTGCACGCGAATGTTTTGCGTCTTCGTGCCCGAGGATCATTCCCGCAAGCGTCGCGACACGTTTGAGACGTGGAGGAGTACGTTTCCCGCCGTCGCCGCCTACGCCGAGGAACGGGGCGTGCGCATTGCTATGGAAGGGTGGCCCGGGCCTGGACCCTACTACCCTGCCCTGGGCTGTACGCCTGAAATGTGGCGCGCGATGTTCGAGGCTGTCCCGAGCCCGGCGTTCGGCCTGAACTTCGACCCGTCACACCTCGTACGGATCGGGGTCAACCCGCTGCGCGCCTTGGATGAGTTCGGCTCCCGAGTGGTTCACGTGCATGGCAAGGACACCGCGTTCGACGACGAGAGGCTCTACGAGCACGGAAACCTGGGGCCCACCTTCCGGAAGCCCGTCGGTTACAGCGAGAGTTGGTGGCGCTACACCATCCCCGGCGAGGGATTGGTGGACTGGTGCCGCCTGATCGGTCGCCTGGAGGACCATGGCTTCAATGATGTGGTGTCGGTGGAGTTGGAAGACTATCGCTACAACGAAACCTGGTCGCTTCAGGCGGATGGGCTGGCGCGAAGCCATGCTCACCTGTCGCGCTGGGTGCGCTGAACGACCGGTGGGCTGAACCGATGACTCTCTCCCCGACGGAGTTGGAGTTCTTTGAGGAGAACGGCTACCTGGTTCGAGAGGATGTAATCTCCCCGGACTGGGTGGCCGAGATCCGCTCGGACCTGGAGAATCTCCACGAGCGGATGGTGGTCGCGGTCCCCGGCGATGTCCATGTCTCCTGGGAGCACGAGATCGATCCCGGCGTGAAGCGGAAGATCAAGCAGTTGATGCACGCGGAACTCGTGAGCCCGGCCCTGGATCGCCTGGTGCGGTCAGAGGAAGTGCTGGATGTGGTCGCGGAGTTGTTGGGTCCCGACATCTCGCTGTACCACTGCAAGCTCTTGATGAAAGCAGCGCGGGAAGGGACCGTGACGCCCTGGCACCAGGACTACTCGTATTGGGTGACCGAAGACAACCGTCCCGCCATGCTGAACTGCATGCTGCAGATCGACGACTCCACACCGGAAAACGGCTGCCTGCAGATGGTTCCAGGCACCCATCGGGGCACGTTGTTAGAGCACGACCGAAAGGCGCAGCCGTTCGGCCTGTTCCTTCCAGGCTACTTCCAGCCACGGGAGGATTCGGTTCCCGTACCGATGCGGGCGGGGAGCGCCATCTTCTTCGGACCGCTCATCGTTCACGGATCCGACGCCAACCGCTCAGAGTTCGATCGTCGAGCGGTCACCATCGCGTACAGCCGAACGGGTAATCGCACCAAGAGCACGCGGGGCGTGCTCCGAGGTTCCACTGAATGACTCTCTCCATCCGTGCAGCCGGGCTGATCGGGGTGGGCGCTGCGTGCTTGAGCCTGCTGGCCGCGAACCCCTCGCAGGCGTGGTGGCCGAAGGGCCATGCTGTTATCGCAAGGGGCGCTCTCAAGGCTCTCCCGGCCGAAGTCCCGGCGTTCTTTCGCGGCGCGGGTGAACTCGTCGGTCACCTCTCCTACGATCCCGATGTGCAGAAGAATCGCGCCACACCCACCCTTCGCGCCGCAGAGGACCCGGAACATTACCTCGACTTCGAGTTGCTACAGGGGAAGCCGCTTCCCAAAACTCGGTACGACTACTACCGTCTCTGCAGCCAGCTCAAGGTAGACCCGACAAACGCCGGAACGGTCCCCTACTCCATCACGGAGTGGACGGAAAAGCTGACCGTGGCCTTTGCGGAGCATCGCAAGTGGCCGACGAACATGAGCATCCAAACAAAGTGCCAGTTCTACGCCGGCATTCTGGCCCATTATGCCGGCGACGTTTGCATGCCGCTGCACACCACGATTCACTTCGACGGCCGGGCCGGCGCCGACGGCAAGTCGCCCCGCTCAGGCATTCACGCACGGCTGGACTCGCTGATCGAGCGGCTGGATTTGAAGCCGGAGCAACTGGCGATGCAGCAAAAGCCGGCGGCGATCCCGGACCTGTTCGCCGGCGTGATGGCGCAAATCGAGAACAGCCGGAGCCGGATCGATCGATCCTATGAGTTGGAACCCAGGTTGCCGCCGCAAAACGAACGTGAAGCCTGGACCCCCAATCCGGAAGCCCGGGAATTCGGGATCGAACGCGGAAGAGAATCGGTCCGCTTCCTGGCCTCGCTCTACCTCACCGCGTGGAAGAACTCGGAGAAGCTGCCTCTGCCTTCCTGGCTTCAGCGGTAGCTTGTCCTCTCAACCCGGTAGAGATCCTCGCCCGGTCAGGCGAGGATCTCACTGATGGGATGCCCGTGGTCGATCTCCAGCCGCTGTCGACCCGGCACGTCCAGCAGCTTCGGCTCCAGGCCAAGCTGGTGCAGAATGGTAGCGTGGATGTCGGTGACGTAGTGCCGATCCACAGTCGCATGGAAGCCGATCTCGTCGGTAGCGCCGTGGGCCACGCCGCCTTTGACGCCCCCTCCGGCAAGCCAGACCGAGAATCCGTACGGGTGGTGGTCGCGCCCATCTCCCAACTGCGCTCCTGGAGTTCGGCCGAACTCGCTGGCCCACACCACGAGGGTGTCGTCGAGCATCCCACGCTGCTTGAGGTCCTTCAGCAGGCCGCCGATGGGCTTATCCACCTGGCCGCAGAGCTTGGTGTGTCCGGCTTTCAGACCCGAATGGGCATCCCACGCGCCTGCGCCGCCGTTGTTGCCATGGTAGATCTGGATGAACCGCACCCCGCGCTCGGCCATTCGTCGGGCCGCCAGGCACAGTTCTCCGAACGGTCGGGTCGCATCCTGATCCAGCCCGTAGAGAGAGCGGATGTGGGCGGATTCGTTCTCGAGCCGCATGACGTCCGGCACAGCGGTCTGCATCCGGTAGGCAAGCTCATAGGACTTGATGCGAGCGGTAAGCGCCGGGTCGTCCGGATAGCGGATCTGCGCCTGCCGGTTCAGCTTCGCGACCAGGTCGAACTCCGCAGCCTGTTCCTCGACGAAGCGATCCTTGCCGGGCGTCGCAAAGGGCAGCGGCGCGCGGGGGTCGACCTGCATCCGCACTCCCGCGTGCTCCGGGCCTAGATAGTTGGATCCATGCCCCATCACACCGCCGCAGCAGTCCGCCAGTGGCGTGCCAAGCACGACGAACTGAGGCAGGTTTTCATTCAGCGTACCGAGGCCGTAGTGCACCCATGAACCCAGCGTCGGATAGCCGCCCTCCAGCGAGTGTCGCCCCGTCATGAATTGAAGCTGGGCTCCGTGGTTGTTGTCCGTAGTCCACATCGACCGCACGATCGCCAGATCGTCGGCGGAGGATGCGACGTTCGGCCACCAATCGCTGATCTCGAGCCCGCTCTCCCCCCACTTCCTGAAGGGCACCTGGAGGGGATAGAGCTTGGGGTGGACCGTGTGCAGCCCCGCAATCACCTCCCGAAGGTTTTCCTTGAGGTAAGGGGACTTCAGCGTATCCGCATAGGGGGTCTCTTCGATCGTCTTGCCGGCGTACCTGTTCAGTTCCGGCTTGGGATCGAAGCTCTCCATGTGGCTCGTGCCGCCGATCATGAAGAGGAAAATGACGCGCTTCGCCTTTGCCGGCGCATGCGGGCGGCCGTCCGGTCGAGGGTTGCCCTCGGCGGCGTAGCCATCCCTGAACAGCATCGAGGAAAGGGCGACCCCGGTGAAGCCCATGCCGGTGTCGGCGAGAAACGTTCGGCGGGTAATCCCCGCGCATTCGCGTCGGTCGGTCATGGCAGTCGGTCCTCGGGTCGGAACGGTAGGGCAGCAGTCGCCGGCATGACGTGAAAGATCATCGCACGGTCACAAAGTCGTTGTGGTTGAACAGCACGTGGATCAGGCTCTCCCGCGCCCGCTGAGCCGGATCGATAGAGGCCTTCACCGGCGCCGGGGCGCCGGACTCGATCGGCGTCAACCGGGCGGTGTCCGTCAGGCGGCTGCTCTGCTCCTGGAGGAACCGCGCACAGTCCCGCCGCTCCGCCGCAGACGCAGCGCGGTTGAGGATGGACACGAACGCCGTGTCGATGAACCGCTCCGCCGCATGATCGGATCGGCCGACATCCTCCCACAGCTTCGCCGCGAGCGTCCGCGACATGGCGATGGAGAGTGGGCTGTTCGCCAGCGCCAGCGCCTGCTGCGGCACAATGCTCTCTGCCCGTTCGTAGCACTCGGCGACGTTCGCCTGATCGAATATCTGGAGGAACTCGACGTTCTTCTCCATCGACTGCCGGAAGTAAATCGACCGGCGCGGCCGGGTGAGGGCGTCGTCCTGATCATACTCCGGACCGCCCTGCGTCAGATCGAGCTTCCCGGCGATGGAAAGGAGGCTATCCCGCACCGACTCGGCTTCCAGACGGCGGGAATTCATCCGCCAGAGAAGCCGGTTCTCGGGATCTTTCGCCAGCGCGGCCGGATCGGAAGTCGTGTCCATTCGATAGGCGCTGCTCGTGACGATGAGGCGGTGGAGCGACTTCATCTTCCATCGCGAGCCATCCATCAACTCCGCCGCGAGCCAATCGAGCAGGGCCGGGTTTGTGGGAGCTCGTCCAGCTCGGCCGAAGTCAAAGGTGGAGGGGACGAGCGCCGAACCGAAGTGGCGCAGCCACATGTGGTTGGCCGCCACACGTGCGGCGAGCGGATTCGTGCGATCCGTGATCCATCGTGCCAGCGCCAGACGGCGGCCCGTTGACTCCCCGGGGTAGATCTTCAGTCCGCGTCCCGTGTAGTTCGCGTCCAACGGCTTCGCCAGGGCGAGCCGCGCTGCTTCGAGCGCCTTTCGTGCATTGTCCCGGCGAGTTGTGGCCGCGGCGCGCTGCTTTGCGGCGGCAGGCTCCGATGCGCGCTGCAGGGCGAACTCCGCCGCCGCCCATTCCGCTTCCGCCGCAGCGACCGCCGACTTGCGCTGAAGCCCCACGGCGCGCTCCGCTGCGGCTTTCCATTCGGGCGTGTTCTTCTTCCCGTCCGCCTCCAGGCGTTCCACCTCCAGCAACGCAACCAACGCCCCCTCCGACGCCTCGGCAGCAGCCGTCCGGCTCTCGGCCGAAGCAACCCCACGGGCGTCACCGGTCTCCCGGGCCGTCGTCTCGTCGGTGCGGGCGGCGAGAACCGCCGCGCGTGCATCGCGTTGAAGCTGATCGAGGACGAACGGTCGCCGGTCCGGCGCCTGCTCCGACATCGGCAGCCTCACGGGCGCCGGCTTGAACGCCGGGCCGCCGAGGAGCGAGGGGGTTGACGGGAGCGCCTTCTGAGTCTTGTCCGGCTTTCGATCATCACCCATCAGGAACATAAAGGTCTCGGCCCCCGGCTCCGCATCGAAGGCTCTTGAGAGCCCGTCGCGCTCCAGGCTCATCTCCCCCGGCACCCGATCCTGCCGGATGTCGAACGGCTCGAACACGGCGCGGAAGTTGTAGTACTCCTTCATGGAGATGGCGTCGAACTTGTGATCGTGACAGCGTGCGCAGTTGAGCGTGACTCCAAGGAACGCCTTACCCGTGTGTTCGATCAGCTTGGTAAGCGTTTCGTGGCGGGAGAACTTGTACCAGTTCCGCACCAGGAACCCGGTTGCCGGGAGCACTTCCGGATCGCCGGGCGCCAGTTCATCACCGGCGAGCATCTCGTGGACCATGCGGTCGTACGGTTTGTCCTCATTCACGGAGCGCACGATCCAATCCCGCCAGCGCCAGATGTGCGGTTGACTGTTCCTGACCTCGGCCTTGTAGCCGTCCCAATCGGAGTAGCGCCACACGTCCATCCAGTGCCGACCCCACCGTTCGCCGTACTGAGGGCGGGCCAGCAGATGGTCGACCACCTTCTCATAGGCGTTCGGCGAACGATCGGCGAGGAAGGCGGAGAGCTCCGTGGGGGTCGGCGGCAGGCCGATCAGGTCCAGGTACACACGCCTGAGGAGGGTCTCTTTCGGCGCTTCCGGGCGGGGCTTCAATCCGGCCCGCTCCCGCTCTGCGGCGACAAAGACGTCAATGGGATTTCGCACCCAAGCCACATCGCGCACTTTCGGGAGTGTGGGCCGGCTCACGACCTCAAACGGCCGCCAGCGGTACGACGGCAGCCGCTGCGCCAGGCGACGCTTCAACTCGGGAACCCGCTTCAACTCCACGGCGGTCGGACGGTCCGCCTTTCGCCCCGGATGGTGATCGGCGAGGAGTTCCACCTCGTTCGGCACGCCGTCGCCGTCGCTGTCCTCTCCCGCCGCCATAGACAGTCGATCCGCGATGTCGCGTTTGGGGCCGCCGGGTCTTTCGCTGACAAGCGCCATCAGCCGAGCCCCGTAGGCGTTATGCGGCTTCCCGATCGAGGCATTGAACACCGGCTCGGCGCTTTTGTCCGGCGCATGGCACGTGTCGCAACCGCGAAGCCTCAGCGACAGCAGCGGACCGTAGCGGTCCTGCATCGCCTTCAGGTTGGCGGGGTTCGCATCGGCCGGCCCGACGGCGACGCCGAGCGCCAGCAGACCCACGGTTAGGAGTTGAGACGAGTTGATGGAGGGCATGGCAGGAGTGGAGACCTTTGAATCAGTGGGACGCCGACGAAGCCCCACCGGTTGCACCTCAGGTTTCCCCATTTCCTACCACTCCGCGCTGCCGATCCCGTGGACGCTGCCCGGCTGCGTCCGACACCACTCCGGAACCGCTGGGCCGGGATGGCGTCACGATGGCCCCCACCCACCCGGGGAATGGCGGTTCAAGTGGGTCCCAACAGGTTTGCGGCGAGGATTCGCTCCGCGAGTTCCATGGTCTTGTAGGCATCGGAGAAGTTCGACTCGGGCGGGACTCCGCTCTGCACGGCGTCGATGAACTCGCGGTTCTTTGCTTCGAAGCCGCCAAGCCGGTGCAGTTCCTCGCTCCCCGCAGCCTCTGCTGCGGTTAGGAGTTCACCGGCGAGGTCGCCGTCCGCGAAGAGACGGCCGCCCACATCCAGATCCGCCTCTGCACAGATGACCGGGGCGTGGATCTGCGCCCGAAACACGCGGCGGCCGCTCGTCCAGTTGCACATCACGACACCCGTCGAGCCATTGTCGAACTCGATCAGCGCCTGGATGAAGTTCAAGTCCGGCGTATCGAGCGCCCGAGACACGGACTGCACCCTCCGCACCTCGCCGCCGCAGAGCCAGCGAACGGTGTCGAGGGCATGAACGCAGTCATCCAGCATGTGGTCGCGCGCGTTGAGAAACGGTCCGGGCTGGTTCTTGTAAAACTCGCAACTTGCCTGCGTTATAGCACCCCGACTCAGGCAGCGCTCGCGCAAGCTTCGCAGCAGGGGGCTGCTCCGCCGTTGGAAGCTCACCTGGGTAACGACGTTTCCCTGCTCCGCCAGGTGTCTCAGGATACGAGCCTGATGGAGCGTAATGCCCATCGGCTTCTCGATGCAGAGAGGGACCCGCCGGCGCAGCACATCGACCCATACATCGAACAACAGGTGCGGCTGACCAATCGCGTACACCGCGTCCGGGCGCAGCTCGTCCAGCATCAGCCGATAGTCGGCAAAGCGACCGGGGATCCCCCATCGATCCGCCGTGCCATCACAGCGAGCTCGATCCAGATCGCATACCCCCACCAGTTCTACATTGGAAAAGCCTGCGAGCGACGGGTAGTGCACCCGATTCGCCATCACGCCGGCGCCGATCATCGCCACCCGGACTTCGCTCACACCAAAACCTCCCTCGGCAGCCCCGCATGGCGGGCACGGCCGGATCGAACCACCCCCGCAGTCTCACGACCTTGTACTCCATCCGACCCGGTCGTTCCTATCGTCAATCTCGGCCAAATGCCGTGGCGTTGGTCCCTGCGGCGTGCCGATTCGCTTGACGCTTCGTGAGGGTCTGAGAGATAGTTTGCTATCTTGTTTGCATCTTTGCTCTCTGGGAGGACCCGCCATAGCCCCGGGATTCTCACACCGCACCCCGTGGGACGTGGTGTGGAAGGAAGCTCTCACCCGTCTGTTTCGCTTTGCCCTGGAGCTCCTGTTTCCCGCCGCTGCCGCTGACGTCGATTGGAGCCACCCGGTCGAAGTTCTCGACAAGGAACTGCGCACCATGCTCAGAACTCGAAATCGGGCACAACGTGGGAAGGGCAGGAGCGGCCGCGGTAGGACTCGCTTCGTAGATCACCTCGTCCAAGTCAAGCTGCTGACGGGGGAACTGGAGCCGATCCTGATGCACCTCGAGGTCCAGAGCTCCCGCGAAACCGGTTTCGACAAAAGAGTCTACCTCTACCACTCCTGGCTCACCGGCATGCACGGCGAGTTGGTGGCCACGCTCGTCATCTTGAGCGACCCGGATCCAATCTGGCGTCCCACCCACTACCGGGGCACCTACACAGGGGGTGGCGCCGTCACCCTCGAGTTCCCCGTCGCCAAGATCCTTGAGTTCGAGTCTCGGTTGGACGAACTCCTTGAGAGCGACAATCCCTTCGCCCTCTTCAAAGTCGCCTGCATCAAGGCGCTGCGATCCTCCAGCGAATCCCAGGAGCGGTTCGATTGGAAGACCCAACTCACCGAATTGCTGATCGATAAGCCGTGGGACGAAGCGACCAAAGTGACTTTGTTCCAGATGCTGGATGCCGTTATGATTCTGCCGGAGGCCCGGCAGCGCGTTTTCGCCGCCCGAGCGGCAAAGTTGCAGGAGGCAAACGAGATGAAGTTCATCACCCCTACGGACCAGATTGCTCTGAAGGATGCAAGGCTGGAAGGCAAGATCGAAGGCAGGATCGAAGGCGAGACTAAAGGTTGGGTTCGGGGCCAGGTGGAGTCCCTCAGGGAGAACCTCCCCCTGATCGCCGGTGGTCGGCTGGGGCCATGTTTGCCCGAGTGGGTTGAGAGAGTCCATCGCCTGGAGTCGCTCGAGGAACTCACCGAGCTCCGAAACCGGATCCTTCTGGCGGAGAGTTGGGCTGAGATTCCCTCGCTTTAGATCCCGCGCCCAGAGGTCAATGACGTGCCGTTCATCACCCCTACGGACCAGATTGCCCTGAAGGATGCAAGGCTGGAAGGCAAGATCAAAGGCAAGATCGAAGGCCGGATCGAAGGTTGGGTCAGGCGCCAGTCAGAGAGCCGTACACGTCGATGTGAGGGCGGAACTCGCCGTCGCCGCCGGTTGACGCGACCAACCACAACCGAGATCTTTGCCTGTGCGCCAAGACGATTGGTCAATCCTGGTCCCAATGGAAGAACGCCACAGGCCCGGCGGGCGTATCGGGCACCACCAACGCGTTAAGAAGCACGAGCGACGTTGGAGCCGCATTGGAGTCGTACGGCCTGGGGTCAAAGCAGGTCTCGATTGAACCTTCCCCGGTCCTAAGATCCGGATCTGATCGAAGACTTCGTGGGGCGTGTACCGCAAACGACAAGAAGTACCCTTTTCTGGGCTCGGACCCGTTGTGGCTTTTCAGCCTGGCGACGAGTTCTCGATGTCCTTCCGGGGTGAGGTTAACCTTACAGAACAGGTAAGGTCGAATACCGCGGCGGTGAACAGCCTCGACGAGTTGTGTCCCTGTGGGCATCTTGAAGCTGATGATCTGTTCCACCTCGTGGAGGCTTGAGATACGCGATGGAGGCGGAGCGATCGCCCGTCCGAGTGAAAACCAGGACCAGAGGCCCGCACTCACGATCGTGAGGAGGGTGATCCCACAGAGAACCTCAGTTGCGACACTGCGCGTTTTCATACCGGCTCGGGACTCCGGGTCCACGATCGCCTTCGCCCCCGTCGACCGCTTGGGTCAACCGGCGAGGGCAGCCGTGCGGGTGAAGGCGACCTTCAAAGAGTCGTACAGACTCGTGTAGATCGGATAGTGACGATCATACACGGTCTGAACTTCGGGGCTGGGCGGCGTGGCGCTGCGAACCTGGATTGTGGCCCGGCATGCTTCGGAGACGTGAGACCAGACGCCCGTCCCCACCCCCGCGAGGAGCGCCACCCCGAACGCTGGGCCTTCGTCCACATTGATCACCACATGCTCGCGACCGGAGACATCCGCCTGGATCTGCCGCCAGAGGGGACTCCGTGCGCCGCCTCCGCTGGCGCGCACCTCCCGCACCGGCACCTGCATCGCATCCAGGATCTCGAAGGAGTCGCGCAGACCGTACGCCACCCCCTCGAGCACGGCGCGCGCCATGTGTCGCCGGTCGTGGCGCAGCGTCAGGCCGAAGAAGACACCTCGTGCGTTCGGATCGGGATGCGGAGTTCGCTCACCGGTGAGGTACGGGAGGAACACGAGCCCCTCGCAGCCGGCCGGCGCGGCTTCCGCCTCGGCGGCGATCAACTCATACGGGTCGCAGCCTCGCGAGGCGGCCTCGGCGATGAGATCCCGGCAGAGCGTGTCTCGAAACCAGCGGAGCGAGCCGCCGGCCGAGAGCATGACACCCATCTGATGCCACTTGCCTTCCACCGCGTGGCAGAAGGTGTGGAGGCGCAGCTCAGGGTCCACCGCCGGTCCGTCGGAGTAGGCGAAGACAACCCCGGAAGTCCCAACCGTGGACGATAGGATGCCACTCTCCACAATGCCGTTGCCCACGGCGCCCGCCGCCTGATCACCGCCGCCGCCCACAATCGGCGTGCCTGCCCTGAGGCCGGTGACCGCCGCCGCTGAGCTGCTCACGCGGGTGCTGGCCACATGCGACTCAAAGCTCGCCGGCATCCACTCACTCGGCACGCCGATCGCGTCGAGCAACTCCGTCGCCCACCGCCGCTCCCGCACGTGGAACATGGCGGTTCCCGACGCATCGGACACTTCGGTCGCAAACTCGCCGGAGAGGCGAAACCGGATGAAGTCCTTCGGCAGTAGCACCTGCACCACCCGCTCGTAGTTCTCTGGCTCGTGGTCGCGAAGCCAGATCACTTTCGGCGCCGTGAAGCCGGTCAGCACGGGGTTCGAGGTCAACTCCACCACCCGCTCGCGACCCACCGTGGCGGTAATCCACTCGCACTGCGCCGCCGTGCGTTGATCGCACCAGAGGAGCGCGGGGCGGATGACCTCACCGGCACGGTCGAGGAAGACCGAACCGTGCATCTGACCTGAGAGGCCGATCCCCCGGACCTGCGAGCCGTCCAGACCGGAGTCCGCCAGCACGCGCCGGATGGTCTGCACGGTGGCGCGCCACCATTCCTCGGGGTCCTGTTCGGCCCAACCGGGGCGGGGTGTGGAAAGAGGATACTCCACGGTGGCGCCGGCCAACACCGTGCCCGTCTCATCCATGAGCAGAGTCTTTGTCCCCGACGTGCCGATATCGATCCCCAAAAGCGCCATGCCACTCTCCCTCCCAAGCCACCTTGGACGCCGCCACGGGTCGCTCCTTTCCCACGCGCCGGCAAGATCCGATCGGTGCGCATCCCCCCGGAGTGTCCGGGTTCCGACCTCAGACTCCGGCGAGCGAAACCATGAGACAGTGGCTATCATTTCCCGAGGCCACACGCCCGTGGCGAGGAACCGTCAAACCGTGCTCTCCAATCGGAACCCGTTGCCCGCTGTCGTCGCCCGGCTGGGCGTGGTGCTTTTCACGGCGATCCTGCTCGTGCTGTTGTGGGGGGTGAACGCACGCTATCTGGGTCTCTGGTGGGTTCACCTGGTCCCGGTCGGACGTCTTGCGGCGTATGGACGAACGCTGGAAGACCCGGACCAACTCGAGACTGCTGCGCGACGACTGTTCTTCGCGGGCCGCGCGGAGGAAGCGTACGCGCTGCTCAAACCGCGGGAGAGTCGCTGGGCCAACCGGTCGGAGTTCCAGTATCTGATCGGTCGGGTTGCGGATGCCGCCGGGCACCCTCTCGAGGGCGCGGTGCACCTTCGCTCTGCAGCCGATCAGCGCACGGATCACGAGACACTCTACCGACTCGCCGCTGTTCTCATCCGGATCGGCGAAACGGGCGAAGCGCGGGAACGCCTGGAGCGCGTCACTCGGATTGTCTGGCGACGGCAGGATGCCTGGCTCGATCTCATGCAGCTTCACGTCGAGGAAGATCGGCCCGGGGAAGCGATCCAGACGATGATCTGGATCACCGACGCGGAATCGAT
The DNA here is from genome assembly GCA_005798285.1 of Actinomycetota bacterium. GTDB lineage: Bacteria > Armatimonadota > SYMT01 > SYMT01 > SYMT01 > F1-80-MAGs030. Next base: position 23,117 of record SYKE01000052.1, read on the forward strand.
TCCTCGCGGTCTGGCGCTCAAGGCGCGGGCACTCGCGGCGACCGGCCAGGCAAGGGAGGCTCTGGAGCTGGCTCGCACTTGCTGGGAGAACCCGGCAACGCCGGAAGATCAACGGCCGCACCTTGCCGCGATCCTGGCTTCCGGCTCGGATCCGAAAGTGCTGAATCCGGCGGTACAACGTCTCCTCACGGAAGGCGACCGGGCGCCCCACGAGCTCTGGCTCCGGGAGGCCGGGCGAGGTTTGCTGAAGCTCAGGCGGCCGAAGGACGCCCTCTCAGCGCTCTGCCGTCATCTGCGTGCGGCACCCCTGGACCAGGTTGGGTACCAGCTCCTCGCCGAGGCCGCTTTAACCGCAGAACTTGCGTCCGACGCCCGCCGCCTCCGGGGCCAGGCGAAGCAGCTTCTCGCTCGTTCCCACGCTCTCGACGCGGCAACCGAGAGCTTCCGAAAGAGTCGTGTTAAGGGGGAAGCGCATTACGTTCTTGCACGGAAGTGCCGAGACCTGGGGCTCCTCGACTGGGCCGAACGCGAGGCCGCAGCCGCATTGACCCTTCGGCCGGACCATCTCGGGGCTCAGCGGCTGAAGAACGAGTTGACCCATGGCTCGGAAACTGCCACCGGACGGACCCCGGCGCTCCCAACCGGTTGCTGCGGATCGGGAGCGCCCGGCGTGCCTCAGGGGTAGAGCTTCGCGAGGAGATCGGCGACCTGGGAAACAACGAAGCCGCGCGGTCCCATCTCTCCCACGTGGAGCAACTTCCCGTCCACTCCCACCACGTAGAGCCGGTCGGGCCAGCCGCTGTACATGCGCTCCACGACATCGTCGAGGGTGTCGACCACCGCGGGGAACTTGATGCCGAGGGTCTTCACACAGGATCCCGCCACCAACTGGCGATCCTTCAGCGACTTGGGATCCTCAAACAGGATCTGATCTCGAATGTTGGCCTGAACCTGCCATCCATCGGTGGGATGGGCCTCTCGGATGTAGACCAACCGGAACTCCACCCGATCTTTGTACTTCGCGTAAAGCGCATTGAGCGCGCCCACCTGGGCGCGGAACGGCGGTCAGGTGACCGAGCCGAAGACGAGCACCACCGGTTTCTTGTCGCGGAAACTCGCGAGCTGGAAGGTGTTCTTTCCGTCGAGGTCAGCCAGCACGAAGTCGGGCGCCACCTCTCCTGCTTTGAGGCGACCCGCCTGCGGGCGCCGGGCCCCGGCCGGAACCTCGATCGGGAGCTGGAATGGAGCGCCCTGCAGGGTGACGAAGAGCCGACGCTGATCTTCGGTGTAGACCTCGGCGATTCGACGGTCCTGCTCCATTCGAGCTTCCGGGCTTCGCGGCGCCATTCCGGGCCGATCCGGCTGGGCCACCGCCTTCAGGCGAGAGAGCTGATCGCCGGAGAGCATCAGCCGCGAGGCGATGTCCGGCCGGGTGGCGGCGGCCCGCAGCCCATCACGACGCAGCAGGATCTCGGTGAGCCGAGCCGACTCGCCATCCTTCAATAGAGCGCCGAGCAGCTTCTCTCCCTCGTCGCGAAAGGCGAGGAGCCGCGGCATCCGCTTCTCCGGCGGTCCGTTTCGAAGGCTGCTTACTAGCTCTCCCAGCAGGGCGGAGCGCTTCATCCTCAGTTCGAGGATCGATTTTCGAACCTCGGGGCTGAGTTTGAGCTCCTCCTGCACTTCCGGCACGGCGGCAAGCGAGAGCTTGCCTTCCGCCTCGCGCCCGAGAGCGGCCGGAACACCGGCAGGATTCTGAGCCAGAACACCCGCCGCCACCGAGAACGCGAGCACCGTGGAGGCCAGGATCGGCGCCACCCTGCCCGCAGTTGATATCGAATTGAACACCCTACCCCGTCCCCTCACCGGCGCCGCAGAACGCCGGATCGCACGTCGGAGCTCACTCGTACCGAACGGCATCGATCGGATCTTTCCTCGCGGCAGACATTGCCGGAGAGACCCCGGAGAGAACCCCCACCAGAACGCAGACCGTGAACCCCAATCCCACCGACCACCCCGTGATGATCGGTTGAAGGGGGAGCCAGATCACGACTACCTTACAGAATACGAAAGCCAGCCCGATTCCGGCGGCGCCGCCGAGCAAAGAAAGCGCGATCGCCTCGAACAAAAACTGGATAAAGATGTCTGAACGCCGGGCGCCAACCGTTTTCCGGATTCCGATCTCGTGGGTTCGCTCCGTCACTGTCACCAACATTACATTCATGATGCCGATCCCTCCAACCACTAGCGAGATGCTCGTGATCCCGATCAGCAGGGCGCTGAGCAGCGTGAACACCTTGTAAAACATCGCCAGCAGCTCTTTTGCACGCACCACGCTGAAATCGTCGAGCCCTCGATGGCGTGCCAGCAGCGTCTGCTTGACCCGTTCGGTCGCGAGTTCCGGGTCGGCGCCGGGGCGGTACTCCAGAAAAATCCGGTGGATTTGCTGAGAGCCCGTCACGTTTCTCAGAAACGGCAGCGGCATGTAGACGATCGCATCCAGTTCCTCGCCCCCGAGCATGCCGCTGCCGATGCTCCGTTCGGACAGGGTCCCCATCACGCGGAGCGGAATGCCGTTCACGGTGAGAGTCTTGCCGAGGGGATCCTCTCCCTCGAAGAGATCTTTCCGAATCCCGTTCCCGATGACGCACACGGGCTGTTCCAGTTCCGCGGCGCCGAAGAAGCGCCCCGTCTGGATCTCCAGGCGGCGAATCTGTTCAAACTCGGGGTGAATCCCGATGGGGATGCAGATGCCCGCCGGCGTCTGGTCGCGAAAGACGCCGCCCACCACAAAGACCAGCGGCGACAATCGTCGGATCTCCGGCAGCCCCGAGAGCGCCTTCACATCGCCGTCCGAGAGGTTGCTCAGACCGACGCCTGCGAGCGGGTTGAAGTTCTTCTGGCCCTGGAGCTTTCCAGGCATCACCACGGCCACATTCGGACCGAGCTGATCGATCTGGGCGGTGATTTCCTGCTGTGCTCCGGCGCCGAACGCCACGAGAACGATCACGGCCGCCACTCCGATGACCACTCCCAGCACGGTGAGGCCGGTGCGGAGGCGATTCGAGCGCATGCTGGTCCACGCGGCTTCCAGTCCCGCCGCCGCCGCGACTCCCCAGCCCCGCCGCACGTTCGCTCCGCGATCCATACCCTGCGCCTCGTTCAACACCCTGCGTTCACAACAGCCAACCCCAAAGGGGACGACCCGGCCCCATGTCCCTAGCATTGTCCGCCGTGCGGACCAACGACATGGCGGGATAGCACACAATTTGACGGTTGCCGGCTCGCTCTTCACCCCACACCCCGGGGTGGGGCGCCGCCGCGCTATAATTCCGGCGATGTGTTGGTCCCGCGTCTTCCCGCGAATCAAGTTGGAGTCTGAACAGTGAGCAGCCACGATACCGCCGATAGCGGTTCTCCCGCGAACGGAGTGATCTCTCCCGCGGCGCTGGGCGGATCGCCCATTCCGGAGATGGAGTACCCCCGTCGCTGGACCCGCCCCGTGAAGGTCGGCTCCTTCACCATCGGCGGGATGGCCCCGGTGCTGGTGCAGTCGATGATCACCGAAGACACGCGGAACATTGACGCATGTGTTCGGCAGGTCACCCAACTTTATGAAGCCGGCTGCGAACTGGTCCGGGTGACAGCTCCCACGCTTCGGGACGCCGACTGCATCGGCCGGATCAAAGAGGAGCTGGATCGGCGGGAAGTCCCCGTTCCACTCGTGGCGGACGTCCACCACGAGGGCCAGCAGATCGCGCTGCAGGTGGCGAAGTACGTCGACAAGGTGCGCATCAATCCGGGCCTCTACGTCTTCCGTAAGAAGTCCGCCGGGTATGAGTACACCGACGACGAGATTCGCGAGCAGCAGGAACTCATCGAGGAACAGCTCGTTCCGCTCATTACTGTGCTGAAGGAACGAGACATCGCCCTTCGCATCGGAGTCAACCACGGCTCGCTCTCCGACCGGCTCACGGTGATGTACGGCGACACGCCTGAGGGGATGTGCCAATCCGCGCTTGAGTTCCTCGAGATCTGCGAACGGCATGGCTACCGAAATCTCGTCATCAGCCTCAAGGCATCCCGCGCCGCAGTGATGATCCAGGCCAATCGCCTCATGGTGAAGCGGATGGAGGAGCGCGGAATGAGCTACCCGCTCCACCTTGGTGTCACCGAGGCCGGCGACGGGCAGTACGCTCGGATCAAGTCCACCATCGGCATCGGCACGCTTCTCGCGGAAGGGATCGGCGACACCATTCGCGTCTCCCTCGCGGAAGATCCCATCCACGAGATCCCGGTGTGCTACGAGATCCTTCAGGGTATTGGTCTTCGGCGGACCAAGACCGAGTTTATCGCCTGCCCCGGCTGTGGCCGAACCAAGTTCGATCTGCCCACAGTCCTGAATGAAGTCCGCAATGCGACAGGCCACCTGAAGGGGTTGAACATCGCTGTCATGGGCTGCATTGTGAACGGGCCAGGCGAGATGGCGGACGCCGATTACGGCTATGTCGGCAAGGGTGTCGGCCTCATCTCGCTTTACCGCGGGCACGAGGTCGTTAAGAACATGGTGCCGGCCGACCGCGGCGTTTCGGAGTTGATCGCGCTGCTTCAGGCAGACGGAAGGTGGGAGGACCCGGCCTGACCGGCCCCGGTCCTCCGGAAGGGATTCCCAACCAGATGAGCAGCCCCCAAGATGCGCCCCGCGCCGTCCCCGAAACACCCGTACCAACAACGGCATCCGAGCCCACGGATCGTCCCATCCCCCTCTGGCCGGAAGGGGTGGTGGCGCTCGCCGCCGGCGCCGCACTGATCTGCATCGGGCTCAGGCACCGAGTGTGGATTCAGAAGAAACTCGCGGACGCCCAGCGCGCCGTCGAGACGTTTCAGGAAGGGGGCGCGATCGAGGACATTCGTGTGCTCGCCAAGCGCGCCACCGACTTCCTTCAGCGCGACGCCTGATCGAGACGGGAACCCACCGCACCAAGCAGGCCGTCTCGGTGAGCGAGCCCGTCACGGTCGGGCTTTGCGTACCCGGTTGCGTTCATCGACAACCGTGTACCACTCGCCGTCGAGTCGGCCGAGATACTGGAGCCGGGAGCTGTCCGGGCGGCCGTCCACCAGCGTGTCCGCAGCAGCGTGAATGTAGACCACCTCGCCGATCACGTAGTTGGCGCTGCCCGGTCCGTCGCCGTGGGGGAGCAGGTGGAACAACCGGCACTCGAGGGAAATCGGCGACTCCAGCACCCGGGCCGGGGCCACATAGACGCTGGGCGCAGGAGTCAGCCCCGACAGTTCCCACTCGCTTTCTCCGTAGGGCAATTCCGTGCTCGTGCGGTTCATCGGATCCAGCATGTCGGGCGTCACGAGATTCACGACAAACTCGCCCGTCTCCACCAGGTTGCGCAGCGTATCTTTCGGCTCGCCGTGTCGGTTCAGGCCGGGTGAGATCGCAATGGACAGTGGAGAGCCCCCGCCCGCCATGAAGTAACTGAAGGGCGCCAGGTTGGCGCAGCCGCTCAGAGACACGGTACTGGTCAGCGCGATCGGCCGGGGCGCCACGCATGCATTCAGCAGCGCGTGCGCCTGACGAATCTCCAGTTCCTGGGGATCGAATCCAACAAACTCCCGGCTCATACCCACTTCCTCACCCTTCACCGGTGCATCCGGACGGCTGCGAGTTCATCCCGATCTCCCGGATTGGTTCCGACTCGATCGCCTTTAACTCAACCGATCGCACCGGAACGCTCCACCAACTTCCCTCGACATCCAGCACTCGAGCTCTCGGCGCGCTGCCGCATCGGAGCCGGCACTCCAACCCAAGGGTTCGGTGTCCCGGTCTGCGGTACGACCGAAACACATGGTTGTATGCCCCGCCGCCGTCGGGAGGTCCGGGATCCAGAGACCAGTATTCCACGTCGTCAAGCGTTGACCCGGGGGATCGGGGCGCCAGCCGGAAGACGTCGGCGTGCCGCCACACCACGAACTCCGAGTTCTCGCGCGCCTCCCCGGGCACGAACAGCTCGATCGCTGCACCCGTCTCCAAACACCGTCGCAGCGCCACGCCCACTGCGGAGGGTGATTCGTCAGCCAGCATCCACTCACGGCCCATGCGAGCGGCGACGACGCCGAAACCGCCGGACCCCGCGTAGAAGTCCGCCACCCGGTCTCCGGGATTGGAATGGACGCCGATGATCCGCTCCAGAAGCGCCTCCGGCTTCTGGGTGGGGTACTTCCAGTTCTCGCGCGCGGTCGGCGAAAGGATCTTCTGTACCGCGGCATCCGTCCACCAACTCTCCAGCGACGCGCCTTCGCTCCGCAATTCGTAACTCGGGCCCTTGACCTGAGTCAGCCCTCGCTCTTGCGTCTTGGCGGAATAGGGCCGGTACGCGGGGTTGAACGTCCACGTATCCGAGCGGCTGTACCAGAGCAGGTTGTCGTGTTTCTTCCGGTAGGTTCGCCTCGGAGCTCCGCCGCCGCCGAAGCCCCAGATGATCTCCGCGCGAAAGCCCGGCGCTCCGGGCCGATCCCGTTCGCCGTCGCCGAACAGGCGGTCGAGCAGCACCTGAACGTACGGGGATATCTTCCAATTCACGTGTACGACGAGGCTGCCTGTGGGTTTCAACAGGTCCCGCATCAACGCGAGTCGAATCTCCAGTTCCCGCAGGTAGTGCTCCCGGCTCTCCCAACGATCCTCGTAGGCGAGAACCGAGCGGGTCGGGCTTCCGACTCCCGACCCGTTGCCGACTGGAAACTCCGCCGTGAATTGCTGATTGGAGTGGAAGGGCGGGTCGATGTAGATCAGATCGAAGCTCGCGGCTTCCTGCTCCACCAGAGCCCACAGAGCTGCCTCATTCTCACCGTGATAGATGCGCCCCCTGAAACCCGCCCCCTGTGAGACATCCGGCGGCAGCCGCTCGGTACGCCGACTCATCGACAGCCGCCGATGGCTCGGGAGAGGTCTGCGTTCGAGGACGCCCCGTTCCGAGCCGGTTCAGAGGGATACAATGCGGTTTGGCGGCGCCGCCCGAGCCGATGCGGTCGCCAGAACGTGGGCTGATGAACGTTGTCTTGATCTCGATGGATACCACCCGGGCCGATCATCTCGGGTGTTACGGCTGGCATCGAAACACCAGTCCGCACATCGACGGTATCGCCGAGCAGGGCGTCGTCTTCGAGACCTGCTTCAGCACCGGGATCCCCACCCATCCCGCTCACACCACCATGCTCACCGGCTGCGATGTGATGGAGCACGGGGTAGTGGCCCAGGGCGCCAATACCGACCTCGCTCCATCCATCCCAACCCTCGCGGAGCGTCTGAAGGCGCACGGGTACTGGACGGGCGCGGCCGACAACCTGAAGCGCTGGTTCACCCGCGGCTTTGATTGCTACGAAGGCTACCAGTGGGCGCGCGATCCCCAGGGTGGCTGGCGCAAGGGGGAGGCCGTGGCGGAGACGGCGCTGCGGGTGCTGGGGCAGGCGGCCGCGCAGGAGCGCCCGTTCTTCGTCTTTCTTCACTTCTGGGATCCGCACACGCCGTACCTTCCGCCCGCGCCGTTCGACCGCATGTTTTACACTGGGAACGAGCGCGATCTCGCCCACCGGAGCATGGAGCCGGTGCTGAACTTTCCACCGTTTCAGTATTACTTTCGACAGTGGATGGGGTCCGTCACCGACATCGAGTTTCCCAAGGCGCAGTACGACGCATCCATCGCCTACATGGATCTCTGCCTCCAGCACGTCTTTCAGCGCCTGGAGGACCTGGGGGTGGCCGAGGAGACGCTGGTCATCCTGACGGCGGATCACGGCGAGGAGATGGACGAGCACGAGATGTGGTTCGATCACCACGGGCTGTACGACACCAACCTGCACGTCCCGCTGATCATGCGGCTGCCGGGTGTGCTGCCCGCTGGGAAGCGAGTGACCGGGCAGGTTCGGCTGATGGACATCGTCCCCACCGTGCTCGAGCTGCTCGGCCTGGCACAGAGCGTCGACCCGGGCTGCTTTCAGGGACGCTCACTGCTGCCCGCGCTCACCGGCGGGCTGTCGAAGGGCGCCGCCGAAACCCTGTTCCTCACCGAGTGCACCTGGATGCGCAAGCGCGGCGTGCGAACAGAAGACTGGAAGCTGATCGTCGCGCGAGACCACCCGGACATCCACGGTCGCCCCCCGGTAGAGCTGTATCATCTGCCGACCGACCCAACCGAGCAGCACAACCTGATTGACACACGGCCCGAGGTGGCAAGGCGGCTCACCGAAGAGTTGGAGTCGTGGCGAACACGACGTTTGCGGGAGACCGGGCGACCGGACCCGCTGGAAGAGCAAGAGATTACGTTGAAGCAGATCGGCGCGCCACCGGCGGAGGGGGCCTGAGGCGTTGATTCCCTTCCCCCATCGCCGCGGCGCAGTTCGCCCGGAGATCGTTACCTACGTCACTGTCGGCATCGCCGCGATTCTCGCCGCCGTCTTCCTGTACCAGATTCTGGCGAAACCTCCTGCTCCGACGACGTCCAACGGCAGCGCTCCGGCGCCGACCACCGGCGGCAGCGGGGGCAACGAGACCGCTTCGGCGCCGAAACCGCCCGCCGGTCTCTTCGGCGGCGAGGTCGAGGTACCGGTCCTGATGTACCACGACATCGTGGAGCGGATCGGCGTTTACTTCGATGTGACCAAGCGCGACTTCAAGCGACAGTTGGAACAACTCGACGCCGCCGGCGTGCAGCCGATCTCCCTCGACGCCCTGTATGAGCACCTGAAAACGGGGAGGTCGCTCCCCGAAAAGCCGGTGGTGCTCACCTTTGATGACACCTACCTCGGGCAATTCCAGAACGCCTACCCGCTCCTCAAGGCCAGGCGATGGCCGGCGGTCTTCTTCGTTCACACCGACGTCATCGGTCGAAAAACCGGCCGCGACCACATGACCTGGGCGCAACTCGCGCGGCTCGACAAGGAGGGTCTTGTCCGGATCGAGGGGCACACCGCCAGTCATCCGGACGACCTGAGGAAGTGCTCGGACTCCCAACTCCAGCGCGAGATTGTCGAAAGCAAGAAGATCCTGGAGGAGAAGCTTGGCCGCCGCATCCGTTTCTTCGCCTATCCGGTGGGTCGGGGCGACAGCCGCGTTGCGAAGGTGGTGCGAGATGCGGGCTACGAGCTGGCGTTCACGATGGGACCCGGTTGGGCCGCGTCGCCGGAAGACGCCTACTTCGTGCCCCGCCTCAGCCCTGCCCGGGTTCGAGAGATCTGCAGCCGCTACAACGCCCGTGAGGAGCAGAGCCTGGATCTCGACGAGGAGCCGCTCAAGATCAATGCCCGGGTCCTCGATCTCCGCCCCCAGCCGCTGGAGTGCGGCTTCATCGAAGACGGGCAGGTTCGCCTGCGCTACATCCGCGGCGGAAGCCTCTCCACGTTAAGGCTGCTCGGTCGACGAGACGTGCCGCAGATGGTGGACATGGCGGCGGCCACGGCGGGCCTCAACGGCACCTTCTTCTCCGATGCCCGGATCAACTCCGCCGGGAGCGGCATCGTGGGCCCCGTGCTCTCCCAGTTCGGCCCCGGCTTCGCGCCCGGTTTGCCGGGAGACCGAGAGCGCATCGCCGGCCGTCCCTTCGTCGTGATCTCGCCCACGAAGATGGCCTTCCTGCCGTTTCGGCCGCATCTGGCGCTCGACGACGAGGGAGTGCGACGCCTGGTGCCGGACGCCACCGATGCGTTCATCGCAGGCGCCTGGCTTATCCATCAGGGGACGCCGCTCACGCACCACCAGATTGAGGGGTTCCGCCTGAGCAACGCCTTCGACTTTCGGCCCCGGGCCTTCATGGGCATCGACTCCGAAGGCCGACCCTTCCTCGGCGCCTCGAGCACCGGCAATCAGTCGGATCGAGTGGCTGAGTCCCTGGTTCAACTCGGCCTGAGGGAGTGCATCCTGCTCGACTCCGGCTTCAGCACTTCACTGGTGCTCGGCGGCACCGTGCTCGTGAGCGGCATCCGACGCAAGGACATGCCGGCTCGACCCGTGCCGCACGTGCTGGTGCTGCACCCGGTGGACAGCAAGACCGGCGAGGCGCAGCTTGCCAGGTCGCTGTACGACAAGAACTTCATCGGACCCGTGGAACCGCGCAGTCTCGAACGACTGCAGGCCATGCTGCAGCAGGAACTCCCCTCCTCCGTCGCGGCCGATCGCCCCTCTCGACCCCGTCGAAAGCGTCGCCGTCGGTGATTACGGTCACTCATCTCGAATTCCCGAAGGGATCCGGAGCGGCTCAATCGAACGCGGCCACCAAACCGTGTGGGCTTCGGGAGAAGACATGTTGAGTCGACGGCAGGTGCTGCAGAGCGCCGCGGGGGTGTGCGTGGTGGGAACCGCTGATTCGATCGAGGCGAGTCAGGCCGGACGGCGGCCGAAGGTGGCGATGTTGATGACGGAGTGCCGTCAACGCAGTCACGGTCACGTCATTCTGGAGAACTTCATCGAGCGGCCCCTCTTTCGAGGCGAGTGGTTGGATCCCGGCTGTGACATCGTGGCGATCTGGGAGGACCAGCACCCCGAGAAAGATCTCGCGCCAGGCGTCGCCAGGACCTACGGCATCCCCACCTTTAACTCCATCAAGGAGGCGCTGTGCCTCGGCGGCAACCGACTCGCGGTCGATGCCGTCCTCTCCATCGGCGAGCACGGCAACTACCCCGTGAATTCGCGAGGTCAGCGCGAGTATCCCCGAAAGCGGTTTTTCGATGAGATCGTCGCCGTGTTCCGCGAGAGCGGCCGCGTGGTGCCGGTCTTCAACGACAAGCACCTCTCCTACCGCTGGGATTGGGCGCGGGAGATGTATGACACCTCGCGCGAGTTGGGGATCCCGTTCATGGCGGGAAGCTCCGTCCCCCTCGCCCAGCGCCGCCCCCCGATCGACATCCCCGCCGGCGCCCGAATCACGGAAGCCGTGGCGGTCCATGGCGGTCCGTTCGAATCCTACGACTTCCACGGCTTCGAGCTGCTCCAGTCCATGGTCGAGGGCCGCGCCGGCGGCGAGACCGGCGTCGAAGAGATGCGCCACGTCTCCACGCCCGATGCGCTGTGGAAGGCCGCCGAGGCGGGAGAATGGTCGCCCGATCTGGCCGAGGCCGCGCTGAAAGCCGAGATGGGCGATCAGTTCCCGGGGTTGAAAGAGATGGTCCGCCGGGAAGAGCAGGCCAACACGGGCCGCCGACGATCCGGCGCGTGGGGCACGCTTATCCGGTACGTCGACGGCACGAAGGGCAGCGTGGTCCGCATCGGCCGGAGCGACATGCGCTGGAACTTCGCCTGCCGCATCGCGGGCCGGCCCGACCCGGTCGCCACCTCGTGCTATGTCGGACCGTGGGACAATCGCTGCCTCTTCAAGGCGCTCTCCCACGCCATCCAGGCCATGTTCCGCACGGGCAAGCCGTCGTATCCGGTCGAGCGCACCCTCATCACCACCGGCATGACCGACATCATGACCGCATCCCGCGAGGCGGGCGACCGACCGATCGGCACGCCGCACCTCCGCATTGCGTACCAACCCATCGACTTCAGCGCCTTCCGAGAGAACGGCAAAAGCTGGGAAGTCCTGCCCCCCACCACGCCCCAACCCGACGGCATCCACAAACCACCGATCCGCCTGAAGTAGATCGGCTCGGCACGGTCACAGCCGGTGGGATGACACTCCCGGCTGTGCTGAGGCCGGGCCGTTGGCCCGCAGGTTCGGCACAACGGCCCGGATCTCGTGGCGCGAGTCCTGGGGCGCGGCTCCAGGCTGGGTCATGGGCTCACCGGCCCACCCCTCGATCATCGTCATCCTCGGGCTTGACCCGAGGATCCAGCGGTGTATTTACCGCAAGCAGTTTTCGTGCGGAGCTCCCAACCGAGTCAGCCGGGGCGACGCGCTCTGTCGTCGCGAATGGATCACCGTTCTGTGAAGTGAGCTTGCGCCCAGTGCGACTCCTGCGGGGATGACGGTTGTGGTCCTGGAGCGGTGATGGGGTTCGGGTCACGAAGGCGAGACTGTGGCATGGTGTTGGCGCACACGGAGCCGGCAAGATGCCGGCGCTCCCAGGGCCGTAGGCCTGCGGGTTCGGCACAACGGGCAGGATCTCGTGGCACGAGTTCGGGGGCGCCGCTCCAGGCTGGGTCATGGGCTCACCGGCCCACCCCTCGATCATCGTCATCCTCGGGCTTGACCCGAGGATCCAGCGGTGTATTTACCGCAAGCAGTTTTCGTGCGGAGCTCCCAACCGAGTCAG
>SYKE01000005.1 GCA_005798285.1 Actinomycetota bacterium
AAAGAGGTCAGCGCTTGGAAAGCCGAACGCAACCAAGCGCTGTGCCCAATGAGATGGCGCTTCACAACTGCCAAGGCGCGAAATCGCCTCGCTCGCCTCTACCCCTCATTAGATGCCTGACAGACCACTAGCCGCGGAGGTCGGAGATATCTGTGGTGATTCTGCGATGCCGCTGGTAGCATCCGGCGTCACAGTCACGGGACATTCACAAACTCGGTGAGATGGAAGACCGTGAGACGGCCGGACCCAATTCGAACTCATGTCAATTAAGAGACGATTGTTTCATGGAGTTTCGGCTTCGAGTTGCGCCGATCGGCCGCGGGATTGGGTCGCGGTTATCGGTGTCAACTACTGGCTCTGGGCGCCGCTCGCCGCTGCAGGTTGTGCTTATCGGTGGTGACTATTCCGGCTATTGAGTCCAGTGCATCGGCATCAGGAACTCGTCGGGCAGGTCGGGCACGCAGGACTGCACCCGAGCCACCAGATCCGGGGAGAGCGGCCCCGCCCGGAAGAGTGAGAGGTTGCTCTCCAACTGGGCCGGCGTCTCCACACCCACGACCAGGCTGCTTACCCCCGGAAGGGAGAGCACATAGCGAAAAGCGAGAGCCGCGAGAGATATCCCGTGCCGTTCCGCGAGGGCTGTCAACTCCCGCCGCACGGGAAGCCCCACGCGGAGGCGCTCCGGCACTTCTGCTTCCGGCAAAAGCAGGTAACCCTGCAGGTAGGCGCTCCTCACGAACACCTGCACTCCCTCGCGGGCGGCGCGCTCAAAAACGCCGGCTCGAACGAAGCGTTGATCGAGAAGATTCGTAGGAACCTGAAGCACCTGAGCGCCGGCATCGAGCGCACGCATCGCGTACGCGGGCGAATTGACAGAGACGCCGATCCGCTCCGCCAGGCCGCTCTCTTGAACCTCTCTCAGCAGGGGAAGATACTCAATGTCGTCCTCCCGGTGGAGCAAGCAAACCGGGAGCCGATCCAGATGCAGCCGCCGAAGGGAGTGCTCCACCGAGCGCCGCACGACTCGGCGCTCGGTGCGACACGGTATCCGCTGCTCCGGGATGGACCAGACCTTGGTGCAAACCCGAATCCGCTCGCTCCCGGGAAGCTCCCGAAGTGCCCGACCGATCCGTCGTTCCGCCAGTCCGTACTTCGGCGCCGTGTCCAAATAGGCCACGCCGCCCTCAATCGCCTGGTGGATCAAATCGCGGACCGCTCGATACTCCGGCATCCCGGTGGTGTTGGCGATGCCATAGGGCATCCCGAGCTGCACCGTCCCGAGCGTCAGGCTGCAACTACTCACGCGTCACCGCTTCGTCCAGGTTGAGCACCATGCTGGCTACGGAGGCAAGCGCGGCCAACTCCGCCGGCTCCGCGCCAGTGGACGGCGGGCTGTCCCCTACCGCCAACAGCGCCGAGGCGGCTTTCGGATCCGCGGTGAAGCGCCTGTAGTGGCGTTGATAGGCATCCGTCAAAACAGCAAGTTCGGCCGCAGAGGGCGCCCGGCCCAGCACACGGCGAAACACCCTCGTCACCCGCGGTCTCTCGTCCCCCGCCGACTCCCGCACCGCGCGCGCGGCCAGCACCCTCGCCGCCTCGACGTCCGTCACGGCGGTCAGCAGGTTGAGCGCCTGAAGCGGCGGGTGGGTTCGGGTCTGTCGCACCACGCACGCTTCTCGGCCGGCAGCGTCAAAGGTCGACATGGCGGGAGGCGGCGAGGTCCGCTTCCAGAAAGTGTAGAGGCTTCGGCGGTAGAGCCCCTCGCCCTTGTCCGGCGCGTAGTCGACCCCTCCCGCCAGCTCGGTCCAGAGTCCCGCGGGTTGGTAAGGCCGCACGGAAGGGCCACCCACGCGCTCCACCAGCAATCCGGCGGCGGAGAGGGCCTGATCGCGGACCATCTCGGCGGAGAGCCGAATGCGCGGCGCCCGGGCCAGGAGGCGGTTGTCGGGATCGCGGCGGCGTAGCTCGGGCGTGAGTCTGGACTCCTGACGGTACGTGCTGCTGCTCACAATGAGCTTCAGCAGCTTCTTGATGGACCAACCGCAGGCATCCGGGTCTTTCGGATCCTTCGAGACAAACCGAGTCGCGAGGAAATCCAGCAATTCGCGATGGACCGGCCAATCCCCCTGTGCGCCGAAATCCTCCGGCGTGCGCACAAGGCCGACGCCGAACACCATCTGCCAGATGCGGTTGACCATTACTCGCGCCGTTAGCGGATGGCGCGGATGCACCAACCAGCGGGCGAGCTCCAGGCGAGTCCTCGGGGGCGCGCCGACCAGCGCCGGCAAGAATGACGGAATGCCGGGGGTCACCTCTTCGCCGGGCTTATCGTACTGCCCCCGCTTCAGGATGTAGCTCTTCCTCGGCGGAGAGGCGTCTTCCATCACCATCACCGTGGGAAATGAGTCCACCAGCTTTTCCCGCGCCAACTCGAGCTCGATCAGCCGATCCACGTGAGAGCGGATCTCCGGCGGGGAGACGCTCTCGAGGAAGCAGCGTCGGAGGAGATCCGACTGGACGCGCGTTCTGGAAGCCGGAGCCAGGGTCGCGATCCTTCGGGGTCCATCGGGAAGCGACAGGAGCGCGATCTCGTCTCCCGTGAGGACTTTGCCGTAGACCCGCACATCGGAGAGCCCGCCCCGATACACCGAGGCCGGTCCACCGCCCCGAGCAAGGCGGAAGGGCTGCTCGGTGTTGAAGCTCTGGTTCAACTCATCCAGATCCACCTTCCAGGCCGCACGGGCGCCGTTGACGAAGAGTTGAACGCCGGCAGCGGTGCGAGTGCCATCGTAGGACACCACCACATGCGACCACTTCCCGCTCGGGAGTGGGGCCTGTGACGTCAGGCGCAGGGAGTCGTCCAGCCAGCGCTTCACGAACGCCGCCTGCAGCTTCCCGCCCACGACCGCGAGGGAGTAGCCTTCGCCTCGGGGCTCGTCCAGCATTCGAGACAGCAGCGTTCCGTCCCCCTCCGGCCGCACCCAGAGCGAGAAGCTGAAACGGTCCAAAAAGCCAAAGTCTCCGACCTTAGCCGCTTCAGCCGGCGGAGCGGGTACGGGTGTCCCGGTACGCGGCGAGACCGGGAAGTCGGCGAGCAGTCGATCTCGAGGCGCCCAACGTGCGACGTTTTTCGCTGCGGAGCTTTCCCAGGAGGCCTGAAGGCTCTGGATCTGCATCTCTTGCTGAGTCAGCGCGTCGGAATGCGCCGATCTCTCCGCGTCGAGCCGCGCCAGGGCCGCCTGCTGTTCGCGGGTCGGCGCCGCGACTTCGGGGGGTGAATTGCCGTACTTGTTTGCTCGGCCCTTCTCGGGGAGGTTGTTGAAGAATGCGAGGAACCGGTAATAGTCTCGCTGGCTGAGCGGATCGAACTTGTGATCGTGGCAGCGCGCACAGCCGGCCGTTACGCCCAGCCACACCGTACCCACGGTATCGGCACGATCGACCGCATACTCCACGAGGTACTCCTCGGGGATGATTCCACCCTCGCCATTGCCCCGATAGTTTCGGTTGAATCCGGTCGCGATGCGCTGCTCCAGCGTCGCCCTGGGGAGTTGATCTCCCGCGAGTTGCTCCACGGTGAACTGGTCAAACGGCTGATCTCGATTGAAAGCGTCGATCACCCAGTCTCGCCAGCGCCACATCACCCGGTCCCCATCGGTCTGGTAGCCGTTCGTGTCCGCATAGCGCGCTCCGTCGAGCCACATCGCCGCGAGGCGCTCGCCGTAGCGGGGGGAGCCCAGCAGTCGATCCACCACCTTCTCGTAGGCGTCGGCCGAGCTGTCTGACCGAAAGGCGTCCACCTCCTCTGGAGTGGGCGGCATCCCGGTCAGGTCTTGCGACAATCTTCGGATCAGCGTCTCCTTCGAGGCCTGCGGTGATGGTTGGAGCCGCTCCCGTTCCAGGCGCGAGGCGACGAACGCATCGATGGGACTCCTGACCCAGGCCGCAGACTTCGACCCCTTGGGAAAGTTCGGAACGCCGGGCGGCTCGGGTGAACTGAAGGCCCAGTGACGCTCGTAGGCCGCGCCCTGGCTCACCCACTCCTTCAACAGAGAGACCTGTCGAGGCGCTAACTGCTTTCCTGTCGACAGGGGAGGCATTCTCAACCGGGCATCGCCGGAACTCACGCGCTGCATCATCAAGCTCCGCGCGGGCGAGCCCGGCACAATCGCCGCTCTTCCCCTCGACCGTGCCGCAACGGCGAACTCTCGATGGTCGAGGCGCAGCCCCGCCTGTCGCCGGGCGCTGTCCGGCCCATGGCAACCAAAACAGTTGTCGGCAAGCAGCGGACGAACGTCTGAGTTGTAGGAGATCCTGGAGGGGGATCCGCCTGCAGCGACCGCAGCCGCCGCGGAGACCGCAGCCAACAGGAGCGCTCCCAAAGCCGTCAGGGAGCGGGAGTGGCGTAACCACCCAACCCGCCGAGGCGTCGTGGTTTCCGAGAGTGTCGGAGCGGCGCGGGGGAAGAAATGAAGACGCCGCTCGCGCAAGGAACTTTCGCTCGAAGCGGCGCACTTGCAGGAGAAGTTCGGTTCCCGATCACCCATGGCTGAATTCCTTTATCGACTTCTGGGAATCCCGGCGTCCCAGGAGCCGTTCCGGCCGGAACAGTTGTTCCTCGTTCAGCCCTGGCCAATCCTCGGCGGAATTGTGGCGCTCTTCGCCGCGGCTGCCTGGATCGCCTTCTGCTATCGTCGCGACGGCGCCCGGCCGCGCATCGGAATGAAGGCTCTGATGGGGGTCCTTCGGCTCGCGGCGATGGTTCTGCTGGGCGTACTGATCGCCCAGCCCATGCTTCGCACCGAGCGCGTGGAAACTACCCGCAGCGTGGTTGCGCTCCTCATCGACGAATCCAAGAGCATGGGGCTCCAGGATCGCTGGGGACAGGATCCACGAGCTCGCGATCTCGTTCAGGCGCTCTCGGATCCCAAGGCTCCCTCCATGATTCGAGCCGAAGTGCTGTCGCGCCTGCTGAGCCATCGCGATTCTGCCACGCTTCGCGCCTTGATGAAGACCCACGATCTTCGTGTCTACCGATTCGGAAGCAGCGTCTCCGGATCTCAGGTATCCGAACAGGTCAACGTGGCCGCCGGCGCGGTGGGCCGGGAGTCGCTCCCCCTTGCAGCCGGTCAACCCGACGCCGAGCAGACGCGCATCGGCACTGCCCTGGATTACGTGCTTCAAGACACCAGCGGTCAACCGCTCTCAGCCGTGGTGCTCCTCTCCGACGGCGGCCAAAATGTGGGAGAAGATCCTGCTGGAGCTGCGGACCGGCTGCGGGATGTCGGCGCCCGGCTGCTCACGGTCGGATTCGGAAATCCTAAGCCGCCGCAAGACGTCGCGGTGACCAGCCTGCTGGCCGATGAGGTGGTGCGCAAAGGCGATGAAGTGGTCGTCTCCATCGGTGTGCGGCAACGCGGCTATGGCGGTGGAAAGGCGGCACTTACCCTGAGCCTCGACGGTAAGGTGCTCAAGCGAGCCCCCGTCTCCCTCAACCCAAAGGCCGATAAGCAGGAGATCACGCTCTCCTTCACCCCGAACGAGCCGGGCGCCAAGACGCTGCTCGTCTCGGTGGAGGGTCAGCCGGGCGAAGTGACCCTGGCCAACAACCGACGTTCGTGGCCGATCCGCATCATCGACAAGAAGTTGAAGGTGCTGTATGTGGAGGGCCGCCCCCGGTGGGAATTTCGCTATCTGAAAAACGCCATCGTTCGAGACCCCACCACCCTCTTCTCGTGCATCCTCACCGATGCAGACCCCTCCCTCGGCGGAGAGGGGAACGTGCCGATCTACGGTTTCCCCAAGACCAAGGAAGCGCTCTATCAGTTCGACATTCTCATCCTGGGCGATGTGCCGCGTTCGTTCTTCACCGGCTCGGAGATGAAGAACATTCGGGGTTTCGTCGAGGAGCGGGGAGGCAGCCTCATCACCATCGCGGGTGAAGTCTCCCTGCCCTGGGAGTACCGCGACACGGATCTGGAAAGCGTCTGGCCGATCGTCGTCCCACCGACCCGCCGCGAAATCCTTTTTGAAGAGCCGTTCCAGCTCTCTCTGACCGACGCGGGCGCCCGCCACCCGATGATGCTGCTTCGTCCGGACATCGCCGAGAATCAATCCCTCTGGAAGGCGCTGCCGGGGATGTTCTGGTGTGGCGTCGCCGACCGTGCCAAGCCCGGCGCGACAGTCCTGGCACGGCATCCCCGGCAGAACGGATCGGATGGGAAGATCCCGCTGCTTGCCGTACAGCAAGTGGGCGAAGGTCAGTCGTTCATGTCGATGGTGGACTCCACCTGGCAATGGCGCTATCGGGTCGGCGACAAGTACTTCTACCGGTTCTGGGGGCAGGTGGTCCGTTCCCTTACACCTCACGAACTTCCGGGCGCCAACCGGTTTCTGCGGCTCTCTGCCGACCGCACCACCTACTCGCTCGGCGAGCGCGTGGTGCTCCGCGCCCGACTCCTCACGCGGAACTTTCTTCCCGTCCGACGTCCCGAAGTCACTGCGGAAATGGAGCGGGAAGACGGACAGCGGTTCCCGGTCCGGCTCGAACCCGTCCCCGGCGCCCCCGGGGTCTATGCGGGGGAGTGGCTTCCGCCCCAGCCCGGTTCGTACCGCGGGTTGATTCGAGGCGCCGACGGACAGCGCGGAGAGTCGCTCACCCGTGTGGTGGTCGAAGCCAGCAGCATCGAACTGGAGCATCCGGAGCAGGATGAAGCTCTTCTTCGCCGCCTGGCAACACAGACCGGCGGCAAGTACTTCCTGTTGAGCGAGTTCGAGCAACTGCCCCTACACGCGCCCGATCGGCGGACCGAGTTCCGAACGCCGCTCGAAAGACCGCTCTGGGGCTCCACCCTTCCCATCGCGCTCTTCGGGCTGCTGCTCACCGTCGAATGGTTACTGAGGAAGAAGAACGGCCTGCTCTGACGCTTTGCCGGGATTCCACAGGAAACACGCTCAGGACATTGCAAACTCTCGCCTCCATTTGAGTTCACGCGCCCGCCGCTGATAATAGAGTGAGTTTCAAATGGAAGCGGCCCCGTGGACGCAAGCCGCCGGCGGGGCGCCGGTCGGAGACCGGCGAAGGTTGAATGCGATGTCCAGACTACGAGTTGTCATCGCCGACGATGAATCCATCATCCGTATGGACCTCAAGGAGACCCTGCAGCGCATGGGCCACATCGTGGTCGGCGAGGCGGGAGATGGACGCTCGGCGCTGGAATTGGTGAAAGCTCACAAACCGGATCTCGCGATCCTGGATGTGAAGATGCCGCAAATGGACGGCATCGACGCGGCGGCGCAGATTGCGCGGGACCGCATGGCCCCCGTTCTCCTGCTCACCGCCTACTCTCAGCAGGATCTCGTCCGGCGAGCCATGGATGCCGGCGTTTACTCTTACGTGGTGAAGCCGTTCACAGAATCGGATCTGGCGCCCGCCATCGGAATGGCGATTGCCCGGTTCGCCGAATTCAGCACCATCGCCGATCAGGCGGCAACCCTCGCCACCGCGTTGGAAACGCGCAAGGTGGTGGATCGCGCCAAGGGCGTTTTGATGGATCGCTTCGGCCTGAAGGAAAGTGATGCGTTCCGGCGGATTCAGCAGCAAAGCATGAACACGCGAAAGTCGATGCGGGAGATCGCGGAGGCGATCCTCATCGCCCACGAAGTGGCCTGACGGATCCGAGATGCCGAGTACGGGAACGCTGCCGGACGGCGCCGCCGTGGATCCGCTGGTCGAACTTCGGGCCAAGCTCGAGGAACGAAACGCTGAGATTGAGCTTCTGCATGAGGTAGTGGCCGGGGTTGCCGCCGCGCGGAACATGGATGCGATGCTCCAGTTCATCGCGGAGGTCGCGGCCCGCGAGACTCAAACGGACTCGGCAACGATCTATGTCTTCGACTCGGCTCACCGAAACCTCGTGCTTCGGGCGGTGCATCATGCGCCCCAGGGCATCCTGGGGCGACTCTCGCTCAAGATCGGCGAAGGCATCACCGGGTGGGTCGCCCGCGAGCTCCTCCCGGTCGCGCTCGAGCGGAATGCCTTCGAGGATCCCCGTTTCAAACGCATTCCGGACCTGCGGGACCAGCAGTGCCAGAGTTTCCTGTCGGTGCCCATGGTGGCCCAAAATGAGTTCATCGGGGTCCTGAACGTCAAGTCGCAGGAGCCGCACCGCTACACGCCACGCACTATCCGTCTGCTCCAGACGATCGCCGCACAGGCCGCCGCCGCCGTCCAGGGAATGCGCCTCCAGGAAGGTCTGCGCGTTCAGTCGGTCCAGCTCTCAGCCATTTCCGAGGTCAGCAAGACCATCACCTCCAACCTGTACCTGGAGGAGATCTTGCAGCTCATCGTCGCCATGACGGCGCAGACCTATCAGTTCAAGATCTGCTCCATCATGCTCCTGGATGAGGATCGGCAAGAACTGGTTATCAAGGCGACCCAGAGCAAGAGCCGGGATTACGTCACGAAGCCCAATCTCAAAGTCGGTGAGAGCATCGCGGGGCGCGCCCTCCACGAAGGGCGGGTGTTGACCATCCTCGATGTGAAGCAGACCCCGGAGTATCGCTTTCCCGATCTGGCAGAGAAAGAAAACCTCTGCTCGATGATCTGCGTGCCGCTGATCAGCCGGGAACGCAGCATCGGCGTGCTCAATTGCTACACCGAGCAGCCAAAGCTCTTCAACCAGGAGGAGGTCGACGGGCTGCGGACGGTGGCGAACCAGGCGGCAATCGCCATCGAGAACGCCAAACTCATGGTGCGATCCGCGATCATTCAGGAGATGCATCACCGGGTCAAGAACAGCCTGCAGACCGTGGCCAGCCTGCTCCGGCTGCAGATGAATCGCGCCAGAGAGGGTTCGCCCGAGGAGATGCTCGCCGAATCCATCAATCGGATCGTCAGCATCGCCGCCGTACACGATCTGCTCTCTCGGGAAGAGTTGGACGAAGTCAATCTCCGGGAAGTGGCGGAGACGATCCTCACGCTCACGGGCCGAAGCCTGCTGCGGCCGGGCCACCAGATCGCGATGCGTGTGACCGGTCCGGATATCGTGATTCCGGCAAGCAAGGCATCGTCACTCGCGTTGGTGTTGAACGAGTTGATTCAGAATGCGCTGGAACACGGGTTCGCGGGCTCCCATGCAGGCTTCATCGAGGTTCGAATCCGTCGTTCAGCGTCGCAGGTGTTCGTGGATGTCTGCAACGACGGAGATCCTCTGCCGCCGGGCTTCGATGTGCGTTCCAGCAACAGTCTGGGCCTGCAGATCGTGGCGTCTCTCACTCAAAACGACCTGGGGGGGCGCTTCAGCTTGAAAACGAACGGCTGCACCTGTGCCGCGGTGGTTTTCGCGGTGGATGGTCAACCGCTTTCCGCGGGACTCTGAAAGAGCGGAAGCCGCCCCATCCGCTCGGGGTGTAGATCGTATTCCGGGTGGCAGTCGACGCAGAACCACTCGAAACAGGCCGTGCAGCAGCCCACCTCCACATCGTCACCCTCCTTGCCGCAGTGGGAGCAACTGAGTTCGTACTCTTCCCAATCGGCCGGCATGGCCAGTCCGACCGCCGCCGGAAGGTAACTCGTGTAGTCATGCTGGAGCCGGGTCTCCACCTGCCACGCCGGTTCGTCCGGAAAGTGCAGGTAAATGGCAAACTCGTCGTCCTGCCGGAGCCGGCGCCCGGCGCCCCGCCGAACCAGTTCCGATACCGCCGCCTCAGCCAGTCGTCTGGTTCGAGCGTGATAAAAGGCAGCCACCTGGGGATCCTGAGCAGTTTCGATGTTCTCACGGATCGCGCTGAGGATCGGTTCGATCAGTTCCCATCGTCCTTCCGGATCTCGTTGAGGCAGGCGCCGATGAGAGTAGACCCCTGGGTGCAACTCGAAGTGTCGGTAATAGCGCGTCGCGGCTGAGGGCTGAACCCGTGCGCTCCACGCCTGCTCCACATCAGATCGCCGGCCATACGAGAGTTCGAACCGGATG
Source organism: Actinomycetota bacterium (assembly GCA_005798285.1). GTDB lineage: Bacteria > Armatimonadota > SYMT01 > SYMT01 > SYMT01 > F1-80-MAGs030. The sequence continues at coordinate 9,975 of SYKE01000005.1, forward strand.
GCTTCGTCGTCAAACTCAACCGCCACCGCAAACCAGGGCGTGTTGGGGTGGTCCAGACCGAAGACACGGATCTCGTCTTCCAGCGCTGGGATCAGCAGTTGTTCCAGGCGAGGCCAGTTGATTAATTTCATGAGTACCAACCGAAACAGCCTGACAGGCGTTCCGGCGGTTTCTATTATGACGGTTCCGAATGCCAACAGCCGGCGAAGCTGCGGCGTTTGGGGGGTGGACGCTGCGCCCCGCAGACCGCCACAATGGAGGCGTCTACCAAATCTCACCGGTCGGCAGAGGGAATTGACGTTGAACTTGGGTTTCTTGCTCTATCCCGGTGTTACGGCGCTCGACGTGGTGGGCCCATTCGAGGTACTCGCCCGCGTCTCCGGCGCCCGTGCATACTTCATTGCGGACCGCGTGGGTCCGGTCGAGGCTCAGCACCGCCTCGTGCTCCACGCCGACACCTCCTTCGAGGAAGCGCCTCCTCTTTCCGTCCTTTGCGTTCCGGGCGGCCCAGGACAACTGGATTGCCTGGATAACCCCCACCTGCTGAGGTTTCTCCGGGCGGCGGGCGAGCGAGCCCAATGGGTGACCGGCGTTTGCACCGGCTCCCTGGTGTTGGCGGCGGCCGGACTTCTGAACGGCTACCGTGCCACCACGCACTGGCGATATCTCGAGTGTCTTCGCGATCTGGGCGCTGAGCCTGTCTCCAAGCGAATTGTCGCCGACCGCAATCGAATTACAGGCGCCGGCGTCTCCGCTGGGATCGATCTTGGTCTGTTCGTCGCGGGCTTGCTTGCTGGAGAGAAAACAGCCCAGTCGATCCAGCTTCAGATTGAGTACGATCCCCAGCCGCCGTTCCGGTCCGGCTCGCCGGATGTCGCCGATCCCGAGATTCTTGACGCCATCCACGAGCAGACCCAGGCGCTCTACGACCGTCGCCGCGCCCAATGCCGTGAGTTTAACAGCGCCGCCTGAGGCTACTCCGGCGTCGTGCTGCGGGACGCCATTTCACGCGTCATTTCCGCCCTGCGTCTGACTTTGAGGCGCCGTACTTCTCCACGAGCCTTGCCGGAACACTGCCGGATGGGCCGAGGGAGGCCGCCGCGTGCGGATTCCGACAGTATCGCTACATTCGCCCTGCGCTGACGTGATGCAGCTTCGCCATTCCGATTGGCCTGATCTCCGTTAGAACGCCGCTGGTTGAGCGATGAGATCGGTCGAAAAGATCTTTGGAACGGCCTCACATCCGCTCCCGGGATTGAACATCCCGCCCTTGGACCCGATCCGCCGAGCCCCTCCCCAAACGGTGGATTTCAGGAAATAGATGTCCGTCCCCCACTTAAGCCAACCATTCTCTACCCTCACGACCGGCGCCGGCCCATCCCATCGCCATTCCCTCCGGCATTCGCTCTGCGCCACGATCCTCGTTCTTCTCATCCCGGTCTCCGCTTTCAGCGACACCTCCTCGGAGACCCTGGACTCCTTCCCCCAGGACTGCTCCGCCGAGGCTCACTCGGTTGGACACGCTGCAGTCGGAGGCCGCCCGATTCAGGTCCGGCTCTCGGTGCTCCGCCGCGTTGCCCCTCCGAGCCCCGCCGCAGACGTACGACAGAACTGGCCCGCGGTTCCCGGCTTACAGCTTCGAGTTCGCACCGGCTTTCTCCGAGATGACGGGCGACTGGAAGCCGACCCCGCCGCTGGATTCGTGAGCATGCAGTCTGGGATGACCAGCGCTGCCGGGACGCTGGATGTGGATTACCTCCCTCCGACAACCGGACTCTCCAACCCGATGCCGGTAGCCGTGTGGTTCGAGGATCGGGATGGTCGTGCAGTCGTCGCCCCGATCAACCTCTGGCAACCCGCGACCGCTTCCGCATCCGCTCCAGCCAGACTGCGGATGACTCAGCCGGACCATTGGATCTACTCCAACGAAGTCAGCCAAGAGCCCCTGCGATCCATGATTGAGACCGAGATCACCCGGTGGAATCAGGCCATCCAGCGCACCGCTCCGGAGTTGGGAATTCAGGTCTTCCAGCCGTACCGACCGGGCGGCCCTGCCGTTAATCTACGGATTACGGCGAACTACCCGAATAGCGCAGAAGACCGGTTAAGAACCGCCTACGGCGTGACCTCGCTGGCGGCGACGGGCAAGGGGCTGGTTCGATTTCATCTGGAGCGCCTCTTCCCGAGGCCAGCGCTGCAACCGTTCACTCCAGGCCGAGCTTCCGGCCTCGAGAATGTAGCGCGGACTTTCGAACCGGCTCTCCCCGAAGAGGCCGTGGCTGGGACTGTCGCACACGAACTGGGGCATGTTCTGGGTCTGGACGACACCGAGTCTCCCGACACCGAGGGCTCGATCATGTCGCAGGGACGGGGGAGCCAGATCGGAAACCAGTTCCGCTTCTTCGTGAATGGTGTATCCTCCGCTTCCGAGACCGACATCGCGGAAGTGGTCGCCCTTCGTCGAGCCCGGCAGGCGTCCCGGAGTCTCGCGCGCTCCACTCGGGACATGTAGCCGAACGCGATTTCCGCACCCCATTTCCTGGGCACGCCACCACCGCTTGTATTGCCGTCTCGGCACTCCGGATCCCAAGAGGAAACGCTTCGTAACAGTAGGTCCCAGCGACCGCGTTGAACTCCGGGTTTCGAAAACGATATGGTAGAAATGGAGAACACCGGACAGACGCCGTGTAGTGATCATCGACGCGAGACCGCAGCTGCCTGTTCGACGCCGGTCGCAGTGGACAAACTGTTGAGTGCTCCGCACGTCTCAGGAGTAGCTCGTAGAGGACTCCGGCGGCTCATGCCGCTGTAGACTCGATCTCTCCCCTTCATTCAGTCGTCGCGGCGGGAGGATCCTATTCGAGTCCTGATCGAAGCCCGAGAAAACGGGGGATTGGTTTGATGGCGCTTACGATACTGGTGGTGGACGACAACGTGACGATGTGCGGCGTCCTGAATGCCGTGCTGCGACGTGCCGGCTATCAGGTGCTGATAGCCCGAGATGCACAGGTGGCGCTGGAGTTTTTGCGGGATCGTCAGCCGGACCTCCTGATCACCGATCTCGAGTTGCCGGTTGTGAGCGGGCTTGAGCTGGTGCGTTTGGTCCGGCAGAGTCCGGAACCCCTTGGTTCGCTCCCCACCATCGTCCTGACTGCCTGGGACCGACCCGAAAGCCAGGCTGCCGCGGAGGCACTGGGCTGCGTGGCTTTCCTCACCAAGCCGGTGGCAAATGCCGTGCTGCTTCAGACCCTGTCGGACGTCCTGGGAACCGCCGCACAGCGGTAACACTGTTCCGGATTGCGGGTGATTCGGACTCGCGTCAATCGTTACCCGCTTCGTCCGACAGCTTCAGTCGCACTCGGTGGACGAACTGTTGCACCAACGTCGGATCGAACTGCTTTCCCGCATCCGACTCCAGTATGGCAAGAGCCGACCGTGCATCAAAGGACCTGCGATAGGCCCGATCGGATGTGAGCGCATCGTATGCGTCCGCGATGGCGAGGATTCGAGACATCAGGGGGATAGCCTCTCCCTGCAACCCGACCGGGTAGCCATGGCCATCCATCCGCTCATGGTGATGCCTGACCACCCGCGCCACTTGGTGGAGGAGCCCCACCCGACCCACGATCTCCGCGCTCAATGTGGGATGCCGCTTAATCGCTTCCCAATCCTCGTGGGTGAGGGCGCCCTTCTTGTTGAGCGTGGCTTCCGGCACGCCGATTTTTCCCAGGTCATGCACTCGCGCCGCGTGGTCGAGGATGGTGAGTTCCGCAGCCGTAAGCCCCGCATCCCCGCCCAGTTCCCGAGCAAAGCACGCCACTCGCGCCGAGTGATTCGCCGTATAGGGATCCTTCGCTTCCACGGCCGCAGCCAGTGCATTGATCGTTTCCGACAGGACACCGTCTTGCCAACCTTGTGCCCATGCGGCATCCCGCTCTCGACGAGCCAGCACCTGCCCCAGCACCCGGATCAGTTCCCCGCGGCGAAACGGCTTGGCGAGAAAATCGTCGGCCCCTTCCCGAATCAGGTCGCGTGCCAATTCAGAGTCATCGACTCCAGTGAGCACAATCGTGGGCACTTCGGGGAACGATCTGCGGATGAACCCGAGAAGCGCTCGTCCACTTTCGCCGGGCATCCGATAGTCGGTGATGACGGCGCTGAGGGTCTGGCTCATGAGGATTTGCCGCGCCTCCGTAGCACTGTGCGCAGAGAACACTTCACAACCTTCGAGCCTGAGGCTGGCGGCCATCACCCTCAGGATGACTTCCTCATCGTCCACGATCAAAACTCGAAGCGATCCCATCTGGAACAACCTCCGTATCAAACAATGTGCCGGGCCACGCCGAATCTAGGCTCACGGCCCCAGCAAAACCGACACTCCCGGCTACGAAACAGGGCCGTACCGGCAACCCGGATGAAACGGCGCACTCGCATCCGGATGCCCAGGCCACTAGTGGGGCTGAATGTAACGTTTATGTAACAACGGTTTCAACCTTTAGCCCCCGGCTCGAACTGGCCATCCGGGGGGTTTCGAACACCCCGTCTCAGACGAGAGGTACAGCGCAGTGTGGATGACCCGGAGAAGCGTTTCCGCAGTGTAGGGCTTCGACACGAAGTGGGCCGCCCCAAGCCCCATCGCTTCGACGACTTGAGTCGGAGCATCCAGGCCGCTGGATCCCACGATGAGCACCCTCGGATTGATGGCCCTCAGCGCCGAGATGGTAGCAGGGCCATCCAGCACCGGCATCATCATGTCCGTCAGCACCAGGGCGATCTCACTCGGACGCTGGACATAGACATCGATCGCATCCGCTCCGTGTTCCGCCAGAAGCACCCGGTAGCCGAACCGCTCGAGCGTCCTTCGAACCACTTCGCGGATGCTTTCTTCATCGTCCACGACAAGGACCAGTTCACCATTTCCGCGGGGCAGCAATGACGGCTCATCTTTCCTTGAGCTCAGGGAGTCCGCGCCGACCTGTGCGGGAAGATACACCTTAAACGTGGCTCCCTTGCCGGGTTCGCTGTAAGCGTTGATGAAGCCACCGTGACTTCGAACGATCGCGAGGGTGGTGGACAGGCCGAGGCCGGTCCCCTGTCCCACCTCCTTGGTGGTGAAGAATGGGTCAAAGATCCGCTCCTGGATCTCCAGAGGTATCCCGGTTCCCGTGTCGGCAATCTCCATCAAGATATATGCGCCGGGTCGGGATTGACGGTTCATCCCGGCGTACACGCTGTCGATCACGGTATCGGAGAGGCACACCGAGAGCACCCCGCCCTCCGGCATGGCGTCCCGAGCATTGACGGCCAGGTTCATCATCACCTGGTGCAGTTGCGTGGGGTCTCCAATGACGCCCCAGAGCGTTTCGGGGGTGATCACCCGGAGAGCGACGTTCTTCGGAAACGTCTCCCGTACAATGTGCTCCAACTCCGTAACCACAGCTCGAAGATCTACAGGTATCCGGCTTCCATCGACTCCCCGGGCGAACGAAAGCACTTGCCGAACCATGTCGGCTCCACGCTGTGCGCTCGTCTGGATGGTCGAGAGCAACTCCAACCGCTCCGGGTCCTGATCCAGAATCTGCAGGAGCTCCACCGACATCAGCACCGGGGCCAGCACGTTGTTGAGGTCGTGCGCGATGCCTCCGGCCAGTGTGCCGAGGTTCTCCAATCGCTGAGCCCGCAGGAACTGCTGCTCTAACCGCTTTCGCTCTGTGATGTCGGTGTTGATGGCGAGAATCGACTTTGGGGTTCCGCTGGGCTCGCGAATCAGGGTCCAGCGGCACTCGGCGATGATGCGCGTTCCGTCGCGGCGGAGTTGTTCGAGTTCACCGACCCACTCGCCGTGGAAGAACGTCGCGGCGGTCGCGGTGCGGAAGTGCTGCGGATCCGCATAGAGGATCTCCTCCACCGAACGGCCCAAAGCCTCCTCTGCGGTCCAGCCGTAGGTCCCCTCGGCGCCGCGATTCCAGTAGATGACTCGACCGCTGAGATCTCGCACCAGAATCGCCTCGTGGGCAGCATCCAGCAGCGCGGCCTGCTCTCGGAGCCGAACTTCCACTTCCTTCCACGCGGTGAGATCGGTGATCCCTCCAATCATCCGAACCGGTCCCAACACCGAGTCTCGGATGACGTGTCCGCGGTCCAGCACGTAGGCATACCTGCCGTCCGCTCGACGGAAGCGGTACTCCGCGGACCAGTTCGCCTCTCCCGTCCGAATTGCGGCGTGGATCGAGTTCACGACCCGATCATGGTCCTCGGGATGTATTCTGAGAGTCCAGGACTCAATCCCCCATTCGAGTTCCGCCCGAGAGTAGCCGAAGAGGACCTCAATCCCTTCATTCCACCAGAGTTCATTGGTCAGCAGATTCCAATCCCAGATTGCGTCGTTTGTGGCCCGAGAGAGCAGGCGGAATCGTTCCTCACTCTCGCGGACATCGGCTTCGGCTTGAACTCGCTGTGAGATGTCCAGGAGCGCGCCGTCGAGCCGAACGCATCGGCCCTCGGAATTCCGCACCGACTCGGCGATGCAGCGCACCCAGGTCCTGCGCTTCTGCACGGAGACCAATTGAAGCTCCAGATCGAAGGGCGTGCCAAACCGAATGCACTCCGCCACTGCGCGCCGCAAGGTGTCGCGATGTTCGGGCGCATACGATTCCAGCGCCTCTTCTGACTTCGGAGATGACCCGGGTGGAAACCCGTGCATCTCACAAACCGCGTCGGAACAAAGGATGCGGCCGGTTGCCAGGTCCAACGACCAGCCACCCATACGAGCGACCTTGGAAGCCATTCGCAGGAGCGCCTGACTCCGCTCCAGCCCGTCCTCTGCGACCTTTTGCTGAGTGATGTTCTCGGCCATGGCCAGGATTCCCACCGGCGACCCACTGTCGTCTCGGGGGGCAGAGAGGCACATTCGACACCAGATGGTTTCAGCAGTCCGGGTGGCGCAGCGGAGTTCAAACGTGACGCTCGCCTGGAATCCGTCGAGCACCTCAGCAGCATGCGCCCGAAGCCTGGGGCGATCGTCGGGGTGAGTCAGCGTAAGCAGGTCCTGCTCGACCAGATCGGCCACGGAGTAGCCGAGCATCTCGCAGAAGGCCTGATTGGCGTCGATCAATCGTCCATCCGCGCCGGCCATTGCAATCCCGGTCGCCGCCGAAGTGAAGATCCGGCGAAACCGCTCTTCGCTGGCCCTCATTGCGGTCTCCGCTGCGCGTCGCCGGGAGATGTCCCGCGTCACCGACAGCGCGGCTACTGCGGCGCCATCCGGATCCTGAAGCTGGGCCGAGTGAGACGCCACCCAGCGTGACTCGCCTTGAAGGCTGACGACTCGGAACTGCAATTCCCCCGGTGCACCTCGGATCACCCGCTCGTGGAGCAGCCGGTACGCATCGGCATCATCCGGATGAATGAAATCCAGAACTCTGCGACCAATTACCTCGGCAGAGTCAGCCGCCCCAAGCATTGCGAGGCCGGCCGGATTCATTTCCAACACAACACCGTGCCGGTCGACGACCTTGACGCACTGCGGCTCCGTTTCGATGATCGCTCGAAGTCTGGCCTGAGTCTTCCGCAGCTCCTGCTTCAGCGTCAGGACGTCGTCGCTCGCCATCGTCCGGCCTCCCGAAATCAAACGCTCCAAACGGCTCCGACCACTCTGACCTGGCGGATATCCCACCCGTAAGGCGGGGAGCCGTTTTGGGGGCCGGCTTGACAGCGGGAGCTAACGGGGAGGACCGCTGCGATCCAGTTCAAATGACAGGGTTCACAAATCGATTGTAGGGAGGAACGGTGGGATTGTCGACCCTATGCTGAGTTTTTTCGGCTACCCCCCGTGTACCGGCTCTCCTGCCATCCTGCTCTCAGCCCGGCCCTCCGATCCGGATTCCACATCGCTTTCCACCGTGCAGCACGGTAGAAACGTGGGAAATGGCTCTATATGATTCCCCGGATGATGGCCGGATCCTGCCCCGGTTGTGGCAGCGAAGGATCGGGCTCATCCGTGAAGCCGTAGAGCCGGCGGAGCCGCTCGCTCGCTTCGGGGTAGCGGCCCCGACCGCGTATCGCTCGCGCGTAGCTCTCCTTCGCTTCTTCCCGCTTCCCGAGGCGCTCATAGATCACGCCCATATGGTACTGCAGCTCGGAGTTGGCATCCGGATCCTGGAGTTGACCCAACGCTTTCTCAAGCGCGGTCTGCTGCGTGGCATGCGCCCGCTCCAGATCGCCCTTCTTGTAGTAGACCCAGGCCAGCGTATCCAGGTACGCGGCATTCGACGGCTCCAACTCCAACGACTTCCGCGAGTGGCTCTCGGCCTCATCCAACCGGGTTTCGAGTTTGTCGGCGAGGATCCAGGCATAGAGATTGTGCACCTGGCTGAGCAACTGTCGCCGAGTGGAGTTTGCAATCACGAATTCCGCGCTTTCCAGGGCTTCATTCCATGACCTTCCCTCGTACATCTGCATGCAGCGCTGGTAGTGAAACTCCAGCAATTGACGCCGGATCTGCCGGCCGGAGGCGCCTTCCTGAATGCCCGGTCGCGACTCGATCGCCGCCTGCAATTCCGCCACCGCCTCACTGCCTCGACCCAGAGTCCACAACAGTGTCGCCAGGTGCACGCGGGCCTCGGCAAAATACGGTCGCTCCACAAGCACCTTGCGGAGGGCATCGATCTGTCGGAAACGGCCCCGCTCTCGGGCCGCTTCGAGCAAGACCTTTTGCCGGGGAAGCGATGCCACGAGTCCTCCCGCACCCCACGCCAGCACAAGATACGCGGCCGCAGCCGCCACCCACGGTTGAAAGGCTCGAGGTCGCTTCTTCTCGGAGTTCCGATCTCCCACGAGCACCCCAGCGAGCAGCCCTCCGGCAAAGCCGCCCACATGGCCGAACATGTCCACCTGAGGCTGGAAGTAGTCCATCAAAAACTGAATGCTCACCAACGCCGTGACGAGCACGAACGGCTGCTTGCCGCCCACCGTCGTGTTTCGCCGTCGGAAGTGGGTGACCACCAGGAGGCCCATCAGGCCCATGACCCCGGTGGATGCTCCCAGACTGGTGCCGGCGGTGAAGGCGAGGCTGGTCGCTGCGCCCGCCACAGCGGCGAAGACGTAGGTCGCAAACACGCGGTAGGTTCCGAGCTCTCGTTCCAGGCTGAGGCCGAGCATCGCGAGCGCCAGCATGTTCCAGGCCAGATGGGGAACGCTTCCGTGCAGGAAGTTTGCGACCACCAACCGCCACCACTCGCCACCCTGCAGCACCAGGGAAGGCACTTTGGCGCCCAGTGCCCAGTTCGAGACCAGAGGGGCCAGGTCCAACCCAAAGCGGAAGCGGCGACCGGAGGAATTCCACTGCACCCACGCCATCCACACATTCAGGGAGGCGAGGAGGATCGTCGCCGCCGGAAAGAAGTAGGCGTGACGTGAAGCAGCCCGTGATGCGCCGTCTGTCGACGAGATCTCAGCGTTCTCCATCGCCTGGGTCCTCGGTTCGGTGCAAAATCAGATTCGAGCAGGAGTCCGCCTGCCCCGACCAGTTGGCCGGAATCCAAACCGTGCTGTCACCTTGAGTTACGACGGCCGGCCCCGAGAGGCGCCCGCCGGGCGCCAGCGCCGTACGATCATAGACCGAACATTCTGTCCATCCGTTCAACCAGATTGCCGTTCGCCCCTGCTCTGCCGCCGGATGGGGGTGCAGTTGTTCGCCGCCGAGCCGAATCGCGTCTCCCGGCGCCCTTGCGCGGACCCTCAAGTGCACAATCTCCACGCCGCGCTCGGGGTTGGATGCGCCGAACCGCTCCAGGTGGCGCTCGTTGAAAGAGGCTCGGATGGCGGAACCGGTTGCCGACTCGACCGGCACGCTCAACTCGTAGCTCTGCCCGCGATACCGTACGTCTGCGAAACGCGCCAGCTCCAGGTCCTCCGCCGAAGCTCCCTCGGCAGTCATTGCGGCGCGAGCCTGCGCTTCCAACTCCTCAAAGACCCGGCTCAGCACGTCGGAGGCGACGTCGGAGTGGAACATCACCGTGCGCGAGTACTCCAGCCGGAGATCGCTGAGAATCATCCCCAGCGCCGACAGGAGTCCCGGAAATCGAGGGACCAGCACGGTGTCGATCCCGGTCTCTTCAGCCAGCTCGCACGCGTGGAGTGGCCCGGCGCCGCCGAACGCGACCAGGCAGAAACGACGAGGATCGTGTCCCCGCTCAACGGAGACCTTTCGTACCGCCCGCGCCATCTGCACATTCGCCACGCGAATGATTCCCAGCGCCGCCTCCTCCAGCCCCAGCTCCAATTGCCCGGCGATCTGACCCACCGCCCTGGCCGCGGCATCTCTGTCCAGCGGCATCTTGCCGCCAAGCAATCCCAGGTCGGGCAGCCGGCCCAGGATGAGATTTGCGTCCGTGACGGTAGCGAAGGCGCCGCGACCATAAGCAGCGGGACCAGGGTCCGCTCCGGCACTCTCCGGTCCGACGCGCAGCATTCCACCCAGGTCGACCCTGGCAATTGAACCCCCACCGGCGCCGACGGTGTGGATGTCGAGCATCGGCGCCCGGATGGGGAGACCCGAAACCATCCCCTCGGTGTTGGGAACCGGCTCCCCCTCAATCAACGCGACATCGGTGGATGTGCCGCCCATATCTAAGCCGATAATGCGTTCGAAGCCGGCTGCGGCGGAAATGTGCGCGGCTCCGATGACGCCCCCCGCCGGGCCGGAGAGGATGGTGCGAACCGCCTCGCGAGACGCACGATCCACGCCCAGAAGCCCGCCGTTGGACTGCATGATCTGCAGTCGGGCCGGCTGGCGGACCGTCAATCGCTCCTCGAGCCGGCGCAGGTACCGCGACATCAGCGGCGCCACATAGGCATTGGCGGCGGTGGTGCTGGCCCGCTCGTATTCCCGGTACTCCGGCAGAATCTCGTGGCTGACGCTGACATCCCAGCCGCGAGCGCGAGCCCGCTCCGCCGCGAGTCGCTCGTGCTCGCTGTTCGCGAAGCTGAAGAGGAAGACGATGGCGAGCGACTCGGCCCCCGTAGCCTCCAACTCATCCAGCACCCGATCCAACGCTTCGAGATCGAGGGGCGTTACCACCTCCCCGAACCGGTCCACCCGCTCCGGAACGTCCCGAGTGCGCTCTCGGGGGATCAGTGGCTCGGGCGCCGTCGGTTCGAACGAGTAGAGCTCCAGCCTCGTTTGCCGCTGAAGTTGCAGCAGATCGCGAAAGCCCTCGGTGGCAAGGAAAGCCGCGCGGGCTCCCCGTCGCTCCAGAACAGCGTTGGTCGCCACCGTGGAGCCATGCACATACCGGGCGCCGGGAGGCACGTCGAGATCCTCAATCCCCCTCAGAAACGCCTCCGAGGGATCCCAGGGGGTAGAGGGCGTCTTGTGCACCGTAATCACACCCTCGCGCAGCAGCACGAAGTCGGTAAATGTCCCCCCGATGTCGATCCCAATGACGACCATGGTCTCTTAGCCCCGCTCCTACCCAACCATTGCCGAACCTGCCCACTGAGTTTCCCATGCTCGCGTCTGATGCGGTCGAAGCCCGCCCACTCGGGAGGCATCGCGCGGTCGCAAGTGAAACGATGACTCATGAAGCGACGCCTGACTCCTCGGTCTTCGGGCTCCCCCTCCGGGTGGGTCGTCACTGTGTACGCTGTAGTGTTTGCGCTGTCGCTTGTGGCCAGCCTGGCGCGGGCGGCGACGGCTCAGGCGCCCACCGCCGCGTCGCCCGCACCGGTCGAAGACATCGCACTTTCCAACGACGCCCGTCTGAAAGTCCGCGTTACTGTGGAGCGTCGACGCATCTATCTGGAGGAACTCCTGGAGGAACTCTCCGGGAAGACCGGTGTGCGACTGGAGATTTCGGACTCCGGGGGTGTCGGCAGCGGGATCCCCCTCGTCATCTTCGCCCGTGCCACACCGGCATCCACACTGCTGGTCGGGCTGCGGGAACTGCTGACCCACCCCCAGATCCGCTGGAGTTGGAGCGCGATCCGGGGCCCGGTCGGCGCCCAAGTCGGGTACCGCCTCTCCCACTCCCCCACCTTCGGAGAGGCCGTATCGCAACACCGCTCAATGGCGCTCAGCCGCTGGATGAGAGACCTGGAGTGGATCCGCTCTGCCGCCGCCGATCCGCGGTGGCCGGAACTGGCTCGCGATCGGGCCGACCTCATCCCGAACCCCACCCCCCGATGGCTGCTGCCGTTTCAAGCGCTCGCCACGCTCACCTCGCAGGATTTCGGGCGCCTCAAAGGGGGCAAACCGATTGCGATTCCGTGGTCCAGTCTGCCCACGACCCTGCGAAGCGGCCTGCAAAAGGCGTTCTTCGCCCAACCACCGCGCGGCAACGCCGGGCCGACGGCTCTCCGATTTGGTCTGGATCTCAAGCAGGGCCCACGCCGCGCGACGCCGGTGCTTCAGTTCGAGATTCGGGCGAAGTCTGGCCCGGTTCACTTCACAGAGTTGCTCGGAGGGAACCGATGGGAGCGAGCCTTCCGTCGGGGATTCGGAAGCCGTTGGCAGGACGACAGCACAGCATCCTTGGCCCCGACCCCTGTTGGGCCGACCCGCAGTTTGAGCCGTTCGATCGAGCTCGCGTATCGCAAGCATGGCGGAGTCTGGCTGTGCGACGATCTGCTCGCGAGATGGAACACGCCCGCTCGAACCGAACCTCCGGCCGCAAGCGCCACCGCAACTCTGGGCCGCCTCGCCCGCTCCGGCAATCTACACTACCTGACTCTCGGCTCCACACACCTTCTTCGACCCGCCGAGACCGAGCATCAAATGCGCAATCAGACCGTACCGTGGAGCGAGATCCGAAGTCTGAGAACGGCGTGCGACCGAACGGGCGGCGTCTTCGCTCTCGACTCGCTCGTACACCTCGGAGCGATGCAGCGAGAACAGCGGCACGGCCTTGCAGACGAGTTTCCTGCTCTGCGCGGCCCGGACTCGGACGCCCTCTCCACCCTCGCCGAATGGCTGGCACGCGTGTCATCCGCGGACCGCGCCTCCCTCACCGGATCGGAAGGCCTGCGGCTCACCGAGCCTCTGCTGCGAAGCATGCGCCCCATCCTCGGGTCGCCTGCGCAGACCCGCATCCGTCTGGGGGCGAGCCACCTGACGGCCGGGGTGACGGTTCGCATTGCTCCGCCGACCGCCGACCGCCACTACCTTCGCTGGGAACTCCTCGGCCCGGACGGCCGCCGCATCACTGCCACCCGTCTCTCATGCCCGCCGAAACCGAAGCCGCCGTCCTGATGAATGACGATCGTGGGTTCAGCCCGCCGGGATGACTGCACCACACTGAGGCGTGCCCTGCCGTTGGTTGAGCGCGCCCGGAACAGCCAGGGTGGCAGCGCTCCCAGGCGGCAAACGAGGCCGATCAGCGCCTTCATCGCAGAATCACGCACTCCGGCGACAGAGCCACCATCGAGAGAACCGGAGAACAGGATCACCAGTGGGCGAGGCTGCGGTCCAGCCGTGATGCCCCGTCGTCGCCAAAGGTGTTAGCCTGGCTACTTCGGACGATCGGGATGCGAGGACTTGTCGATCCAATCGAAGCCGCGTGCGAGTTCCTGAGAACTGGTAAACTGCCGGAAGGTCCGGACACAACCGCCGCTCCGGCGGGATGATCCAGGCCTGGACGGGAAGCTCAGCTGCGAGGAGTTGAGCAAGGGCGAAGACTTCCAGGCGGACGGCTACGTCTCCAATGCAGATCCAGACATCAGCCCACGTCGACGAGTCCGATCCGACCAAAGCACCGATGGACGGGTCAAAGTGGATCTGCAAGCGAATAGACGAGTCAAACTCACAACGTTCCATGCATAAAGGCGCGGAAACTGAGCTCAATCGGACGACGTGGTGGTTCAGGGAACAGAGGCAACGGGAGCAGAGGTCAGATAGTCTTTTCGAACTCGTAGCGATACAGCACCGCTAATCAATTACAGAAGTGGGACCCGAAGAAGAATGCTTTCAAAGAGGAAGTGGTCTACGGCGTCACCAGCCTCGCAGACAACGAGGCATCCACCTCCCAGTTGCTCCAACTGATCGTGGAGCACTGGACCATTGAGTCCACTGTGCACTGGGTCCGCGACGTGGTGTTCCGTGAGGACACATCCAGAGTACACGTCGGCAATATTCCCATCGGGATGAGCTTGCTTC
>SYKE01000053.1 GCA_005798285.1 Actinomycetota bacterium
CAAGCCGCTGAGTAGAGACGCTGGTGCATCAGTCGGCGGCAGAGGAGTTCGTATCTCCGAGCATAAGAAGCTCCAACGAACTCCGGGTCCACGGGAAACGTGGGCGCGGCACTTCGGACAGGCTTGTGAACCTCGGCGCAATCTTCCAGCAGGAAGAAGTAGCCGAGGAATGGTGGAGATGCGCTCCCCAACCGACTCTCCCGGTACGCGGCCCAGAGATCGGCGGCGCTCCCAATTGCCTCTTCGGCTCGATTGTTGAAGTTGTTCCCGAACGAAGGGCCCACCTGGGACTTTAATTCGATGGCAGCGATGAGATGTTTCTCCCGGCAGACGACCAGATCCCATCGCTTCTCTGGACGGAAATGGCCGGGAAGCTCCAACGCGGAGTTGGGCAACACCCAAGCTGAAGGTAGACCGAACTCCCCAAGCATCTGGCGAAAGAATTCAGCGATCGGGCCCAGTTGAGCGCCGCCCGTGACGGCTCCGCGAACGCCTCTGACCGAGTTTCCGCGGGCAACTTGCCTGCTGGCCTGGAGTTGGCGAAGGTCCCAATACCGCGCCACTGCCGTGGCAAACCTCATTCCAGTGCATCCATGACTCTCTGCTCAAGTCTCGACGGCGAGGGAAACCGCGGAAAACAAGCTGCCCGTGTCCCGGAGAAACCGCTGCCTGGAGTGCTCGAAGTAGGCTGGCTCCACCTCTACCCCAATGCTGTTGCGGCCCCACTTTGCCGCAGCCACATTGGTGGTTCCAGTGCCCATGAACGGTTCCAAGACCGTGTCGCCCACGAAACTGAACATCCGGACCAAGCGTTCGGCGAGTTCAAGCGGAAAGGGCGCAGGGTGATCCCGCGTGGATGCTCCTCCCAAACCGGACCAGATCTGTTGGAACCACTTCTGGTGATTCTCAGCGGAAATGAGGCTCAGGACCCGTTCGTGCACGGATGGCGTTCGGTAACCCCCGGGCTTTCTCTCCATCAGAATGAACTCGATGTCGTTCTTGATGACCGAGTTGGGTTCGAACGGCTTCCCCAGGAAGCCCCCAGCCCCGTCTACCTCGTAGACGGCGTTTGCGATCTTGTGCCAGATGATCGGGGAGAGATTGTCATACCCCAGCTTCCTGCATCGTTCCTGAATGGAGGCGTGCAGGGGAACCACGGTGTGACGACCACCGTTCTTTCGTCGCGACAGGCAAACATCGCCAACCACGCACACCAGCCGTCCGCCGGGAACCAGCGCCCGGTAGCAGTGCTCCCAAACACGGTCCAGTTGACCCAGGAAGCATTCATAGTCCTCAATGTCCCCCATCTGTCCGGATGAGTGCACATACTCCTTCAGGGTCCAATACGGGGGCGAGGTAACGACCAGATGGACCGACTCCGACTCGACAAAGTCGAGCGCCCGGGCATCCCTACGGTAAAACGCGTGGCGGGATGGGAGTTGGTTCACCGCCGACTCGATGATCCGAGTCAGTCGGGGGTCTCTGGCAATTCGGGGGATGTCCACCTGAGGGTTGCCGAGGTTGGCGCACTCTGCCGGAACGTAGTGGGCGACATCCCGGCAAAGCTTGCCGGATGGGGCAGGCAGGCTCGATTCACACAGTCTCGGAAGAGGCATCCCAAGCGCTTTCTTGCAAACTAGCGTTCGCATAATCCTATCAGAATGGGTGCGGCATGGCACGGTTTGCTGGGGTGTGCGGGGCCTTGATTTCGCAGGCCCCCGCCCAGTGCGTTTTCACGCCGGTTGACGTACGCCCCGACCATTCGGACCCTATCCTAGGGCTTCCGCGACGAGTTTCCGGAAGGCGGCGCCGATTTCGCCGCCGTTGGGGAACTGGGTGCGCTGGATCATGAGCACCGTGACCAGGCCCCGGGACGGGTCGATGAACCCGTCGGTGGCGAAGGCGCCGCCGTGACCGTAGCCGGAGAGGACCCTCGCGCCGCCGGTTGCCGGAGGGGGCACGGTTTGCCAGCCCAGGGCGTACGTGATCGGCTTGCCGCCGGCCATCTGCGGCGTGGTCACGGTCTGAACCGCCTCGCGGGAGAGGATCCGCCGTCCGTCGATTTCTCCGCCGTTCAGGTACATCTGGTAGAAGCGGGCCATGTCGCCGGTTGTAGACAACAGACCCCCACTGGGTTCGGGGAAGCGCTTGACCGTCCAGTCCTGGGTGATGAACGGATTGTAGGCAGGCACGATGGCGCCATTTGGACCCGGCTTGTAGGTCTTGGTGAGGCGCGGCCACTGCTCCCTGGTAGGATTAAACGTTGTGTCTTTCATACCAGCGGGGCCGAAGACGTTTGCCTCGAGAAAGTCCTCGAAGAGTTTGCCGCTCACCGCTTCGACAATTCCCCCGCACACCGTGAGCCCGTAGCCGTATTCATAGGCGCTGCCCGGCTCGAACTCGAGGGGGCGGGATGCGAGGCGGTTGGCGTATTGAGCCAGTGTGTACGCCCCATCATTCGGGTCGCGAAACGGCTGAGCCAGGCCGGCGGTGTGGCTCATCACGTGACGAACGGTCGGCGGCTTCTGGGGCGCGGAGCCGCTCTTCAGCTTGATATTCTTGAAGGCGGGCAGGTAGGTCGCCACCGGTTCGTCGAGTCGCACCTTGCCCTGGTCGACGAGCACCATGATGGCGGTCGCGGTCGTCGGCTTGGCCTGAGAGGCCAGCCAGAAGATGGAGTCGGTTCGCATCTTCTTTCGCATTTCGATGTCGGCGTCACCCACCGCCACGAAATGCGCCAGCTTTCCATGACGGGCCACCAGGGTTACGGCGCCGGCGATCTTGTTCTGTCGAACAAATTCCCGCATCTGCTCGGGGATCCGGTCGAGGCCGGCTGAACTCAGTCCGACTTCCTCGGGGCGCACCCGAGGGAACGGCTCGTGGGATGCGGCACGGGCCGCGCGTGAAGGGAATGCGGCGGTGGCGCCGGATAGCGCCCCAAGGCCGGCAGCGGATCGGATCAGGAGGTCTCTGCGGTCCATCATCGTACCCAAAAGCTGGAGCGCCCCAACAGCGGGGACACGAGATAGGGTTCCGTACGGCCACCGCATTCGCCTTCCGAGGCCGGGCAGACCGTGTGTGGGCTTGCGGCGTCAGTTCCCCTCGCGGCCCTCAACAGCCGAGATCGCCTTCCGAGGGTGGGCGGACCGGGTGCGAGGGCCGAGGGACCTACTTCGCGGTAGTCACACCTTGCGCGGAGGCCCAGGTCGACAGGTCGTCCCGCCGAATCGCGGCCGCCATCAGTTCCGGGAACAGGTCGGGAGTGCAGGCGAACGCAGGCACGCCGAGCGTCGCGAGAGCGGCGGCGTTCTCCTTGTCGTAGAAGGGCGCCCCCTCGTCGCTGAGAGCGAGCAGGGCGATCATCTGCACTCCGGCCCCAACCATCTGCGCCGTTCGTCGGAGCATCTCGTCGCGGACACCCCCCTCGATCAAGTCGCTGATGAGCACCATGATGGTGTCCGCGGGTCGCTCCATCCGTTCCTGACAGTAGGCCAGCGCCTGATTGATGTCCGTGCCGCCGCCAAGCTGAGTGCTGAAGAGCACCTCCACGGGGTCGCTGATTTGCTCCGTGAGATCGACAATCGCGGTGTCGAAGAGCACGAGCCGGGTGCTGACCGCAGGCAAGGAGGCCATCACGGCCCCAAAGATGCTGGAGTACACGACCGAGCCCGCCATAGAGCCGCTTTGATCGACGCACAGGACCACGTCTTTGAGAGAGGTTCGACGCCGCCCAAAGCCGATGAGTTGCTCGGCGATAACGGTGGAGTGCTCCGGCTGATAGTTGCGCAGGTTGGCCCGGATGGTGCGATGCCAGTCGATCTCCCGGAGGCGGGGACGTCGGTTGCGGGTGGAGCGCGAGAGTGCGCCCATGATCGACTGCCGGACAGAGCCTTCCAGGCGGCGCATCAGATCTTCGGTCACGCGCCGCACCACCTGTCGCGCCGTTTCCAGCGTGGCTCGCGGCATCGCGCCCCTCAGGGTGAGGAGCGTGGCGATCAGATTGACATCCACCTCCATGGTCTGGAGCAGTTCAGGTTGCGCGAGCATGGTCGTCAGGTTCAGGCGGTCCAGCGCATCTTTCTGGAGGACCTGCACCACGGACGTTGGGAAGTAAGTTCGAATGTCGCCGAGCCAGCGCGAGACGCTGGGGTTGGAGGCTCCAAGCCCGCCGCGGTTGGATCCCCGTCCCGTGGCGCTCCGATAGTCGGGGTCATAGAGGAGCCCAAGGCAGCGATCGATCTGCACGTCGGCGCCGGTCAATTGAACTCCGGTGCCGTCCGCATCTTCGCCGCCGAGCAACAGTCGCCACCGGCGCAGGCGCTCCTCAGCGGGCAGGGCCTCTGCGCTCCGCGAGGTCGGGTCGATCTCACTCATGGGGTCCGATCTCCGGAATGCCGAGAAGCGTACGAAGGGTCTGTACGGTGAGAGCTACCAGATCGGGATCGAGATCCGTGCGCTGGGAATCGGTACGGGATCGCCTCCGTTGAGTGGCGGCCAGTTTCTCCCCCACGGCGCGTCGCTCAGGACGCTCGAACGTCGAAAACGTCCGCCGGATCAGCGGGAGGTGGTTCTTAAAGTCGTCGGGCGTGAGACCGCAGACCCACTCGTCGATCAGTTCGAGCAGCCCATCGGCGTGGATGAGGAGCTCCGCGTTTCCCATCAAGAAGCCCTCCAACCAGTCGGCCGCCTGAGCGGATGGGACGCCGGGAGAGAGTGAGGCGGAGAGTCGCCGAGCGGCATCCTCTTGTTGGAAGGCGCCGCCATCCAGTGCGAACCACACACAGCGGCCCGCCAGCAGGGCATGAACTCCCGGCTGGTCTGCCAGGGAGCACAGCGCTCGGAGCCACTCATCGAACATCGCCGGGTGGTCCAGTGTTCGCAGTGAAGCGTGGGCGCCGGCGATCTGGTTGAGGAGTCTTTGTGCGGCGTCGGTGTTCAGCGAGGCCGCGGCGCCCGGCAGGCCGATGCAGCAACGAGTGAGCAAAGTCGCGGCCACGAGAAGGAGAGCCTCCTGATCGGTGCCGCGGACGTTGACGTAGCGAGCCGCCCGGACGAGTTCGGGAATCGCCTCGAGCATCGGCGCTACATCCGCCTGAAGCGCGGCGCAATTGAGGAGGCAGGTCAGGAGTTGCTCGGAGACGCCCGGCAGGTCGGCGAGCAGGGCGTGATCGATGAGCCGGACCACATCCAACACGCCGGCGGCTCGGTCGACCCGGTCGAGGAGAAAGCACCGGGCAGCCTCTTCGATCTGGTTGCCCCAGACTCCCGCCTGTACCACCGCGAGAGTCAACTCCGGCGTCCATTTGAGGTTCCATCGTTCGCGAAACGTGCCGGTTCCGGTGCTTCTCAGCAGCTCTCCCCAGCGGATCTGAAGCAGCGAGAGGCGGTGCAGGAGCCGGCTCCGTTCCTGGTCGAGCGGCTTCCGCAGGTCGAGCTCCAACAGCTCGGTTTCCCCGGAGACCTTCAGCCTCAGCTTTTTCTGGCAGGCCTGAATATCGCGCTGGAGCGGCACGACCGGGGCCGCCGCCGGAACCACGCCCATCCGGTCACCGATGATGAGCCGGTTTCGGATGAGGCGCATAGGCGCCTCGTTTCCCAGGCAGAAGACGCTTCGCGCGGCCTCGTTAAGTTCATCCAATCCCGGGAGGCGCCGTTCGCGAACGGACGCCAGCGCCTCGGCAAGCCGCACGGCTTCGATAACCGAGGCGGATCCCGCGTCCAGGTCCGCCTCCCGCAGGAGACGGGCCGCCCGCGACATCCAGCGAATAGTCGCCGAATCGGAATGATCCCAGAGATGTTCATACCAGCCGGGCGAGATGATGCCGGCGCCATAACCGCTTTCCCATGACAAACGCTCGTAGGTCCAGGGCGTCCAGGTAGCGGCGACTTTGACCTTCGGCTTCCCTTTTAGGAGTGCGGTATCCTGCCGGGCGCCGGACAGGTCTCTCAGAGCGGGCGTGTGCCAGGCGCCCGAAATGACGGCGATGCGGGAGCGCCCCTCCTTCAGCGCTGCCCGGATGGTCGTACGCATGTAGGCTTCGCGAAGCGCCTCTGTCTCGGCATCGAGGGCATTGGGCTGAATCGCCAGATCGTCGGCCGTCTCGCGGAGCACCGCCATGGCGTCGGCGATTGCGGGGAAGATCGTGCCCGGATCCCGCCGGCTCTCGATCATGTCATCCCACCACCGTTCTCCATCCGCGTAGCCCGCCGCTCGAGCCAGCCAGGAGATCGGGTCGCCCCGGAGTTCGTTCTCCCGAACGTCAGACCCGCCGGAACCCTGGTCCGCTGAGTCGGATGGATCCGGGTCGGGGGAGGTCGGCGGAGGTTCGGAGCCGGTAGCTTCCTCTTCCGCGGTTCCCTCCGTATGCCGCGGGACCGCAAACTGAATGGCCTGCGGTAGGTCCATCATTCGAACCGGGAGCTCCCGCTCAACCGCAAAGCGCAGCGCCACCCACTCGGGTGAGAAGTGAGCCATCGGGTAATACGTGGCCCGACTCGGGTGATCCACGGCATAGATGAGGAGCGCGAGGGGCGGCCGCGCCTCCGCGTCCAGAACCATGGGCAGCAGTTCGTCCGCCTCGGGTGGGCCCTCGATGAGGACGCAGTCGGGCTCCAGGCGCTCGAGTGCCGCCAGCAGACTTCGCGCGGAGCCTGGACCGTGGTGCCGGATGCCGAAGAGGTGAACTCCGGGGGTCACCTCATCTCCTTGCATGCCCGATACAGGTCCTTCCAGCCGTTCCGCTCCTTCACCACCGTCTCCAGGTACTCGCTCCAGACCACTCGATCCTGAATGGGGTCCTTTACGACGGCGCCAACCAGGCCGGCAGCGACGTCGGCCGCCTTCAGAGAGCCGTCGCCGAAGTGTGCGCAGAGGGCGATCCCCTGGGTGACCACCGAGATGGCTTCCGCCGTGCTCATGCTTCCCGAGGGGCTCTTGAGTCGGGTCTTGCCGTCGGCGGTCAGACCGTCTCTAAGCTCCCGGAACACCGTGACGATCCGGCGGATCTCCTCGAGAGCGGGGGGCTCGGCGGGGATCTCCAGCGAGCGACCCATTTCCGCCACACGTCGTGTGACGATGGACACCTCTTCATCCATCGTGGCGGGAGTGGGCAGCACCACGGTGTTGAACCGGCGTTTGAGGGCGCTGGAGAGCTCATTGACGCCCCGATCCCGGTTATTGGCGGTGGCGATGACATTGAACCCCCGAATTGCCTGAACCTCCTCGCCGAGTTCCGGAATGGGGAGGGTCTTCTCGGAGAGCAAGGTGATCAGGGTGTCCTGCACATCGGCCGGAATGCGCGTCAACTCTTCCACTCGAGCGATTTTGCCGTTCGCCATTGCGTTGAGCATCGGCGTCGGAACGAGCGCAGACCGGGACGGCCCCTCCGCGAGGAGTCGAGCGTAGTTCCACCCATAGCGAATTTGCTCTTCGCCGGTCCCGGCGGTCCCCTGAATGAGCAGCGTGGAGTCGCCCGAGATGGCGGCGGCGAGCTGCTCCGAGAGCCACGACTTGGCCGTGCCTGGAACTCCGAGGAGCAGAAGCGCCCGATCGGTGGCCAGCGTGGCCACGGCGATCTCCACGATGCGTCTCGCTCCGACGTACTTCGCCGAGACCTCGAAGCCGTTGGGCAGCCGGCCCCCCATCACATAGAGGGTCACAGCCCAGGGAGAAAGGTTCCAGTTGGGCGGACGAGTTCGGTCGTCGTATCGACCGAGCTCAGAGAGTTCTTCGGCAAACTGCTCTTCGGCGTGTCGGCGCAGGACTTCAGTCATCGTCGGAATTCCTCAATCATTTCCCGGCGAAAGCGGACGGTTTCCACAAACTTCTCGATCGCGTTCCGGCTAGCCGGCAACTCCAAAGCCTTCTCGGGCCATCCTGTTTCGATCCTCGGGTCGGCAAACGGATCCATCGCCGATCCCCAGTGCGGCAGTTCCCAGACGACCCTGCAAGGCTGGATGCGCTCGACGGCGCTGCGGGCCCATTGAAGCATGGAACGCGTGATCGGGGCGCTCCACGGCGGCGAGAGCGCCCGGGCAAGGAGACAGACTTCGCTCACTCGATCTGCGTTCAGGGGCGCATTCAGTCTCTGCCAGATCAACTCCTCGTGGACGGTCCGCGGAACGCAGCTGAGGGTCTCCATGTAGTGCGGGGTGCCGAATGGGATGGAGTCCAACAGCGCCTCGCACCAGAGAGGGTCGCGGTGGAGCCGCGCCGCGTGACCCCAGCCGGCCCGCAGGGTGGCGGCATGGTCGGTTTTCTCGGCGAGTCGGAGCAGGTCAGCCGGTTTGAGCCGGTACTCCTGACTCCAGACGCTGGGGGGAACCCATCTCAGAAGCTGAATGAGGAGCCAGCTTCGCTCACCAAACTCCTTGTGGGCGGCATCCGGCTTCGACTCGATACCGGCCAGCCGCATCTCGGCCGAGTACTCGACGGGCAACTCCACGGTGAGCTGCGGGCTCCCCAAAAAGCCCTTCTTCGGGACGAACACCACCAGGGGCTGCAGCAGCGACCGCATTCGCGCAGCGAAGGTTCCGGATGGAGCGAGCGCCAGAAGGGTGGCTGCGACCTCGCGAACGGATCGAGCTCGATCCTGAAGCAGGCTCTCGAGGAAGGGCTCATCGTCGGCGCTCAGACGCACTCGCAGCACTTCGAGCAGCGAGGCGCGAACATCGGCCGACTCTCGGGGCCACGCCTCCTGGAGCAGGGTTCGGGCTCGAGGGGGTTCTCGATCGCGCAGGAGTTCGAGGTAGCGCTCGCGAGCGGCTCGGGCGCCGGTCTCCCAGGCGGCTTCGTCCAGCGTTTCGGCCGAGGCGTGCACGAAGTTCCAGCCCGGGTTAAGACGAGCGAGCCACTCGGCGCGACGGCCGAGACTCCCGCCCGCGGCTGTCCGAATCTCCGCGTCTCCGCGGAGCACGTTCAACACCGCGGGCACCCGATCGTGAGGCACGCGCATCCCCGCCGCATCCAGCAATGTGAAGAACTCTCGCCGAACGCCCGCACGTTCCGACTCGAGCACCTGATCGAGGCGCGACGCGATCACACCGGTGCACACCGGGCGAGTCTCCGCCAGAGCCTCGTCGAGAGGGTCCGCCGTGAACGCCGAAAGCCGCCGGGCTGCTCGTTCGGCGGACGTGGCAACCGAGGCGGCTGTCAGCAGCAGCTCCGCAGTGTTCTCCGGACGTCCCGCCGAGCCGATCAGGCCGGCTGTCGCCTGCTGAAGCGTCTCGTGAGAGGGGGCCCGTCGTTCGCTGCCCAGGAGGGCGTAGGGGAGGAGTTCCGCCGAGTTCATGCCGCCACACTCGCGTGAGTGCTTCCGACGGAGCAGAATGCCATGACCTGGAGCGCCTCGCCGTCCCACTCGCCGGAGAACCAGAGCGGACCCCCGCCGGATACGGCGAGGAGCTGCCAGTGGTTTTCAACGGGGCCCAAAAGAGGGAGTGCGACCCGGTTCCGGTCGACCACCCACACACGGTCCTCCGAAAGCGCCGGAACCACCTCGCGAACGACGATGGGCCAGCGATCCAGCCAGGGGTTCGCGGCGGCCGCAGCTCCGAAGCCGCGAAGCGCGGAAGAGAGTTCGGGAGTTCCAAGGCGCGTCAAGTCACTCGCCGACGGGGCTGCCTGACGCCGAATCAGGGCTCGCAGTGGGATCGCCCCCGGGAAGTACGCCAGCTCTCCCTCGAACTCCGTACCCACCACCGCGCGCGCCACCAGGGGGGCTGCTCCGGCGCCAAATGCGAGCAGGAGCGCCGTGCTGCCGGAGCGGTCTCCGAGCAACCACGTGCGCTGGACTCGAACGCGGCCATCGTCGTCCATGGACTGGCCGACCACTCGCCAGAGGTCCTGCACGCCGGGCGCTTCGGCGAGCAGCCTTTCTTGATCCTGAGTCCACCCGATTTGCGTTCGCACTTCTGCCTTCAGGGTGTCGGGGAGCGCGTCCATTCGGCGATAGGCCGAGATGAGCAGTCGAAGGCGTCCCATCTCAGCCAGCAGCCGGCTCTGCCAGCCCTCGCCGCTCAATCTGAGCTCCGTCAGGAGTTGCACCCGCCGGGCGAGGCCGGGACATTGACAGTCGATCAGGCGCGCAGCAGGCAGGTGTCCGGGGGAATGGTACGCGGGGAAGGATGAGAGTCCGGTGCGGATTTGATCGGTGAGCCATTGGTCGAGCAGTTCGATGCCCTCTGCCACGCGAGCTTCTCGCTGCGCGGATCGGCGGGCGCGCCCTTCCTCGTCCACAACGGCCGCGGATGGGGGCGCCGGCTCTTTCTCGGCCTGCTTCTGCGCCCGCGAATCGCGCTGAGTCAGCCACTCCGTCACCCAATCCGGCGGGCTGGAGATGTCGGCGGCCGAGGGGTTCGCCAGAATGAGCAGGAACAATCCCAGACCGTGCTTGCAGGGGAATTTGCGGCTCGGACACGAGCACTTGAAGGCCGGTCCTTCGAGATCGATCTGGGTGCGGTAGGGATCCTTGCCGCTCCCCTGGCACAGGCCCCAGAGCACCCGGTCGGAGCGGCCCAGCCCACTCCACTTGCCCGGCGATGCGAGGGCTCGGCCCGCCTTCAGAGAAGCGGCATCCGGCGCCAGCAACTCAATCTGTGGGACTGCCCACCCCGCCAATCGATCCATTCGAGAACCTCATCGCAAAGGAAACTCGCCCGAGAAAGTGCGTGGCGTCGTCGTTGGCTCGCCCCGCAGGACCCATCGCCAGATTAGCTGTCCCGCCAAGATTCACCTTGCGGCGGTGGTCCCCTACCTGAATCGCAGCGCGAAGAGATCGGCATCCCGCAGGGCGAACCGCAGCCGAACCGTCTTTCCGGTCAGCGACTTCAGGCTGTCGCCGTAGCGCCATCGCACCCGGTGGGTTGTGCTGTCGCCGAACTGCTCCGGACAATCTGCGAGGGAGTATCCGGGAACGGGTGTCCCCTCGGGCGACTGGATCTCGACCTGGACGGCGCCTGCCGCCGATGTGGCGAAGTTGATCTCCAGGCTGCCCCCCGTCAGCTCGATCGGGCGGGTTAACAGCTCGCCGGCGGACTCTCGGGTCTGAACGGACACGAGCCCGTGCTGTCGAACCGTGTAGCGGCGCATGCGGTTTGTGTGGCCGGTCCAGCCACCCTCACTCGAATAGAGCGACCACTCCATTCCCGGATCTTGCGGAAGAAATGGCTGCAGTTCCGGCATGCCCGGCTCTGCGCGAGTCTCCACGAGGCCCCAATTCTGATAGTGGCCGCCGTACATCCATCGGCCCTCGCGCGGGGGTCCGGGTCGCAAGAACGCGGACGACCATACCTTGAAGCGTTTGCCGTCCCGACTGGTCATGAACCCGCCGTCGGTGTAGTCGTTTCCGTACCGGGGATGGGCACGAGCCACCATCTCGTTGAGCGGCGTGAGGAGCCCTCGGCCGGTGATGTATCGGGTTGGAAAGCCGAGCAAAATGTGAGGAGCGCCGGGGGCAGGCAGCACCTGGTTGGTGTAGAGCTGGGTCTTGCGGCCATCCACGTAGTCGAGAAACTCCGGCTTGGACCACTGGATGAAGTCGGGTGAGGTGGATGTCTTGATGTCGCGGCCGCCGTCTCGGAAGTCTCGAAAGTAGGCCCGGTACTGACCCGACGGAGCATCCCAGAACGCGATGTTCTGGGAGTCGAAGTAGCCCTGGGTCAGCACCGGCTTCTCGGACAGCAGTTCCCAGTGGATCCCGTCGGCGGAGCGGAACGCGAAGAGGCCGTCACCCTCCTTTGCGCCTTTGACGCCTCCCAGCGCCTTGTAGCGAGCCTCCGCCGGACAGTTCGGCCGGATGTCGATGACAGGCGCGAAGTTGTGCGTGCCGAAGCGGTCACGGAGAATGTTGTTCTCGCGGGAGCCGGCAAACTCCACGATCCCCAGCTTCGGTTTGGTGAAGCGAATCCCGTCGGCGCTCTCTGCATAGCAGATGGACTCCGGGTTGTTGAAGACGAGGCGCGTGCCCTTCACCTCCATGTCCTGACCGCGATAGTACATCCGGTAGCGGTTGCCGTCTTTGAACACGGTGTGGTACCCACTGGCCGAGCCTTCCCAGGGGGCATCGTGGGTGATGGCGACCTCACGGGGAGTGGGGGAGTGGAGGACCTGTCGGGCTCCGCCGGAGAGCCGCTCGATGAGATAGTCGTCCACCAGTGGTTCGAGACGAGCTCCGAGTTTCAATCCGGCCTGAGCTCCGCCGGCCGCCGGCGTCAGCGCCACCCAACCGGCCGCGATCGCTATCAGGCTCCAACACCACCGTACCGCACTGCTGCTGCGAAACATTTCGGCTCCCCGTGAGTTCCATCCCGCCGTTCGGCGCCACAGGGAACTCCCACCGGGACCACTTCCGCCGAACCCGTTCCCGATCCTGCCGCCGGTGCTCGTGCACAGTGGGGTCTTCTCGTGCGCCGTACCCAAATCTCTCAATCGATCCGCTTGAAAGTGGCAGAGGGGGTGCCTTCGGCAGCATAGAATGTCACCAATAGTAGAATTCACTGGCCCACCTGAGTTAGCCGGATCCAGTTTCTCATCGGTGGAGATGGGCTCGGGACAGCCGATGGCCGGTCTTCACCTGTAGTCCGAAAGGTACCTGATGACGCAACGCAGAGGACCCATCGACGCTGCTCGAAGCGCCCCGGAACAGAGGCGACCTGTTGGGCATCTTCGACGCGGCCTGTTGACCGTCGGCGCTGCCGGACTCTTCTTCGTCGGCGCCTCGCTCGGTACGGGAAGCGTCGGAGAGGCGGCGCCGGTCCAGGCTCTCGCTCCGACCGCCAGGAACTTCCTGAGCCGAAACTGCCTCTCGTGCCACAACAAGAAGAACCGCAGCGGTGGACTGGATCTTGCCGTCGCCTATCAGCCCGACGATCCCAAGAACTTCAACCTCTGGGTAAAGGTGGTCGATCGTGTGGCGGCCGGTGAAATGCCGCCGAAGTCGGCGCCACAGCCCGCGCCCGCCGCGCGAAAGGCGTTCCTCGCCGCGGTCTCGACCCCGCTTCAGGTGATCGATGAAGGTCGGATGCGGCGAGAAGGGAGATCCACCTGGCGGCGCATGAACCGTTACGAGTACGAGAACACGGTTCGCGACCTGCTGGACGCCCCGTGGCTCCAGATCCGAGAGATGCTTCCGGAAGACGGATTGCAGGCGCGTTTCAACAAGATCGGGGATGCGCTGGATGTCTCCCACGTCCAGATGAGTCGCTACCTGAGTGCGGCATCCTACGCACTGAAGGAAGTGCTGCCGACCCAGGTATCCCGCCCGGAGACGACCAAACGCCGCTACTACGCTCGCGAGCAGCGGTCGTTCGCCGGCCTTGCTCGTTTCGGCAGGTTCAATCAGGCATCGGAGCGGGCCACCTTCGCGATTTTCGACAACAAGGCCGACGTGCCCGCCATGATGCGGACCGCCCCGTTTACCGTCGGCGAGCAAGATCCGGTCAAGCGGGAGATGGAATCGATCGGAGTCGTGGCGAGCGCGTATGAGCCGCTGATGCCGCGCTTTGATCAGTTCCGCGCTCCGGTGGCCGGTCGATACAAGCTGCGGCTGCGGGCCCACACCTTCTGGTCGCACCCCGACAATCCGGATCGGTGGTGGCGCCCCAGCCGGAGCGAAATCTCCAGGGGTCGAACCCAGGAACCGGTCAGCCTGTATTCGTCGCTGCCCCAGGGAGTGACGCAGATTCTCCGCAAGCTCGGAACGCTGGACTTCGGCCCCGAGGCGTCGGTGGGCGAGTTGGACGTGCACCTGCTGCAGGGAGAGACGATCCTGCCGGACGCCGCGCGTCTCTTCCGCTCCCGGCCGCCGAACTGGCACAACCCGCTCGCCACGCCCGAGGGGCAACCCGGAGTCGGATTTAATTGGATGGAGGTCGGGGGCCCCCTCTACGAGAGTTGGCCGACCCGCGGACAACTCGTGTTGACCGGAGGGCTTCCGCTCAAGACGAGCAGCGACGGTGTGGAGATCGTTTCGACGGATCCCGTGAAGGACGGCGAGCGCCTCCTCCGAGCCTTCACCCGGCGCGCCGTGCGGCGACCCATTGCGGATGTCGACATCCAACCATGCCTCAAGGTGTTCCATGCGGCTCAGAAGTCCGGATCGAGCTTCACGGAGGCGCTGCTAACGGCTTACAGCGCCGTGCTCTGCTCGCCGGCGTTTGTGACGTTGGAGGAGCGGCCAGGTCCGCTTGATGCCCACGCACTGGCATCGCGGCTCTCGTACCTTCTCTGGAACACCGAGCCGGACGCCACGCTGCGAGCCCTCGCGGACAAAGGCGTCCTGACCGACCCCAAGGTCCTCATCAGCCAGACCGACCGCCTGCTCGCGGATCCCAGATCGCAGCGATTCTCAGAGGCGTTCCTGGATTACTGGCTGGATCTCCGGAAAACGGGCAACACCAACCCGGACGAGACGCTCTACCCGGACTTTTATCTGGATGACCTCCTCGTGGAGTCTTCCATCGACGAGACCCGAGCGTTTTTCTCAGAGCTGATTCGGGGTAACCTGCCGGCTCGGAATCTGGTGACCTCCGACTTCGTGATGGTGAATTCGCGGCTCGCGGAGCTGTACGGCCTCAAGGATGTGAAAGGCTCTGAGATCCGCCGGGTTTCACTGCCGCCGGATTCCGTGAGGGGCGGACTTCTCACTCAGGCGAGCGTCTTGAAGGTCACGGCGAACGGCACCACCACCTCGCCGGTGATTCGAGGCGCCTGGATCACCGAGCGGATTCTGGGTCTTCCAGTCCCTCCGCCGCCGGCTGCCGTTCCCGCAGTGGAGCCGGACATCCGGGGAGCCACCACCATTCGCGAGCAACTCGACAAGCATCGCAGCTTACCCGCCTGCAATTCGTGCCACTCTCGGATCGATCCACCCGGATTTGCACTCGAGAGCTTCGATATCTTCGGCGGCTGGCGATCAACCTATCGGGCTCTCGGCGAAGGTCCCAAGGTTCCGGGGTTCGGCAAGAACGGACAGCCGTTTGTGTTCACCGCCGCGCTGCCGGTTGATCCGTCCGGCGTGCTCGCCGACGGTCGGGCCTTCAAAGACATTCGCGAGCTGAAGAAGCTGCTGGTTCGCGACGAGCGACAAATTGCTCGAAACCTTGTGCGGCAACTCGTGACCTATGGCACGGGAGCGCCGGTGCGTTTTGGGGACAGACCCAGTGTGGAAGCGATCCTGGACGGCGCCAGGTCCGATGGGTACGGGGTGAAGTCCCTGATCCATGGACTGGTGTCCAGCAGGCTCTTCAGGAGCAAGTGAGACCATGAAATCCGTGCATATCCAATCCTCGAACAGTCTCACCCGACGGCACCTTCTGAAGGGAGCCGGCGTACTCCTGGGGTTGCCCCTGCTCGACGCGATGACGCCGGCGTTCGCCCGGACGGACACGCGGGAAGCGGCGCCTCGTCGTTTCTTCGGCATCTGCAATAACCTGGGCGTCCTCCCGGACCGGTTCTTCCCGGCCGCGGATCAGACGGGGCGAGACTACACCCTCTCCCCTTACCTCGAGGTCATTCGGGAGTTCAGATCGGACTTCACGGTGATGAGCGGGGTCTGGCACCCGGACGTGGATGGCGGACACCCCGCTGACATCTGCTTCCTGACCGCGGCGCCCCACCCCTCGAGCGGCGGCTTCCGGAACTCGGTTTCCCTCGATCAGTATGTGGCCGAACGAATCGGGCACCTCACTCGCTTCCCGGCGCTCACGCTGGGCGTCAACGTTCAGCCGTCGCGGAGCAGCCTCTCGTTTACGGCCGGCGGCGTCTTGCTTCCCTGCGAAACCAAGCCCTCGGAAGTCTTCCGAAAGCTCTTCCTCGGCGGCACGCCGGAGGAGATCAAGGCTCAGGCCCGAAGTCTGGCCCTGGGCAAGAGCGTGATGGATGCCGTCGCCGAGCAGACGCGACGCCTGAAGGGGACGGTCGGCGTGAAGGATCGGGAGCGGCTCGATCAGTACTTCACGGGAGTTCGAGAGCTCGAGAAGCGAATGGTCCAGTCTGCGGAGTGGGAGAAGCGACCGCGGCCGGTGGTCAACGCCAGGCCCCCCGTGGATCCGACCGACTCCAGAGAGTACATGGAAAAGGTTCGCCTCATGTACGATCTTGCCCAGATGGCTTTCGCCACCGACTCGACCCGCAACATCACCCTGATGCTCGATAGCGTCAGCTCCCCGGCGATTACCGTTGAAGGCAAGTCGGTCTCGGACGGCTACCACAACCTGTCGCACCATGGCCGCAACCCCGACAAGATTGCGGACCTGGAGCGGATCGACCGCGAGCACATGAAGCTGCTGGGCGGCCTCTTCGCCGACCTGAAGCGGCAGAAGGAAGACGGCGACACGCTGCTGGATCGCACGATGGTGCTCTATGGCAGCAACATGGGGAACGCAAACACCCACGTCACCACCAACCTGCCGGTGCTCTTCGCGGGCGGCGGCTTCCGACATGGCCAGCACCTCGCGTTCGACCGCGAGCGGAACTATCCGCTGCCGAACCTCTTCGTCAACATCCTCCAGCGGTTCGGAATTGAAGCCGACCGCTTCGCTTCCAGCACCGGCACGGTGCGTGGCCTGGAGATGTTGAAGACGCTCTGATCCGCTGCACTCGAGGTCAGGTGAATTCAGGCGCCCCGTGGATCTTCCACGGGGCGCTATCTCCGTGTCCCGAACTCGAGCTCGTGAAGTCCAGCGAAGCAGGGCGCATTCGGGATTTCGCAACTAGTGGTCTGTCAGGGCGGAGTTGATTCTTCACCGGAGCCTCGGACGAAGATGTGATTCACTTGGTGTGGAGGTAATCCCTGTGCCCAAGAAATACCGCGTGACGCTCACACCAGACGAACGCGAGCAGTTGTCCGC
>SYKE01000054.1 GCA_005798285.1 Actinomycetota bacterium
CGCGGGGACGGATCGGTTCCACCACGCCGACCGGCTCGGCAGCACACGAGCGCTCACCGACGGAGCGGGACGGGTCGACACGGTCAAGTCCAAAGCCCGCTACAGCGCGTTCGGGCAGGCGCAACTCCAGGGCCCCGACGGCGACCACCCCACCGAACACCAGTTCGCCGGCGCCTGGGGCTAAGAGCGAGAGCCCAGCGCAACAGGACTGGGGCTGGACTACCTCTACCAGCGGTACTACGACCCGGCGATCGGACGGTTCATCAGCGCCGACCCCATCGGCCTGGCGGGCCGACTGAATCTGTACGGCTACTGTGCTGGAGATCCGGTCAATGCCGTGGATCCGAGTGGAGAGGATCCGGAAGACGCTGATGACTTTCCGGAAACCAACCCCAGGCGATTCTATCGGAAGTTGTTCAACCAGGGTGCAAGACAGCTCACAAGCGCACCCCGATTCCAGCCGGGAAGTCCCGAAAGAGGGGCCTACGCCTGGGTGATGCAGGTAATCACGGGTCCTGTTGGAGTCGTCTATGGCGCGGTCTCCGGGGTCACCGGGAGTGATCCAATCGCGGGGGCGAGGCTGTCCGGCGGTCAGCGGTTTCTGGCGGTGGCTACCGCCGGTATGGCGGTTGTTGGGAAGGCGGCCGGGCTTGGATGTGCGAAACAGCCCGTGCCCGCATCAATCAACCTTCTCTGGAGAGTGGGTTCCTACAACGAGCTCAGAGCCCTCGTGCCCAAGGGAAGCGATTTGCAGGTCCATCATCTACCCTCGAGAGTCCCCGGACTACACCGCATCCAAACCTACAGTTATGATGAGGGACTCGCTGTGACTCTTCCCCGGGATGTGCACCAAGCCCGGCCGAGCACATCCCGGCTCCAAAGGAACATGGTGGCGGGTTTGGGAGTGCGAGAGCATCGAAAGCTGCTCTCCGCCCATCTCCGCGACCTGAATGGAGCGCTTCCTCAAGACGTGCGACTGGGCGTGATGCGCCAGATCGGCCAAGAGCTACGGTACCGGTATCCAGACTTCTATCGTTGACGGAGCCAAGCAAGCCAATGGATGAGAGAGTTATGGGAGAGGGTGACGCCTTTGAGAGACTAGCTGCGCTTCTGGTTTATGCGGGCGTTGGAGATGCGTATCGATTGCTTCAGCAGCAGCTTGCAGGAGGTTACCCTGAACCTGACCCTGCCTGGAGGGATATTCGAGCCGTTTGGGACAGTCTCGACAGTCCGTCCCAAGTGGCGGTGGACTCCCTGGTGCGGCGAGCGCTTCGGAGTAGCGTGTATTGCTTGGCTTCCGTCTTTGGGCAGTCTTCAGCCCCGTACTCTGACGATGCGTCGGGCGAGGTGTATACCGTGGGGATTGAGGTGATGAGGTTTTCGGATCGAGATGCCTGGGCAGCGAATCGTCGCCTCGACAGCTTCAGACTGTTCTTCGATGAAACCACGTTCACGGACGACTTGGCGCTCCAGTGTATCAATGCCTTTGAGGAGTGGGAGAGCCACCTCGGTGCTGAAGAGGCGCAAGAATAGTGCACGACACCTCAACTGCGTAAGGGGTTGAAACCTCTGGGCAGAAGGTTGTCGATCGTGATTCAATTCCCTGTAGTCCCAGGGAGTGACACCCATGCCTCGATTGCGGTCCCCCCATCGGCCGAACTTCTCGGAAGAGGATCTCGCCAAAGCTCGATCTTGTGCCCGCCGCCACAACGCTCCGCACGCACTGGTTCGGCGTGCCCAGCTTGCTCTCCTCATTCACTCCGAACCCGACCTGACTCACGAAGAAGCCGGGAGGCTCATCGGCTTGGACAAAGAGACGGTGTACAAATGGAGTCGTCGCTGGACGATCCACGGGTTCAGTCTGGTGGACGCGCCTCGGTCCGGGAGACCGAAGTCTTTTCCCCCCTCTGGATCAAGCGATTGCTCGCCAGGTTGCCTGTGAGCGAACGCGGCAACCTGGAGAGTACCTTGAGGCTCCTGATGACGAAGAAAAGGGTGAGAGCAAGGGTGAATCCCAGTCTTAGGATGCTTCCGCTCCGACCGAAGTCGTAGAGGGCATACCCGACGTGGAACCGGAAGGGTTCACTTTGGATACTTCCGCCCCGACCGGCAAGGTCCGGCTTCCCTGGCGGCGAGCCTGGGGTGAGCCGGCGTGGCTCACGTCGCGGCGCTTTCAAGGATGGCTAGGCTTACCCGGATCCCGGTTCAAGAAAGACCTTGATGCTCACCGCCAGTCGATTCAAACTGCAAACGGCGGGCCCCTATGAGTCCTGGGATGTGCCGCGCCCTGGGCGGTCACTCCAGCTCGGGATCGAGCAGCAAACGGCTCAGGATGAGATTCTCCTCGGCGCCAACACCGGCAACTATTACTTTTCCACCCGGTAGGGCCACCGCGACTGGGGTACGCAGCAGGTCAGGAATCGACAGCGAGACCAGACCGTCCTCGCCGAAGTCCGGGTTGGAGGCGCCATCAGCCTGAAACCGCACCAGCGACAGCGCGCCGAAGCTGCCGGACACCAGAGTCACCCCGCCTTCGACGCCGGACGCCAGGACCGATACCGGCCGCGCGTTCCGCTCGGGGACCAGGCGGCCCGCCATTCCTCCCATGCCGTAGGCGCGGTCCCTGCGTCCATCGGCGGTGTAGCGGGCGGTGAAGAAGCCGTTCGGCTTCCGGCCGCCGATGACAAGTCCGCCACCCGGAGTCCCGATAATCCCGCCGACGTCGGGGATTCGAGAATGGTTGTCTCGCGCAGTGCCGTGTCGCCCGAACGTCGGGTCCAGCTTTCCGGTCGGTCCCAGGCGGAAGAGCACGAGCTTCCGCTCCGACTCAAGGTCCAAGGCGAAGCCGCCCCCCTCAAATGCCACCTTGCTGAATCCGACTGCCACCGTGAGGATGTCGGACTCGCTGTGGAGCGCCGCGATCTCAGCATAGAAGCCGAAGATGTTCTGGGCGTAGGTCTGTACCTGGGTGAGTCCACGCCTCCCAAACGACCGGTCGAGGGCGCCGTCGGGTAAGAGCCGGGCAACTCGGGTGTACCGACGCCCGTAGTCCACGAGCGTCAGCGTGCCGCCGGCAGTCGCGAACAGGCAACGCACTCCCTGGGATTTGGGCAACTCGGGGACTCGTGCGACGCCACCCATGCCGAAGGTGGGGTCGAGGGCGCCGGTTGTGAGGTACCGGGCCAGAGTGGGGTAGGCATGGCGAGCGTCACCGCCCACGCCACCGACCACGATCCGACCATCCGTCAGCACTACCAAACAGCCCGCAGAGTCGTCTTGGGCAGTGACGGGGGTGGTCACTCGACCTCCGATTCCGAAGGCGAGGTCCGGCTGTCCATTTGGCAGGAACCGCAGTACGCCGAAGTCGCGACCGGTGGCGCCGTTCGACGGAACGGATCCCGCAACCAGAATGCGCCCCGCATCATCCACGGCCAGGGCGGCCGGCGGGATCGATGATGCGGGAGCGACCCGCACCACGCCGCCTTTGCCGAAGTCGGGATCGAGGTCGCCCGGGTCGGCGTGGCTGGGAAGCGGCAGAAGCAGCAGCAGCAGCAGTGTCGCCAGGATTACGCTGCGGACCAACAGTTCACGGTTCCGGCACATTATCGGGCGGCTCCTGAAGGGCCTCGCGAATCCTGAGCGGTTGCCCCCACCGGTGGATCTGCCGGGCCCGGGACAGCAGGCAGTTTCGCAGCGATGGCATGAATTCCTCGGCGGCTCCGCGAAGTTCGCTGGTCAACGTCACGGAGTCGGTGCCGGCTAAGATCGGGATCCCAGGCACGGATGGCTGGTGTGAGGCACGCTGAACTCATGGCAGACGGTCAGCTTTGCGATCGCCCAAGCGCACCGGTTGAAGCGTCGAACTCCTGGCCGGCTGGGGCTCCCGAGCCCGTTGATCGGGATGGCTCGGGAGATGCGAGGTATTCAAGCGCCCCCGGCAGGATTCGAACCTGCGGCCCACTGCTTAGAAGGCAGTTGCTCTATCCCCTGAGCTACGGGGGCAAGGCGGGAGACCGAAGGAGTCCCGAATTCGAGTATAGCAGGTCGGTCCTCAGACCCGCTACATCCCGGACAGCCACGATGTGTGAGGTTCGGCGGCTCACGCCGGACTACCGGCAGAACCAGCGAACCTCGCAGCGGTGCTCGGTTCGGGTGGGAAGAAGCGTGTAGGGATTGTAGGCGAGGAGCGCGACCTTTCCGTCCGACCGTGCGACGGCCCAGGCGTAATCCCAGCCGCTGCTGGTGTAGCGCAGCGGAATCGCCGGCGTCACCCGAACGAATGGGTGGGTCGAGACGATCAGAAGTCGTCGCTCGGTGTACAGGTAACAAGAACCGCCCTGGATAAAGAGCTCGTGTTCCGAGCCGCCGTCGCCATCTCCGCCGGTCCGTGCCGGCAGATCGGCGCAGATGCCGCGGATGCCGACCTTCCACTCGCAGCCGGAGCTAAATGCTTCCGTCATCGCGGCAAGGGAACCGGATCGCACCCCACCATCGCGGTCGGTGTGCAGCACCTCGGTCCAGTCTTCGCGCACCAGGTACCGGAGCCGATCAAAGGCGTAGCGAAAGTTGCTGCTGGGGGCGTTGGTCCCGGCATCCCATGCATCCAGCGCCTCGTAGCGGGGCATGTCGGCAGGGGCCGCGGCGGCGGACGGTCCTCGTGGACCCGGCGCCCGGGCGCCATCCAGGAATGGACGAGCCACGGCCTGGGAGCCGTCTTCGTTGTAGAGGAACAGCGAGAGCGAGGGTCGGGGCCCGAACCCGTGAGGGAGTTCGACCGGCTGGCGAAGCGTGAGAGCGCCGGCTGCCCAGCGATCCTCGATGAGGTAGGTGGTCCGCATGTCCATGGTCTCGCGGATCAACTCCGAACATGCGGATGTGGTGTCGATGTGTTCGTTGTGGCGAAACTCGGAGTAGATCCGGAGGTCGGAGCCTGCTCGGACGGCGTTCCGCAGTTCCTCGACTCCTCCGCCGATCCGTTCGAACCGATCCGACAGCCTGAGCACTTCGCGCCAGGCCTGCGGGGTGCTCGCGCTCGAGATCGGCTCTCTACCGGAAGGAATGGACTCGTTCAAAAGAGCTCCGAGATGGGTGAGGCCCCGGGAAGCGCCTGGAAGGGACGCCCCCCAACGGTCTGCATCTCCGACAGGAGGTCGACGCCGAGCGAGTGATAGGCGCTGGCTACCACTTCACGCGCATGAATCGGCCGTTCGTCGGGATAGCCATCCACCGTGCTGCTGCCGATGACCTGTCCGCCCCGGACTCCGCCGCCGCCCATGAGCACCGAGAAAACGTGGATCCAGTGATCTCGACCGGCCTCCTTGTTAAATCGCGGGGTTCGGCCGAACTCTCCCATCACCATCACAAGGGTTCGCTCGAGCATGCCGCGTTGATGCAGGTCCTCAAAGAGCGCCGCGGTAGCCGTGTCGGCGATGGGGGAGAGCTTTTTCATGCCGTTGATGGTGTTGCTGTGCCCGTCCCAGGCGTAGTAGCTCGGCCAGTTGACGGTGACAAATCGAACGCCTCGTTCCACCAGGCGCCGCGCCAGCAGGGCGCCCTGGCCGAATGCATGACGGCCGTAGCGCTCGCGGGTGGCCGCACTCTCGGCGTCCAGATCAAACGCCGTGCGAACCCGATCCGAACCGAGCAGCTCGAACGCCCGCTGGTAAACCGCCTCGCGCTGGCGGGGCGGGCCCGGTTCACCGCTGCCGGCCGGAGTCAGGTGTCGGAGGAGGGCTTCGCGGCGCTCGAAGCGCGCGACCGCAACTCCCTCCGGAAGGCTGATGTCTCGTACGCCAAAACCGGGTTGGCCGGGCTGACCATCGGGAACCAGCGGATCCCATCCGGGCCCCAGATCACCGGCAGTCTGAGAGTGCTCCACCATCGGGATGCCGGCAATGGGGTTCAGCCGGGGAAGCGTGACAAACTGCGGCAGGTCGGAGAGGGGGCGCTTCAGACGGCTGACGACGGAGCCCATGGTGGGGTACTTGATCGTGTCGTGCAGCCGACCCGCGAGCAACCAGCACATTCCCCGGGCATGATCGTCGAGGCCGTGGTGGACCGATCGCAGCAGGGCGTACTTGTCCGCATGACGGGACAGGCGAGGGAACGTCTCGCAGACGCGAATTCCCGAGACGTTGGTCTCGATCGCCGAGAGCGTACCCCGGATCTCCTGGGGCGCGTCGGGTTTCGGATCGAAGCTGTCGAGCTGGCTGGGTCCCCCGGTGAGCCACAAGACAATGCAAGCGTGGTCGTCTCCGCCGCCGCGCGGAGCTCCGGTCAGGGGTTGGGCGCCCGAAAGTCCGAGGGCCGACAGCCCACCAATCTCCAACAGCGATCGGCGCGTCAATGCCGCAGCTCTGCGGGCCTGTTCACACCTCATGGGGGTCTCCCGTCGCGCCTCACCGCCCACCAGGACGTGGGGCATCTGCCGTTTGGGACGACTTCCTCCACCACTTGTTGCGAGAATCTGACGTGAGTCTGGGCTGCCTCTGCCGGCTTGACCCGCGAGGCCCGTCCGCGCGGCACCGGGCCGCCTCCGTCGGACGTTTGGCCCGCTCTTTGGGAACACTGCGTCAGGCATCTCGCTCGAGCGAACTCGAGCTCCTCACAAGTTGCGGGAAAGTGAGACGCGAAGGGTGGATAATCGATCCGGCCCGGGGGTCGCAGCTTCAGCAGGTTCGAATCCGAACCGACGGCCGGGATGGAGTGTAGCCGGTCGTATGGGGAAATTACGATGGAAGCGTTGACCAACTGGGCGGGGAACCACCGATTTGCCGCGCCGAGGATCCATCGCCCGGGTTCTCTGGCGGAGCTTCAGGCGCTGGTGGCCGAGAGCGCTCTGGTCAAAGCTGTGGGCTCTCGGCACTCGTTTCATGATCTTGCGGACAGTGAAGGAGAGTTGATCCAGCTCGACGGATTGTCGCGACGGATGGATCTGGATCTCTCCGCCGCAGCGGTTCATCTCAGCGGCGCCTGGACTTACAGTGAACTCTGTACGTTGCTGGATGAGGCCGGGTTCGCGCTCCCCAATCTTGCGTCGCTCCCGCACATCTCCATTATTGGAGCCTGCAGCACCGCAACCCATGGCTCCGGTAATGGAAATCGAGGTCTGGCCGCATCCGTCTCCGGCCTCGAGTTCGTTACCGCAACGGGAGACCTCCGAAGCCTGGATCGTGCATCCAATCCGAACACTTTTCCTGGCGCCGTCGTGTCGCTCGGGGGGCTCGGGATCGTGAGTCGCGTGACTCTGGACGTGGAGCCGCGCTTTCGGGTCCAACAGGAGGTGTTTGACGGCCTTTCGTTGTCTCGCCTCGCCCGCGAGTTTGAGGACATTACAGGCGCCGCTTACAGCGTCAGTCTGTTCACCGATTGGCAGCCGGATGCGACGTCGAGGGCTGCTCGATTCCAGGTCTGGTTGAAGCGGAGACTGGTGGATCCGTCCCCCCTTGAGCCGCTTCCGTCCTGCTTTGGCGCGAAGCCGGTGCTTCAAGCGGTGCACCCGGTGGTCGGCGTGTCGGCTGCGAGCTGCACGACGCAGTTGGGCCGTCCGGGCCGCTGGTATGAGCGGCTTCCTCACTTTCGGATGGATCACACACCGAGCTGCGGCGAGGAACTGCAGTCGGAGTACTTCGTGCCGCGAAGATACGCGGTCGACGCAATTCAGGCAGTCTCACAACTCCATGAGTCACTGGCGCCGGTGCTTCAGATCTCTGAGATTCGGACGATCGCGGCGGATGACCTGTGGCTGAGCCCATGTCGACGAGAGGCGTGCGTGGGGATTCACTTCACCTGGAAGCCCGATTGGCCGGCCGTGCGTCGGCGGCTCGATGCGGTGGAAGCGGTCCTGGAGGCGTTCGAAGCCCGCCCGCATTGGGGCAAACTCTTTGTGATGTCGCGGGATCGACTTCTGCATGCGTATCCGGCGATCCCCGCGTTTATCGAGCTGGCCACCACGTGGGATCCGGCCGGGAAGTTCCGCAACCCGTATCTCCGTCGGCACGTGTTCGGAGAGGGTTAGCCCGCGAGGAGCTGCGCCGCAGTTCGGTGGATCCACGCCTCGCCTTGCCAGGTATCCACCACCAGGTGGACGGTCAGCGAATATGTTTGACGCACCCGGTAGCCGGGAACCAGGATCTGATAATCCCATGCCGGGTTGCCGGGCCCGCCGCCACTTGGAGACATGGCGAATCGAAGCGTGTTGGGGGTAGAGAACACGCAAAGATAGGCAGTATCTCGCCAGCGTGCCCAGTAGTACGGTCGCGACCACCGGACCGGAGTCACCGACGAGAAGAGCTTGTCTCGCTGCTCCGGCGAGATGTGGAGCGATAGCGAGTCGCCTGTGCCTCGAACGGAACTGGCATCGCCGTGCTTTGGCGAACTGTGGCGTTGGACGCCGAGGTTTCCGGCGCCGTCTTGACCTGTGAAATAGATCGCGTTGTCGCTTGGGCCATTCATGTAACTCGCCCAGAACACGCCCATCGTTCCGCCGTTGAACACCTCTCGGCTCGGGATGGTTTCGAAGTCGAGCTGAATTCGATTTGGTTCGTGAAGCGTGAATCGGCTCTTGCTTTCAGCGCCCCAGAAGGGCGTGGCTGCCTGACGCAGCAGCACGCTTCGACCATCCGGCAGCTCCACCTCCATGGGCGCCACCCGGGGCTCGAAGAAGATCTCCCGACCACCCGAGTGCCAGCCGTCGAAGTAGTGCTCCAGGTTGAGGCCGGCGTACTCGGGCACGAAGATGGAGTCGGTCTGGCCGGTCGGTGTCAGCGACCAGACGCCATTGTATCCCTCGCGGTGTCGACCTCCCGTGCCATTGCCTCCGATCCGGCAGGCAAACGCGCGGCACTTCAGATCCACGTAATCCGGCATCGGAGATTCCTCGGGCCCTCATCGAAACCGGCCTGGCCGGCGGCAGCAACGTGCAGCTACAGTACAGCTCGAATCGGCGACCCCTGGTGGAGGGCGTACGGCCGGCCCTCTGCATCGTGGAACTCCCGCTCGGGTCCCACTCCCATGAGATGCAGAATCGTGGATGTGAGGTCGGCGGGCGTGTAAGCCTCCCCATCGGGATATCCGCCGGTGGGATCCGTCTGACCGATGACCCGGCCCGGTTGGATTCCACCGCCCGCCAGGAAGCAGGGGAACACGTCGCCCCAGTGGTGCCGACCCGGAGTGAACGGGACGCCCGCCGCGTTGACGCCATTCGGGCTGATGGGGGAGATGACTGGAGTGCGGCCCATCTCGCCGCACATCACCACCAGCGTCTCGGAGAGGAGTCCCCGCTCTTCGAGATCATCCAGAAATCCGGACAGACAGTGATCGATGGAGGGAAGCAGTTTGCCCTTCAAGTCGCGGAAGGCGTTCTGGTGCGTGTCCCAACCCCGCATGTTGATCTGCACCATCCGAGCACCGGCTTCGACCAGTCGCCGAGCGACGAGAAAGCCCTGCCCCCATTCCTCTCGACCATAGCGATCCCGAACCCGATCGGGCTCCTGAGTCAGGTCAAAGGGGTTGGATCGCCCCCGCTGTGCCAGCATCAACGCCATCGCCTGCTGACGAAACGTGTCCAGATTCGTCACGACCGGTTCTCGATCCAGAGAGCGGGAAAGGGAGTCTACTTTTTCCAGGAGTGCCTTGCGGTTCTCTAGTCGAGAAAACGTGACGCCTTGAGGCATCCCAAGGTCCGGGAGCTTGAAGTCTGGATTTCGGCAACTCGTGTTGTCCCACCACGCCTTCGGTCCCTTACCGGGCTGTCGCTCGGGGTCATCCGGTTGATCATGGCTGAAGCAATTGGGGCAAGAGCCCGCTGCGTCGGGGGCGTTGCAGCGCGGCGCGAGTTGCACGCTCCATGGAGCATGGCGGGCGCCGAGCATTCCCGGTCGCTGTCCCGGCCCATCGCCGCCACCGCGCGGGAGCATGATGGCTGAGGGGATTCCCGTGCCGGGCTCGCGCGGTACGGCGTAGCTGATCAGAGAGCCGAGACTGGGCCACTCGATCCGGCCGGCCCGGGGAAGTCCAATGGTGTTGGTGTTTTCGCCGGGTGGGAGTGCGAGCGTGCCGGTCTGGAGCAGGTACTGCGACGCGGAATGCTCGTTTCGAAACTGCCGGTCGGCGGGATGGTGGAGCGTGCGAATGATGGAGTACTTCCGTGCCCGCTGCGCCAGTCGAGGAAGGTACTCGCACACGCGAAGCCCGGCAACCGGCGTGGAAATCGGCTTGTACTCACCACGGATGTCCAACGGTGCATCCGGCTTGGGGTCCCAGGTTTCAAACTGCGACGGCCCGCCGGCCTGAAAGATGAACACCACCGACCTGGCCTTGCGGACGCCCGCGCGCGCGGGCGCAGCCTCTGCCTCCAGACGGAGAAGATCGGCGAGCGAGGCTCCGAGCAGCGTC
Source organism: Actinomycetota bacterium (assembly GCA_005798285.1). GTDB lineage: Bacteria > Armatimonadota > SYMT01 > SYMT01 > SYMT01 > F1-80-MAGs030. The sequence continues at coordinate 10,396 of SYKE01000054.1, forward strand.
AGCGCCCCGATTTGAAGCACACCGCGACGGGGGAGGCGGACATGCTCCTCCGGGCGGCATCCGTTGTAACGATGGAGATGAGCTGGCATAAGCGCTTTTTCCGCAGGGGCTGATCCGCTTCCTTCGAGGAAATGATAGGGCCTTGTGATGCCACGTGTCCCGCAGGATCGTGCTGGAAAACGGTTGCGAACTCTCCGTATCGACGATCAGCGCTTCCAGGGCGGCAAGAGTGTCGGGGGATTCACATGCCGCCTCATGGTCAGGTTGAGGCGCGCGCCGGAGCCTGGCTCCAGGTGAACCGTGAAACTGCTGCCATTAAGTACGGCAGACCGATCCCCCACCGCCGCCAGGCTGAAGCGGTGTTCTCCGTAGGCGCCGCCCTGAACCGTTACCGTTCGAGCGTCCGTCGGGCTCACGTTGACGAGGGTCACCGTGGTGTGCTCCGAGTCCATTTTTTCCACGAGTGCGGCGACGTCTTCCGGCAGGCCCGCGCGGCGGTGCTCGGGATCCCAGTATCGAAGCCGGGCGTGCAGCAACGCTCCGCTCCGGAGGGGATGGAGCCCTCCCGTGGTTAGCTGCAGCAACCCGTCCACCGAGGCGGGGTTGTACTTCATCGGATCGTCGGCCAGGCGCGTGTCGGGAGTGGTGGTGTCGGTCCGCATCGATGCCACTCGGCGCCGGATTTGCTCCAGGTCCCCGCGCAGCGCATCTTCCGGGTAGCCGGGGTTCTTGCCTTCGAGAAATCTGAGCCAGGGAGTATCGGGCGTCCGGGCACGATCTGAGGCTTTCTGTGAGAGCAGGTAGATGTCCGCCGAGCCATGAGTGTACTTTTCGTCGGCCCAGTCGTACCAGCCCTGATCTCCGAACATCCGAGGGTACTTCATCCTGCCGTCGATGCGCTTGCCTTGTGCATTGACATGGTCCGCCTGCTTGCGCCAGGGTTCGAGCCAACGATCATCTCCTGTGAGCATGTAGGCATTCATGAATCCGGCCACGCCGGCCTGATGCTGATTCCGGTGGACCGGTTTGTTGGTTACCGGATCCACCACCGTGAATCCCCAACCGTAAACGCCGCCGTACCACTTGTTTCCCGCATTGGAGCCAGCTTTGCCGTCCAATCCCACGTTGGTCGGGATCAGATCGTTGTTGGCGGCCATTCGTTCTCGCCATGCGCCCACGTACTCGAGCACCCAGTCTCGGTAGCGGGTCTCGCCGGTGAGGGCGTAGCTGTTGACGGCGAGGCAGGTGCTGAGCAGGTTCAGCGGGTGGTCGCCGATGACGTCGTTGTAATCCTTGAAGTGGGCGACCATTTCGGCGTACGAGCGCTCGCCGTGGCCCAGCTTGAAACGGTTGGCGACCTCGATCGGATCTCCTGCCCAGTCCAGTCCGGTTGCCTTCCTCAGGAGCGGACCTCGGCTCCCGTTGAACATGGATCGGATGAGCTTTTTGTCCGGGTCGTAATTCGGGGCGCCCGGATCGTCGTTCAGGTAGAAGCCCGCATAGCGGGTCATCCGTCGAATGACGGCCGGATCCAGCCCGTCGGAGAGACCCATGTTGTTGAAGACGTTCAAGCCCTCCCCGTTATGGAGCCAGTCCATCTGCGTGGGGAATTCCTTGTAGTACATGCCATCCCGCGCGAGCGGCACTTCCACGGTCTTCGCCAGCGTGAATTGGCGGAGGTGGCCTTCCCACGCCTTGCGATACATGGCGCGAACCTCGTCTGAGCCGCCGAGGGCGTGCAACAGCGGCCAGTCGTTGCAGTTCTCGATGGCGTCGTCCGGACCGTCATCGCCGCCCCACCGCTCCACGCACAACAGGAAGCCACGATCGTCGAAGTAGCGTTGAAAGAACTCGCGACAGGCCGGCGTGTGCGTCTTCAGCAATTGCCGTTCCAGGAGCGCCCACGCAGGCGGCGCCATCGGAGTATCGATCAGCACATCGGCCGGATTGGCCGGAGCCGCAACCGCTCCGAAGGCGGCGACTGCGAGCACGGAAGCGATCGTGCGGGCTATCATCTCTGAACTCCACGGACGGGGACGGCGTCGCTAGCCAATCCAGGCGACACTTCACGGGCCACCGTTGGGTTCTCGCTGCGACAATCGCCTCCCTTCCGAGCGGCAACGTCTGATCACCCATCGCGCCGAACCCGTGCTGTGCAGACCTGACACACGGAGCAGGCTCCCACCAGGGGAGTGTCCAATATCCCCCCGTATGACCCGCCGGGATCGGGAGAACCTCATTTGACCATCGATGCTCAAACAGCACGGTCGCTCTATCGGACCATGCTGCTGATTCGCCACACCGAGGAGCACCTTGCCCGGTGCCACCAAAGGGGCCTCGTCCACGGGGCCTGTCACACGTATGTCGGGGAGGAGGCAATCGCCACCGGCGTGTGCGCCCATCTGTCGCAAAGAGACACGGTGTTCAGCACCCACCGGGGTCATGGCCACGCACTGGCGAAGGGAGTTCCCGCCAGCGAGTTGATGGCCGAGCTGATGGGACGATCCACCGGTTGTTCCCGCGGCCGCGGCGGCAGTATGCACCTCTTCTCGCCGGAAGTCGGCCTGATGGGCACGAGCGGCATCGTGGCGTCCTGCATTCTACAAGCGGTGGGAGCGGGTTACACTGCCGCCCTGGCGGGCGCCGATGCGGTGGCGGTGGCGTTCTTCGGCGACGGCGCCGTCAACAACGGCGCGTTCCACGAGGGTCTTAACCTCGCGGGCGTCTGGAAGCTGCCTGTGGTCTTCGTTTGCGAAAACAACCAGTTCGCGACCGAGGTGCCCTTCGAGAGTGTGGCCGGCAACACCGATGTGGCCAGCCGCGCGCCGTTCTATGGGATGCCGGGAGTGTGCCTGGACGGCAATGATGTCTCGGCCATTTATCGCGCAGCGAGTGAAGCGATTGCCCGAGCGCGCGACGGCGGAGGACCAACGCTCCTGGAGTGCCGCACCTATCGGACGCGCGCCCATGCCGAAGGGATGGGGGACTTCACCTATCGGACCCGGGAAGAGGTGGACGCCTGGAAGCAGCGTTGCCCGATTCTTCGCTTCCGAGAGGTCATGCAGTCCAATGGCCTGATCTCGGCCGATGAATTGGACGCGATCAACGAGGCGGTGCTCGCGGAAGTCCGATCTGCGCAGAGCTTCGCGGAAGCCAGCCCGTGGCCGGACCCAGCCTCGGCGGCGGACTTCATCTTCTCGACACCCGAGCCCGCTCCCCTTCCCACCCCGCCCACGGGCGCCGAACGCACGGCGACGTTCTCGCAGGCCGTACTCGAAGCCCTCACTGAAGCCATGGCAGAGGACGCGTCGATTCTCGTCTTGGGCGAAGGGATCGGCGTGCGGGGCGGCAACTTCCGCACGACATTCGGGCTCTACGAGAAGTACGGCCCCATGCGTCTGCGAGACACGCCCATCTCGGAACGTGGCTTCGTCGGACTCGCATGCGGTGCAGCGATGACCGGTAGTCGACCCGTCGTGGACTTCATGTTTGCCGACTTCGTCCTGGATGGAATGGGTGAGATCCTTAACCAGATTGCGAAGATGCAGTACATGTCCTCCGGTCGCCTGAAGATGCGAGCGCTGCTGCGGGGCTGCATCGGCATCGGTCACTCTGCGGCGACGCACCACTCCGGGAGCTACTACTCACTCTTTGCGAACATCCCCGGACTCCGAGTGGTCGTTCCGTCGAACCCCTCCGATGCAAAGGGATTGCTGAAGCATGCGCTCCGATGCACCGACCCGGTGCTGTTCCTGGAGCATCGAGAGGTGCTCACACTGAAGGGTCCCATCCCCGACGGCGACTACGAGATTCCGTTCGGAGTGGCACGGGTCGTTCGCACCGGCGCGAGTGTGACTGTCGTAGGCCTAGCTCGGATGGTGCTGCTGGCACAGGAGGCGGCGGAGATCTTGGCCGGGGAGGGGATCGACGTGGAGATCATTGATCCCCGCACCGTCTCCCCGCTGGATACCGCTTCCGTCGTGCGATCGGTCGCCAAAACCGGCCGGCTCCTCATTGTAGAGGAGGCCTTCGGGCCTTGCGGCATCGCATCCGAGATTGCGGCGGCGGTGGCGGAGTCCGGTTTCAACGATCTTGATGCACCCATCCGCCGATTGAACGGTTTGCACACTCCAACGCCGTACAGTCCTACTCTGGAGCAAGCGGTCGTGCCGCATCTCGACGCCGTGGTCGCTGCCATCCGATCCCTGGCGGCAGAATAGGGGAGAGCGGCAATGCAAGCTGAAATCGTGGTGCCGCGGCTCGGATGGAGCATGGATGAGGGCACGTTTCGCGGCTGGTTGAAGAAGCCCGGCGAGACCGTGCGAGAAGGCGATCCGCTCTTCGCACTTGAGGGTGACAAGGCAACGGAGGAGATTGCAGCGCTGGACGCCGGCACACTTTCGATCTCCCCAGACGGACCGAGCGATGGGGACGTGGTTCGGGTCGGCCTCGTGATCGGGTATCTGGGTTCGGGCGAGGTTGCTTCAAGGGTTGCTCCAGCAAGCACCCAGGCCCAGACCAGAAGTGAGAGTCCTACGGGTGGGGCAGTTGTGCATACTGCCCCACCTGGCGCCATGCCTCCATCGAGAGCCGGACGAGCACTGTCGACCCCCCGCGCGCGGCGGGTGGCCGCCGAGTTGGGGATCGAGTGGCAGTCCATCCAGGGCACCGGTTCTGGCGGGCGTGTGCGGGAGGCGGACATCCGAGCCGCCGCTGCGTCGCGCGCCACGCGGGGCCCATCCACCTCGCCGCCGAGGGAATTGTCCCGTGGTCAGCGCATCCCGATCTCGACGACCCGGCGCGCAATCGCGGATCGGTTGACCGCGTCGCGTGAGACCGCCGCGCCGGTTACGCTGATGACGACAGTGGACGCCGAGAATCTCGTGGCGCTGCGGACGCAGTTCAAGTACGTTCAGGGCGAGGGCGCCCCGACCTACACCGATCTCTTGATCAAGCTGACGGCGCTGGTGCTTCGAGAGCATCCTATGCTCCGTGCGCGCTGGGAAGGTGACCATCTCTTTGTGCCGGACGGGGTGAACATAGCGCTCGCGGTAGATACCGATGCGGGGCTTCTGGTCCCCGTGGTATTGGATGTGCCCGAGCTAGCCCTGAGTCAGTTAGCGCGTCTCACTCGAGATCTGGTGGGGCGAGCTCGCACCGGCAAACTCTCGGCGGCGGAGATGTCGGGGGCGTGCTTCACCGTGAGTAACCTGGGCGCAGAGGGCGTCGAGGGGTTCACACCGATCCTCCCGGGCGACTCGGGCGCGATTCTGGGCGTGGGGAGCATTCGGCGCGAAGCGGCGGTGCAGGGTGATCGGGTTGTGCCCAGGCATAAACTGTCCCTCAGTCTGACCTTTGATCATCGGGTCGTGGACGGCGCACCGGCCGGGCGTTTCCTGAAAGCGCTCCGAGCCGCCATTGAGAACCCGGCCCCCTGGCTGATTGGCTAATGAAACAATTGAGGGGATGGGACCAGTGGTCCCCTCCCCTCGAAGCGGATGACCGTACGGCGATTACGGAATCACCGGGCCACCGACGCAGATGGTGTCCCGGACGCCTTCCCAGAACAGGGCATCTGTGGGATTCGGGGCGGCCGGATTGAAGGCCAGCTTCGTGTAGACGTACGAGGCTGTCTGGTACTTCACGTGACCGTCGGCGTAGGCGATGTTGGAGCCGCCGCCGGAGAGGTTCGTACCGTCGGCCTTGCCGTGGCGGGTCTTCACCTGGGAACAGGGCAAGGTGTACGGACTGCCGGATGGTGTGTTCGCCCATGCAACACGGCCACGTCGCCGGGCGCGAGCGCTCACGTCGTCAAAGGTGCTGTCTCCGAACATGAACGTGTCTGACGGCTGGATGACGTAGTGGTCTGTCAGGGCGGAGTTGATTCTTCACCGGAGCCTCGGACGAAGATGTGATTCACTTGGTGTGGAGGTAATCCCTGTGCCCAAGAAATACCGCGTGACGCTCACACCAGACGAACGCGAGCAGTTGTCCGCTC
>SYKE01000055.1 GCA_005798285.1 Actinomycetota bacterium
GGGGTGGCGGCGGCGGCGGCGGAAGCACCGCAACCGGTCGTCAGACGGCCTGGGGCGGCAACTCGTCCTTCGCCGGCAAGAACTGGGCCCTCTACTTCACCCTCAACTGCCCGTAACCACCACTTCCAACACGGACAACTGGACCCGCCGAGCTCAAAAGGCTCGGCGGGTTTTTTCGTAGCCTGGACCCCGAGCGCACCGCCAGTCGCCCTGGGGCAAGAGTTCTCGGCTCATGAGTCAGGTGGGAGTCGGTCCGACCTCTTCCGACGAGGAGCCCCTTCAGCAGCCCAGTCGCTCCATGGCCTGGAAGTACACCCACTGGCCGAAATCGGTGGGGTGATTGATGTTCTCCACCAGGAGGTCCTCGGGTTTCTTCCGCTCGAGGAGGGGCTTCCAGAGCGCAGTGGTGTCTGCACAGGCAACGTGCCGCCGTTCGGCCACGCCGCGGATGATCTCGACCAGCTCCGGCATCCGACCGGAAGTGTGGCGCCACTGAGGATTCGGGAAGCACGGGGTCACGAGGATCACTTCGGCCTCGGCTTCGGTCCGGACTCGATCCATGGCTTCCAGCAGGCCCTGCTCGAAGCGAGCGGCCGGGGTGGCGCCGACGTTCTGGTCGTTCATTCCGAACGCGATCAGCACGAGGTTCGGCCGGGCGGCGGTCACCTTTTCGGTCAGGCGCGTAAGACCGTGCAGAACGGTGTCTCCGTTGGTGGATGCGTTGATGCCCGTCAGTCGGGCGCCAGGGTGACGGCGACCCAAAGCCTGAAGCCACCGATTCCAGTAGATGAGTGAAGGGTCGGAGACATCGGTCCCCGCGGTGATGCTGTCGCCGAAGGCTGCCAGGCGGATGGGCTCATTTTGCTTCAAACGGGACCGGAGTTGAGGAAGACGATCGGTGGCTCGCGGCGCCGGGGGCCAGGGCCAGTTGTTCCGAGATCGATAGTCAACGTAGACCAGATGCCTCTGGTTGCCGTAGCCGGGAAACTCGCGGTGATTGAACTTCACCTTCCCGAAGAGCACGTTGTCGCGGAAGTCCGCAATTCGCGATCCGTTGAGGCGGCGGAGCTGACCGGTGGCGTAGTCGAACTCAAAGTCCTTGCCTTCGAGATAGACGATCGTCTCCGGGAGGTTGGGGCGGTAGGTGCTGCGGACCTGCGCGCTTCCCAGGGCCAGACTTCCGAGAGCGAGCTGAGACCACTCCAGCCCGATGAGTACCGCAGATTCTCCGCTGACTTCGGTAAGGGCGTCCTGCGCCGCCGGAGCGGCGCTCCTCGCCTCCATCGCCCAAACCGCGAGGGAAGCCAGCGCCGCGGGGCGGCAGCGCGTGGAGTAGGTGCGGGGCGATTGGCTGGGCATCGGGGAACTCTCGAAAGCTGTGTTGGCGCAGTACCTTTCGCCGGCCTAACCGGCGCTCCTGCCCGACGGCAGGGAGAAGCGCTCCGCCTCGCGAAGGTCTTTCCTGTGAATGCTGTTCGACACGCGTTCGCGCGGAAGGGGATCGAATTCGCGTGATTGCTGCGCTTCGCCCGATCGCCGCGGCCCTGATGGTCGCCGGAGTACTGTTGATGTCCGAGACGATCGCTGCCGGCGCTCCAACCCGGAAGCGTCCCCAAACCGCCTCTCGATTGAAGATCGAACGGGTGTTCGGACCGGAGATCCCCACCGGACCCTACAAACACCCGGCCTCGCTCACGGAACTGAAGAACGGCGATCTGCTTCTCGCCTATTACGGCGGCGAGGGCGAGTACGCCGTCGACACCGGTGTCTTCGTGGCGCGACTGAAGAAGGGCTCCACGCGGTGGGGCCGGCCTCGCCTGGCGGCGCGCGATCCGTTTCGCTCGCTGGGAAATGCGGTGGTGTGGCAGGCGCCGGATGGGCTCGTGTGGCTCATCTATGTGGTGCGCTGGGGTGAGACGTGGTCCACCTCCCGCATTCAGGCGAAGGTCTCAATGGATGGCGGCGCCACGTGGTCCGACAGCATGGTGGTGTCGGAAACTCAAGGCGAGATGGTGCGCGGGGCGCCGATCGTGTTGAAGAGCGGGCACTACCTGCTGCCGATTTACCATGAAACGGGTTTTCACACCGAGATCGTGGGCCCCGACAGCACGTCGCGCTTCCTCCGCTTCGATCCCAAAAAGAAGTCCTGGGAGCCCTGGGGCGAGATTCGCTCGGCGAAGGGCAACATTCAGCCGGCGGTGGTGGAGCTGGAGCCGGGCCATCTCGTGGCCTATTGCCGGCGCGGAGGAGGCTATGACCCCGTGACCGACGGATACATGATCCGCTCGGAGTCTCGAGATGGCGGGCGTACGTGGGACGAAGGGAAAGACGCGAGGTTCCCGAATCCGAACGCCGCCGTCGACTTCTTGAAGCTGAGGAACGGTCACCTCGTGCTGCTCTACAACGACCACATGTACCGGCGCACTCCCCTGGTGGCGGGTCTCTCCACCGATGGGGATCGGACCTGGTCGCACAAACGAGCCATCGAGTCGGGTCCGAAGGATTACGGTTACCCGTTCGGAATTCAGACCTCCGACGGCAAGATCCATCTGGTGTACACCACCGAGAAGCGAAGCGTGGTGATGCACGCGGTTTTCGACGAGGAGTGGATTCGTGGACAGTAAGGCACGCTTGAACCGACGGGAACTCGCGGGACTGGCCGGCACCGGCGCCCTGGCGGCGCTGGGCGCGGGACCTGCCGCCGCCGATCCGAAGCGGATCATCACGCTGGGAGACTCCATCACGAAAGGGGTCCGTCCCGGCGTGACCCGAGAGCAGACCTTCACCTTCTTGCTGGAGGCCATACTCCACGAAGCCGGATTGGAGTGCATGTTCACCAATCAGGGCATCGGCGGAGAGCGGACGGATCAGGCGCTGGTCCGTCTGGATCGCGACATCCTCTCGCTCAAACCCCAGTGGGTGTTGATCATGTACGGCACCAACGACAGCTACGTGGACATCGGCAAGACGGAGCCCCGGATCACCCGGGAGCAGTATCGGGAAAACCTCAAGGAACTCACCCGCCGCATCCGTGGCGCGGTGGCGAATGTCGTGCTGATGACCCCGCCCCGGTGGTCCGACGAGGCAATGAAGAACGGCGTGGGAGAGAATCCCAACATCCGGCTCGAGCCCTACGTGGAAGCCTGCCGCGAAGCTGCCCGCGAGCTGGAGTTGCCCCTCGTCGATCACTACCGATTCTGGACCGAGCAGCGCATGAAAGGCGTCCGGCTCCACGACTGGACCACCGACGGCTGCCACCCCAACCCGGCGGGACACGTTCAACTCACCGAACAAATCTACAACGTCGTGCGTCGGATCGGCTGAGAGGATGGACCCTCTCCCAGGCCCCATCCCATCTGAAGCTGGTGGTGGCCGAGGCATCGGCGCCGGTGGATGGAGTTGCTGCCATGATTTGTGCGCCGATGTTCTGGAGAGAGGTGGTGTTGCTGACGGCAGCGGCCTCCATCCTGTGCACTCCATCAAACGCGAGGAGTCAGGTGGCTCCGGACCCGGTCGTGAGTCAGGCTCTCGCGTTTGCAGAGAGCGTGGGGGCGGGGCCGCCGACTACCTCCGTTCGATCTCGAGTTGAGGTACAGGCGCCTCATTTCGCGGTTCACTACCTGATCGAGTGGAACTCCGACCAGGCCGTCGTACGGGTTGGGATTGATCGTCTCTCGGGCCGGGTGTTGAGCTATTCACTCTTTCGAAGTCGGAGTGACTACCCCGTGCTTGATGGCAGCAATGAGATTTCCAGTGACCACGTGGAGACCGCCGCTCTGGCGCTTGCCGTGCGGATGGGTGGAACTGCGGATTGGCGGTCCGAGGAGCCTCCAATTCGGCAGTATGACCCCGAGGACTTGTCCGATCGAGGCCATTCTTACGTCAGGATTTACAAGTTTCTCGCGGGAACTGCGTGCACAGGGGATTTTGTCTACGCCTCCTACGATCTGTTTGATGGCAAGTTGGTGGCCTTCGAGTTGGTGGACTATGGGATTCGAGTCACACCGTCCGGCGTGTCGATCCCCGAAGCTCAGGCGAGGCAGATCGCAAAGGCTGCATTTGTCGCCGGGGGCGGCCCCGCCAGCGCCGAAACGGACTCGGATCCCCAGTTTTCTCCCAGTTACTCGTGGCACGAGGCCGATCCGAGGTA
>SYKE01000006.1 GCA_005798285.1 Actinomycetota bacterium
CACTCACATCCTCAGCATCGCCGGAAGTCCCCTCTCATCCGTCGGCCGAACTGGGCATTCGGCCGTTCCTGGCTTCGCTGGAAGGACACGTGCGAACACATCTCGAGGCAAACAATTCCGGGTGACGACCATCACCGTCAGAGGGTGATCATGGCCTTCACGAGGCCGATTTCCGGGATGTAGAGCGTCTCGAATTCGGATGGCAGAGCATCGAGAGCCAGACGGTGGGTGACCCACGGGCGAGTGTCGATTTTGCCCGACTCCATCAGTCCGATGATCGCCGGAAAGGCGCCGGCGCTGTTGCGGGTGGAGTGGATGCTGAGTTCGCGCCGGTGAAACAGCGGGTCGTCCACTCGAAACTCGCCGAGCGCCAGGCCCACCATCACGACGCGACCCCCGGGACCGGCCAGCCGAAGACTGGAGCTCATGACCTCCAGGTTTCCCGTGGCGTCGAAAACGCAGTGCGCGAGTTCATCGCCGCAGATCTCGGCAACGGCGGCCTCGGTTTGGGCTGAGCCTCCGCTGGAGTCCACCACGAACTCTGCGCCGAGCCGGCGGGAGAACTCCCGCCGACCGGCGTTCACGTCCAGCACGGTGACGCGGGCGCCGGCGAGGGCGGCGAACTGAACAACGGTCAGACCAATGGGTCCGGCTCCCACGACGACGACCCATTCGCCCGGTTCAAGCCGTGCCCGCTCCACCGCGTGATAGCCGATCCCCAGGGTCTCGATCAGCGCGAGTTGTTCGAAATCGAGGGCTGCGCTTCGATGCACGAGCGCGGCGGGCGCCGCGATGTAGTCCTGCATTCCACCATCGCGATGGACGCCCAGCACCTCCAACCGAGCACAGCAGTTGGAGCGGCCCGAACAACAGGTGCGACAGCGACCACACGCGAGGTATGGCTCCAGCGCCGCCCGCTCCCCGACGGCAAACCCCTCCACGCCGGATCCGAACGAAACCACTTCAACGCCGAGTTCATGGCCGAGAACCCTGGGGTAGTTGAAGAACGGCTGCCGGCCCCGATATGCGTGGAGATCGGTCCCGCAGACTCCGATCCGGCGCACCCGCAGGAGCACCTCGCCCGGCCCCGCCGTCGGCGTCGACTCTTCTCGCAGGAGGAAACGACCGGGCTCGTTGAGCCGGACCTGCCGCATCACGCTCGCCAATGACAAGTCCTTTCGCCGGTCAGGCGCCGGCCCGAATACGAACGACTTCCTTCATGGAGCGATGGTAGATCGAGTCTCCCACCGCGCTCAGCGAGTTGACGCTCCAGGTGTCCGTGGGATCTCCCAGGTCATTGACCGCCAGCAGGGCTTTTGCATTCAGTTCCCGTGCCGCGCCGTCGATGACATAGGTGACGCCGAGCATGTTGGTGATGTAGATGCGGATTCCGACCACCGTGGGAGTCCCCAGGAAGCACCAGAACCAGCCGTCGCGCCGGGAGCGCGGATCGCCGGCGACGTCCACGCCACGGCTGTTGATCGTCTTCGTGAACTGCGCCTTGCCCCAGATCCACTCGTCGGGAGAACCGGACGCCCGACGGACCGACACAGGCAGCTCGAGGTACTCCACCTTCCCCGTCTCCACATGCACCCGTCCGATGCAGTGGTCGGGACCCACCTTTCGAGCGGCATCGGTGAAACAAAGGTAGTAGAGGTAGTCGCCCACCAGGGTGTTGGTGAACCAGGCCGGGAAGACCGTCAACGGAGGGGTCAGCTTCTGAGTGTCGACACCGACGTGCTCTTCATAGCGCTTGCTCGCCGGATCAAACCGGCGGTACGTGACGTCCGTTCCGAGCTTCAGCGCCCTCACGGGCTCGCCCGTCTCCACGTTGAGCACGGTGATCTCGGGACGAATCTCGGGAATCCAGAAGGCGTACTTCCTTGTCCAGTGCATGTTGTAAAGCGCGTGGCCCGTGGAGTGGTACCGCCAGAGCGTCTTGCCGGCCCTCGCCGGGTTCAGGCTGACCAGACTCAACCCGACCGGCTTCTCCGGAACGTCGTGGTGTCCGCCGCGACCGATCAAGACGGCCGGATCGCCGCCCTGCAATCGACCCGAGATCGGATTGTTGTAGTGCGTCAGGGCATCGTCGGAGACCCAGACCACCTCACCGGTCTTCTTGTCCAGACCCTTGAGGTAGTTCCATGGGTCCGCCTCTCGCCGGGCGTCGCCCTCCGCGCGAGGCTCCAGGGTCACGAGATGGTCGCCCATGAGGAACGGCTCGAACTGTTTGTTGAAGGGCCGGTCGGCGGCCGGCTTCCAGGAGCGCGACCAGACCTTGCGTCCCTGGAAGTCATAACAGCCGACGTATCCGCAGGCGTTGAAGAACCAGACCTGCTTGCCGTCCGTGCAGGGTGAGGGCGTGGTCCCGTCGCTGAACCCGTACGCGTAGATGGCGTCGAGGCTCCCGGGCAGGTCCACCGACCAGAGGATCTTTCCGGTTGCCGAGTCCAGGCAGTAGCCGACGGCGTCCGGGCCCTCTTTCTTCAGCACGCCTGCTCTCAACGGCTTCATGGTGGTGAGGAACAACCGGTCGCGCCAGACGGTGATGCCGCCCTGGCCACACTCCGGGAGATCGGTCCGCCAGGCGATGTTCTCGCCGCGGGCTCCGCTCCAATGGAGGGGAGCATCGCTCGACCTGACGGCCCAATTGCCGTTCGGACCGCCGCCCTGGGGCCAGACTCCTTCGTCCGCGACTGCGGATGCCGCCGATTGCGAAGAGGATGCAAATGCGACGGCGGCAGCGCCGCCGGTAAGGAGCGTTCGTCGATCCATGGAAACCAGTGTCCTCGTTGCTATCAGCGCGAAACCCAAGTGCGGGTCACGTGGCCAGCCTCAGGTCATCCGCCAGACAGCGGGCCAGAATGTCGTGGACTCTCGGGTCCAAATCCTTGTTCGCAAGCGGTCCGAAACCGATTCGATCTCTCCCGTAGGGCGAACTGCGTACCGCGGAGATGACTCGACGAAAGTACGACTCCAGGGCGGCGGGATCGTGTTCTCCGTTCAGCAGTCCCCACCATCCAGTGGTTTTGGGACCGTAGTACGACGAGAGCAGCACGGCGTACTTCTCCTGCGCGATCCGGACCTCCGGCTGTCGGCCGGACTTCGTAAGCCAGTCCGCCACGCGGAAGAGATGCGTGGAGAGCTTTTCCGGAGATTGCCCGTAGATAAAGCCGTGGTTGTGGTAGTGCTCGCCGACGACCAGATCACACGTCTCATCAATCGCTTCCCAGAACGGAGCGGGATCGCCGACCCACAGGTCCGGGTTCAGATTTCTCTCCGTGAAGTAGAAGACACCGGGCAGTTTCCGTCCGCCTCCGGCCGTGTGGAGGTGGCGGAGCCAGCGGGTCACTTGAAGCCTCAGCTCGGGGTTGGTCGGCCCGACGGTCGGCATCTCGTTGAAGGCGAAGTAATCCGCGGGGCCTCCGGCGTCGAGAGCAAAGCCGCGAAACTCCTCGGCCCAGGCCTTCAATTGCGCGTCACCTGCCGTTTGCCAACCCGGGTACTTGTGTACGTCGAGCGCCAGTCCGTACTTGAAGCTGGAGCCGAGCGCCTGCACGGATCGCGCCGCGTCGGGATGAGCCCGATTGCCGGGGTGGCTGTGCGTGAAGAGGTGGAGGTGATTCTCGCTGTTCGGCAGCACGGCCAGAGCCTTGAGCGCCGCCGCACCGAACTGATAGAAGCAGGTCACGCGCTTCGTCGCGGCGGCGGAGGCCCGGGCCAGGAGGGCGCCCGTTGTCGCTGCAGCCGCCAGACCGCCTTCCAGCAGTTGCCGCCGTGAGGGCGCTCGGGGGCGGCGGATCACGCCAGGAACTCCTTCACGACGTTGCCTTCGACGTCCGTCAGTCGGAAGTCGCGGCCCTGATAACGGAACGTGAGCCGGGTATGGTCGATCCCCAGGTTGTGGAGCACCGTCGCATTCATGTCGTGAATGGGCACCGGGTCCTTGACCACGTTGTAGCTGTAGTCGTCGGTCTCCCCGTAGGTCAGGCCCGGCTTGATCCCGCCGCCGGCCATCCAGCGGCTGAAGCAGCGGCCGTGGTGATCGCGACCATAGTTGTCCCGCGTCAGGGCGCCCTGACAGTAGACCGTCCGGCCGAACTCTCCGCCCCACATCACGAGAGTGTCGTCCAGCAAGCCGCGATCCTTCAGATCCTTGACCAGCGCCGCGGACGCCTGATCGGTGTCCTTGCACTGGCTGCGGATCATCGTCGGGAGGTTGCCGTGTTGATCCCACCCGCGGTGGAAGAGCTGCACGAACCGCACCCCCCGCTCCACCAGCCGTCGAGCGAGGATGCAATTCGCGGCATAGGTGCCGGGCTTTCGGGAGTCCGGACCGTACATTTCGAATACCCGATCCGGCTCTTTGGAGAGGTCCATCAACTCCGGCACCGAGGCCTGCATCCGGTAGGCCAGCTCGTATTGCGCGATGCGGGTATTGATCTCAGGATCCCCAAACGACGTCTCAGTCATCTGGTTGAGCCGGGAGATTGCATCCAGCATGCGGCGACGGCCGTTCAGGTCGATACCAGGCGGGTTGTTCAGATAGAGCACCGGATCGCCGGAAGATCGCAGCTTGACGCCCTGATGGACGGACGGCAGAAACCCGCTGCCCCAGAGCCGTCCGAAGAGCGGCTGATCGTTCTGACCGTTGCTGGCGAGGGAAATCAGCACGATGTAAGCGGGCAGGTTCTGGGTATCGCTTCCGATCCCGTAGGAGAGCCACGAACCGATGCTGGGACGTCCCGGCTGCTCCGAGCCCGTCTGAATAAACGTAATCGCGGGATCGTGGTTGATCGCCGTGGTGGTCATGGAGCGGACGATGCAGATGTCGTCTGCGATCGACCCGGTATGGGGCAGGATCTCCGAAATCCACGCGCCGGACTTGCCTCGCTGCTGGAACTTGAAGATCGACGACGCCACCGGCAGCGACTTCTGGCCGGAGGTCATCCCGGTGATTCGCTGCCCCATGCGGATGGATGCCGGGAGTTCCGTGCCGTGCAACTCAGTCAGCTTCGGTTTGTAGTCGAAGAGATCGAGCTGCGACGGCGCCCCGCCCTGGTGCATGCAGATGATGCGCTTGGCCTTCTGGGGAAGATGCAGCTTCGGCAAGATCCCCTGGGTTGCCCCACCGCCGGGCTGAGCGGCGAGGCCATCACGGGCCAACAGCGTGGAGAGTGCGGCGATCCCAATACTCTCAGCGCTCTTGCCGAACAGATGGCGGCGAGTGAGGAGTAGACGGCGTTCTTCTCGTGGATCCATGGCTGAGTTCCCTGCCGTTCCTAGTTCTTCGAAATCACTTCATCAAGATTGAGGAGCACGCTTGCGACACTGGTCCACGCGGCGTGCTCGGCGACGTCGAGCGCCTTGTTGCGGGGCGACTCTCCGACCGCCAGCAGCTTCTCCGCCTGAGTCCGGTCAGCTCGATAACGGGCAAGCTGATCCCGGTACACCCCGAGCATCACCTGCACCTCGACGGGCTTTGCGGTTCGGCAGAGCGCCAGCCGATAGGCATAGCGGATGCGATCCTCGGGACTGGCCGAGACCTCCGTCATGAGCCGCTGGGCGAAGTGCCGTGCCGCTTCGACGTACGTCGGGTCGTTCCAGAGCACCAGCGCCTGTAATGGCGTGTTGGTGACACCCCTGCGCACCACGCAGAACTCCCGGTCCGGCGCATCGAAGGTGGTGAGCGACGGTGGTGGGCAGGTGCGCTTCCAGAAGGTATACATCGTCCTCCGGTAAAGAGATTCGCCGTGGTCCTGCACGTAGGTCTGCGCCGTGAAGTTGCCGCCGAACGCCAACTCCTCCCACAAACCTGCCGGGTGGTACGGCTTCACCGATGGACCGCCCACCTTCGGCGCGAAGAGGCCGCTGAGCGCCAGAGCCTGATCGCGAATGAGTTCGGCCGGAAGACGCATCCGCGGGCCGTGGGCCAGAAGCTGGTTCTCGGGATCCCGATGCTTCAACTCGGGCCGGGACACCGACACCTGCCGGTAGGTCGCGGAGGAAACGATGAGACGCTGCATCGCCTTTACATCCCAACCGGTCCGAATGAACTCGGTAGCGAGCCAGTCGAGCAGTTCTGGATGACTCGGGCGGTCGCCCTGAAGACCGAAGTTCTCGGTGGTCTTCACGATGCCCTGGCCGAAGTAGATCTCCCAGTACCGGTTCACCGCCACACGCGCCGTCAGCGGGTGATCCGGACTCACGAGCCACCGCGCCAGATCCAGACGGTTGGGCTGCTTTCCGGGGGTTGCCGGGGCCGGGATGGCGGCGGGGAAGCCCGCGGTCACCGCGTCGCCGCGGCGATCGTACTGGCCGCGGATGAGCACATGCGTCTCGCGCGGCTTTGCCATCTCTTCCATCACCATCACGGTGGGGATGGCATTCTCGATTTCGGTGACTCGCCCCCGTGCGGCAGCCAGATCGGCGCTCAGCCGGGCATAGGTGGGGTCCCGACTGTCCAGGAAGTAGCGCAGGATTGCGGTGGTCTGCTCGGCCGTGCGCTTGCCGGGCTCGACGGCGATCAGGGGCCGCACGGAGTCCAGGCCGGCAATGTCCAGCACTTCGGCCGCTTCTAGCGAGCGCTCGTAAAGGCGCACATCATCGATCAGGCCCTTGAACGGCGCTCCCGGGGTACGGCGGCCAATCTGCAAGAGTCGCTGGGTTCGGATTGAGCCGCTCAGGCGGTCGTGCGTGGTCACCACCGCCGCCGGCTTGCCGTTGACATAGATCTTGACGCCGGACGCCTTCGACGAGCCGTCGTAGGTGGCGAAGACATGCGCCCAGTCGGTTCCGATCACGGCATCCCGGGTGTTGAGCCGGATGGCGTTGCCTTCCCACTCGCTGATGAGGTGGACGTAGACCTTGCCATCCTGCAGGTAGAGGTCCCATCCCCGGTTCGCGGCGGCGTCATCCATCCGGGAGATCACCGCCATCGCCTCGCGGCCGGTCGGTTTCACCCAGGCCCCGTAGGAGAAGGGTTGATCGCGCTCGAAGTCTCCCAGCTCAGCCTGCGCGGAGCTATTGCCGTCCAGTCGCAGGGCGCCGGCCACCTTGCCGTCGGCGAAGCCGGGCGTCCCCACCAGACGAGCCGAAACGCGCTTGCCGCCCTCGGAGCGCACGGCTGTTCCGACCACAGTCTCATCCAGCGGGAACCGGGCCACGAGACCTTCAGCCGCCCGGCCGCCTCCGCCGCCGGCGAGAACAGTCTTCTCCCACTCGGCTCGCTCCGCTGCAGTCTCTGAGGCACGGGCTTTTGAAGCAGCATCGAGTTCGGCGATCTTTCGCTGCAACTCCGCCAGCTCTTTTTCCTGCTCGGACGACGGCACCTTCAAGAAGGGCGCCGCGTTGCCGCGCTGACCGTCCAGACCCTTCTCCGGCACGTTGTGGAAGAAGGCGAAGAGCTTGTAGAACTCCTTCTGGGTGAAGGGCTCGTACTTGTGATCGTGACACTGCGTGCACCGGAGGGTCAGCGCCATCCATGTCGTCGCGGTGGTGTCGATGCGGTCAAAAATGTAGGCGGCGTGGTACTCCTCGGGGATCGCGCCGCCCTCGAAGTTGATCGGGTGGTTCCGGTTGAACCCCGTGGCAATCCGCTGCTCTCGGGTCGCGTTGGGCAGCAGGTCGCCCGCAAGCTGCTCGATCGTGAACTGATCGAACGGCATGTTCTTGTTGTAGGCGCCGATCACCCAATCCCGCCAGAGCCACATGTCACGGTGGCTGTCGATGTGGTACCCGTGCGTGTCCGCGTACCGAGCCAGATCCAACCAGCGGAGCGCCATCCGTTCGCCGTAGTGCGGCGAAGCCAGGAACTCTTCGACCAATCGCTCATAGGCATCCGGCCGGCGGTCTCCCAGGAAGCGATTGACCTCAGCCAGGGTCGGCGGGAGCCCTCGCAGATCCAGGCTCAACCGTCGGATCAATGTGCTCCGGTCCGCCTCGGGACTCGGCTTGAGTTTTTCCCTCTCCAGGCGGGCCAGCACGAAGCGGTCGATGGGGTTTCTTACCCAGAGCGCATCCCGTACCGGCGGCAGAGCCGGGCGTTTCGGCAGGACGAAGGCCCAGTGCGGCGCATAGCGGGCGCCCTGCTGGATCCAGCGGGTCAGGATCTCGATCTGAGCAGGTTTCAGTACCTTGCCGCTGCTCTCGGGCGGCATCTTCGGACCCCGCGTGAGGCGGATTCGCTTCACGAGTTCGCTGGTCTCCGGATGCCCCGGTGCGATCGCTCGTCGCCCGCCGGCGAGAGCCGCGAAGGCGCCCTCGGGCGTGTCGAGACGAAGCCCACCCTGGCGCGCCTTCTCGTCGAACCCATGACACTTGAAGCAGTTCTCGGACAGGATCGGGCGCACGTCTCGATCAAACTCGATCGCCGTCTTCGCGGCGCTTGCGACCGGGGCCTTCCGAGCGGCCGGCGACGGCGCCGCAAACAGGACGGCGGGTGCGGCGATCAATGAAAGACCGGCAGCGGTGGTCCGAAGGAGCTTGGAAATCGTTGGCTTTCGGGGCATGGAGTTCACTTCACAGCAGCGTGCGTGGCGGCATTTCACCTGACATGATGAGACAAACGCGTCTCGCGAGTGTTTCGGGGCGAGCGACCCGAATCAGGGCTTCCGGCTGCTCTGCGCGGGCGGATCGATGACGACCCGAAAGCCCGTGAGAGATGTCCACCGGCGCGGAGCATCCAGATCGCGCCTCGCATTCAGCAGTTCCTCGGCGGTAGCCGCAAATGAACCTCCACGGATCACGCGATACGTACCGGAAGACGGGCCTTTCGGGTCCACCGGGTCACTCTGGGTGTAGTAGTTCTGCCCGAACCAGTCCTGACACCACTCCGCCACATTCCCGGCAAGATCCATGGCATTGCACCAGCTCTTCCCCTCGGGAATCGACCCCACTGGAGCCGGAAGGTAGGGACTCCTCTGGAAGATCGCTCGCCCGGTCGGCTCTTCCTTGCCCCACGGATATCGTCGAGACTCGGGGCCTCGCGCCGCGTATTCCCACTCCGCCTCGGTAGGAAGCCGGCCTCCCGCCCAACGGGCGTACGCGTCGGCTTCTTTCCAGGTCACCCCAACCACAGGGAGATCCTCCTTGCCGAACTGGGGATCATCGAGCTGTTCCGGCTTTCGCGCCTTCGGATGCTCAGACAGAAACTTGCGATAGCACCCGTTGGTCACTTCGTGCCGATACAGGAGGAAGTCCCGCGAAATCCTTACCCTGTGGAGCGGCTGCGAGTCGGACTTCAGACCGGGTTCCAGTTCATTTGCGCCCATCTGGAACTCCCCCGCCGGCACCCGGACCAGCTCCGCGCCATCTCGGGGATTCCTTTGCACCACTGCCGGGTTGGGCTGAGCCGGATGATCCGGTACCTGTTGGTCGGCCCCGCCTCGGGCGGCGCCGGGAAGCAAGCCCGGAAGCAGAACCGATCCGAGGCCGACAGCCACGACACACCCAGCCACCACACCCCATCGCCCGCCGACGCGAGCCACTGGCCGAGTTTGGGACTCTTTAAGGACTGTGCTGGGGGTCTTGATCGTGGTATCACGAGTCTTGATCGACCCCTGCTGGTGCGTGGACGTGTCTGGGGGGTTTTCGGGTGGAGCCGGTCCGGGTCGATGCTTGCCCTCCGTGTCCTGGCTACCGCCCGCAGTTCCGGTTTCGGCAGCGAGTTTCTCCGTCGTCTCCGAACGAACGGTTCCCGCCGCAAGCGCGTGATGGATCGGCTCCAGCGCGGCTAGAAAAGCCGCCGCCGACGGAAAGCGATTGTCGACGCGGGGATCCAGAGCCCGACTCACTACGCCTCGCAGTTCCGCAGGCAGGACGCTGGAGAGCGGGCGGAAGTGACCGTTGGTGATCGCCAGGCGCAGGGCAATGTCGTTCTCGCCGGAGAAAGGCAATGTTCCGGTGAGCAGTTCGTAGAGCATGACGCCGGCGGCCCAGAGGTCCGTGCTGGGACCGATGCGCCCCGCGAAGGCCTCCGGCGGTGAGTAAAGCGGGGTGCCGGCAAACTCCCCAACCGTTTCGAGCGAGCGGGTGGCAAATCGGGAGATCCCGAAGTCCGTCAGGCGGGGGTGCTCATGCTGCAGCAGCACATTCTCGGGCTTCAGGTCGCGATGCACAATGCCGGCTGCGTGAAGCACCACCAGCCCCCTGAGGACGCCCACGATCATTTGCGTCGCCCACACCGGATCTTTCGCCGGCCCGGGCGGAATGCCGATCCGGCTCCGAAGGGATCCTCCCGTAACCAGCTCGGAGACCAGGATGCCGTAGCCCTGTTCAATCCGCACATCCAGCAGCGGAACGACGTTGGCATGGCCCTCGATCTTCAGCCACGCATCCGCCTCACGCAAGAACGCGGCATCCCCGGGGTCGAGTTATGGGGGATCTTGACCGCAACGGGAACCGGTCGAAGTCCGTCCACACGAGCGGCCTTGAAGACTCGTCCGAAAGAGCCTCTGCCCAACTCTTCTCCGAGCAGGTAAGGTCCCAGTTGCTCGCCTGTACCGGGCATTTCGAATGATGAATCTCTGCATCCGGCATGAGAGTCCGCGAAGTGCCCCCACGCCGGGAGAGTACTTCGCCGGTCGTGAGTGCAACACCTTCGCGCTGGAGAGCGGATCCGATCGCTCGTGCCGCCGAGCGGGGATCAGAAGTCCCGCTGCTTATCCACGCGGTTCAGCAGCGGCTCCCCCGCCGTGAACCGGCGCAGGTTCTCGCACAGAAGATCCATGAGACGGCGATCGCTGTGCGGCGAGTGCCCGCTGCTGTGCGGCGTGATAAGCACGTTCGGCGTGGTCCAGAGCGGATGGTCCGACGGGAGCGGCTCGGGGGTAGTGACATCCAGGCCCGCTCCGGCGATCTCACCCGCAGCGAGCGCCGCGATCAGCGCATCCTGATCGATCACCCCGCCTCGCGCCACATTGGTGATGTAGGCCGTGGGTTTCATCCGGGCGAACTCCGGCGCGCCGAAGAGGTGGTGCGTCTCCCGGGTGTAGGCGCAGCAGAGCGCGACGTAGTCGGCATCCGGCAAGACCTCGTGGAGCTGATCCATCCCCACCAGCCGATCCACACACTCCTCTCCGGGCTTCGGCGTCCGGGTTGCGGCGACCACCCGCATTCCCAGGGCATGCGTCTTCCGCGCCAGGTCTCGACCGGTACCGCCCAGCCCCACGATCAGCACGGTCTCCCCCGCCAGTTCATGGGCCGGCACTTCGCTCCGACGCATCCAGCGGCGCTCCTGTTGGGCCGGGAACAGGAGGTGGAAGTTGCGGGAAAAGGCAAGGATGAACGCGAGCAGATGCTCGGCGAGATGGCTGCCGTAGGTCCCGGAGGCGTTCGTCAGCACGATGTCGCTGTTCACCAGTTCGGGAAATCCGTACCGCTCGATCCCCGCCGAAGCCACCTGCACCCAGCGCAGCCGCGAGCCCGCGCGACACAGGGCCGGGGACATGAACCCGAAACAGGCGTCCGCGTCGCACGCTAGGGCTTCCGCCTCCGACTGGGATGCCGCGGTTCGAAGCTCCACCCCCGGCGCGGCGGCCTGGATGCGGGCCACGTCGCTCTCGGACAACTGCGGAATGATCAGCACGGGCATTCGGGATTCTCCGCCGCTCACCTGCGGCCCAGCGGAGTTCGCCAACGGTTCGAAAGTGCCCTCCGCCGTCTCCGCCCGGGAGCGCACGCCGGATGCGCTCCGCCTCATCCCTCGCGCGCCTCTGGACCCGAGCACCGCTCTCGGACCATACTGTGGGGTCGCGGAGCCCCATCTTGAACACCAGCATTCTTCCGTTTCTCAGTTGCCCGGTGCCCCGCGCCGGAGCCGTATGCGGCGGCTCACCCACCCTTCAGCCTGGCGGCGCCCTCCCACAGCGCCTCGGCTCGATGCCGGAAGAAATCTGGGAAGGCTCCCTCCACTGCGGCCGCTGCGGAACCCTCTTCCCGATCCTCTCCGGAGTGGCGATCCTCGTCCCCCAACCCGAGGACTACCTCCGCCGCTACCACAAGGCGCTCTGCCGCGACCTGAAGCGTCACGGCGACCTCTCCACCGCCGGATGGAAATGGCTCGAGAGCCAGGGACCCGCCGGCAGCGAGGAGTACGGCGCCGACTTTCGCTTCTCGCAGCAGTTTGAGAAGCCGGGCCACATCGCACAGGCCATTTCGGACGATCCCCCCGCGCTCTACGGCCCTTTCCTCGACTGGCTCACCGCCGCCGGCGCCGAGAACCCCTACGACGTGTTGGCCGAGTGGTCGCGCCGCCTGCCCACCCGCCGCGGCCTGGCGCTCGACACCGCATCCAGCGTCGGCGGCCTCCTCGCCCGCTTCGGCCCCCACTTCGGAGCGTCCATCGGCGTCGACCTTTCCTTCCTGGCCATCCTGCTGGCGCGCCGCGCCCTCCTCCATCTGCCGGAGCGAGAGCCCACCTACCTCATCTCCCGCCGCCGCGGCGAAGAGGTGGAGCGTCCGTTGAACCTGGACCGCGTGAGCGGCGCCGAATTCGCCGTCGCCGATTGCACCCGACTCCCCTTCGCCTCCGGTCTCTTCGACGCCGTTTTCAGCAGCAACCTCATCGACATTGCTCCCTACGCCGCCACCCTCGACGAAGCCGCCCGCGTCACCGCCGGCTCCGGCTGGCTGCTCCTCACCGACCCGTTCTACTTCCGCACCGGCGAAGCCCCCACCGCCGAACCCCGACAAACCCTCCGCGAGGATCTCGCCGCCCGCGGCCTGGAGGTGAAGCACGAACGCGACGGCATCCCGTGGGTCTGGGGCATCTACGACCGTCACTGGCGCCTCTACTTCAACTTCTGCCTCGCCGCCCAGAAGAAGTCCGAGCCCGGCCGGCTCATTCTCGGCTCCCTCACCCCGGTTTACGGCTCGTAGCGCCGAGGTCCCTCCCTCTCGACCCCGCACGGCCATCGTGGGGTCGCCGCAGCCGAGTGCGATCACGATTCTCAGCCGGAAAGACATCGAGATCGATCGCCCGATGAACGAGCCCCGGCCCTTCGCAAGATGCATTGACGGAGTCGGCAACCTGGAGGCGAACCGTCCCCGGCAGTTTGCATCAGAGAGCAGACCCTGTAGAGAACCAGACTCAAACGATTGTTAGGAGGGGGGGCGAGGCCCCGACCGAGCCGCGAACCCCCCGTAGGAATCCCAAACGGCCATCGAGGGGTCGCCGTAGCCGAGTGCGATCACGGTTCTCAACCGGAAAGACATCGAGATCGATTCGCCCGATGAACGAGGCCAACCGCGTCTCTTTGACCCCGCACGGCGACCCCAATTCGGCGGATGGGGATCAGGATGACGGTTCGCGGCTCGGTCGGATCCTCGCCCTCCCGTTCTGACGACGGTGAATCGAACATCAGGAGCCAGCGCTCTCCCGGTTCAGGTACTGAGCCCGAGTGTTGGCGTCGCCAACCAGGAGGCGAACCGTCTCCTGCAGTCCACATCCGAGAGCAGACCCCGTAGAGAACCACAATCAAACGATTGCTAGCACGGGAGGGCGAGGCTCCGACCGAGCCGCGAACCCTCGTCACGACGACGCAGAGCCAATTCGGGGTCGCCGACGCGGCGAATGGGCCCGTGCCACAGCGCAGGCTTCGGGCAAACGACGCGCCCTGGCAGGGTGAATGGATCCCGCGTTGCTGAGCGAGATTCCGCCCGGCGCCACTTGCGCGGAGACGACGGCGGTCGGTTTGGCGCTGGGAGTGGGCGCCCTTCACACGGGCCTGGCGTCGGCATCGTGCTGGCACGCACGGAGCGGGCAAGATGCCCGCGATCCCAGGCGGCGACTCCCCGTCATCCTGCCACCGTGGACCTCATTCCGAGGGCGCACGAACAACTCTCGTTCCCATCACCCGCCTTAACGAGCACACCAGTGCGACCACGGGGAACTGACGGTTTACCCTGCCTGGCGGACATCGTCATCCCAGGGCCTGACCCTGGGTTCCAGGCATCCAGATCACGCAAGCACTTAACGCCAGGCGAGTCCCCCGGCGTGCCCCACCCCCGTCGTCCCAGCAGAAGTTGCGCTGGGCGTAATCTCACTCAACAAAGCGGGGATCCATTCACAACCCCACGGCGCGTCACCCCGAGTGGCTTCAGACGGTTGGACTCGCCTGGCAAGAGCCGCGTGCAACGCCCGCACCGCTGGATCCTCGGATCAAGCCGAAGCCAGTGCGAGCGCTCGGCGCCGCCTCCACGAGAGGACGTTGATGATGAGTGCATGAGTTTCAACAGTTAGGGTTTAAGCGTCCTGGCGAACCGGAAGCCGCTGCCGATGCCGCGCTCGCCGGGCTCGCCCCCGTCGCGGTACGACGCGCGATGGCCCCCCGGGCTGAGGTTCCACGAGCCCCCGCGACGGACTCGCAACGGATTGCCTTCATCCGCTGACCCCTGTGGATTCTCAGCAGGGCTCTCTGCATAGTACCCCTCCTCATAGCGGTCCCGGCACCACTCGAACACGTTCCCCGCCATGTCGCGCAATCCAAACGCATTCGCCGGAAATCGGCCCACGGGGGCAGTATGCCCGTAGCCATCGTCGTAGTTGGGAAAGAAGAGATTGGCGGGAGCCGCCGAAAAGATCGCTCTGGCTCGCGCGTCCATCAGGTTACCCACCGGCGCCGCCGTCTGAGGCATGTGGTCTCCCCACACGAACACCTTTCGCGCACGGCCGTTCAACCCCGTATCGCCACTCCGTGCCGCATACTCCCACTCCGCTTCCGTCGGCAGCCTCACGCTTCCTGGTAGTCCCTGGCGCTTCAGTTCTCCCGTTGCCCACATGCAGAATCCGGTCGCGTCGTCCCACGTTACGTTGTGTACCGGGTGCTGAGCCGTATTGTTCCAGTCTTCCTGCTTCGGCATCTCTTTGCCCGTAGCTCGCCAATACGCCTGGAACTGACCCACCGTCACTTCCGTCACACCCATCTCAAAGCCGCTCAACTTCACCCGGTGCGCCGGCTTTTCGTCGGCCTCAGCCTCCGAGTCCGTCGCCAGCGCGCCCATCATGAACTCTCCGCCAGGGATCGCGGCGAACTGCGTCGCCACCCCGCCCAGTGTCACCCGCGTCAGCTTGACGCTGCGTGGCCCCTTCCCAGCCGCTCTCCGCTGGGCTCCAAATCCCGCCGTCGCGGCCGGCAGCGTCACTCCCAGAGAAGGTTTGAGCGTCCTGGCAACCCGGAAGCCGTAGCTGTCGTACCGGTAGCCGGGCCCGAACCTGAGGCGGTACGAAGCGCGCAAGCCGCTCGGGTCGCCGTCCCACGAGCCCCCGCGAAGTAGCCGATATCGTTCTCCTGAATCATTTGTACCTTGCGGGTTCTCTGAAGGGCTCTTGGCGTAGTAACCCTCGTCATAGAGGTCCTGGCACCACTCCCACACGTTTCCCGCCATGTCGCGCAGCCCATATCCATTCGGCTTAAACCGCCCGACTGGGGCCGTCCTCTCATATCCGTCTCCTTTTCCAATGAAGTTCCCCAAGCCGTCGCCGCCCGCCGGCGCCTGATCTCCCCACGGGTACCTGTAGAGCGGCTTTCCATCGATCCCGGTCGCTCCGCCTCGGGCCGCATACTCCCACTCCGCTTCCGTCGGTAGTCGGATCGTTACCG
>SYKE01000056.1 GCA_005798285.1 Actinomycetota bacterium
GCTGCGGCAAGTCCACGCTCCTTTCACTGCTGGCCGGACTGGATCGTCCGAACGGCGGCGAGATCCTGCAAGACGGCGCCCGTGTGACGGGTCCCGGGCTGGAGCGGGGAGTGGTCTTTCAGGACGGGGGGCTGTTCCCATGGCTCAGTGCCCGAGGGAACCTCGAGTTCGCCCTCGGCGCGCGGGGGGTCCCCCGGCGCGAGCGGCGAGCGGCGGCGGATGACCTGCTCCGACGCGTTCGACTGCTGGAGTTCGCCGACAGCCACCCGCACGAACTCTCCGGCGGGATGCGTCAGCGAGTGGCGATCGCCCGAGCCCTCGCGCTCGATCCGGGCGTGCTGCTGATGGACGAACCCTTCTCCGCGGTGGATGCCCAGACCCGCGAAGACCTGTACGCCTACCTCACCGAGATCTGGGAAGAGACTGCGAAGACCATTGTCTTCGTGACCCACAACGTGCGCGAAGCCGTGTGTCTCGGAACCCGGGTGCTCCTGATGTCGGCCCGACCCGGACACATCGCCGCCGAGTACCCGATCCGGTTGGATCGACCTCGCTTTCCCGACGACTCCGATGTGGCCCGGATCGCACACGAGATTTCATGCCACCTGCGCGGGGACCGCCGACGCGTGCTTGTTGCAGACCCCGAGGAACTGAACTATGACGGAACGAGCCCTGGCCCCATGGATCCTGCGGGCGCTCTTCTTCACCGCCCTGATCCTGGTCTGGTCGCTGCTCGCGCGCGCCGGTTACTGGGATAAGACCCTCTTCCCGTCGCCGGAGCAGGTGCTTCAGTCACTGACGAAGGGGCTGTTCGACGGCTCGCTCCTGCTGGCCTGCTCGGCGAGCCTTCGGCGGCTGTTGGTCGGCTACGCCATCTCGCTGGTAGCGGGCGTGCTGCTCGGTATCCTGCTGGCGCGGGTTTCATGGATCGAGCAGACGCTTGGCTCGGTGGTGATGGGGCTGCAAACGCTGCCCAGCATCTGCTGGCTGCCGTTCGCGCTGCTGTGGTTCGGTCTGAACGACACCGCAATTCTTTTTGTGGTGGTAATGGGCTCCTTACTGGCGATCACGGTGGCGGTTCAGGACGGGGTGGCCAACCTGCCGCCCACCTACGAACGGGCCGCCCGCAGCATGGGGGTCGGGGGCGCGGCCATGGTGTGGAACGTTCTGCTCCCCGCCTCGGTCCCGCCCATTCTACTGGGCGCCAAGCTGGGCTGGTCGTTTGCCTGGCGCTCGCTGATGGCCGGTGAGCTGCTCTTCGTGAGCGTCGGCCTCGGACACCAGATGATGATGGGACGAGAGCTCGGCGACACCAGTCAGGTGATCGCCGTGATGCTCGTCATCATCGTGTTGGGTTTGCTTTCGGATCGTTCCGTCTTCGGCGTGCTTGAGCGCCGGATGCGTATTCGCTGGGGACTTGGCTCGACAACGAGCTAGGCCCCTTCCCCGGGCGGCGCCGGCCCGCCCCGAGTCGACTGCCGGCACTCAAAGAGGACACCCTGATGACACACGGAACCGCAACGCGTCGCGCCTTCACGCTGATCGAGCTCCTCGTGGTGATAGCGATCATAGCAATTCTTGCTGCTATTCTATTCCCGGTCTTCGCTCAGGCTCGGGAGTCAGCCCGCAAGACGCAATGCCTCTCCAATGTGAAACAGATCGCGACGGCCTACATGATGTATGCGCAAGATTACGATGAAGCGCTTCCGCCGCACGTCACCGAGCGAACCGCGCCTGCCGGAACACCGGACACTGCGGTGGCGCGGGCTCCCTTCAGCTATCGAACCAAGCTGGAACCGTATGTGAAGAGTGTCCGTATCTTCAAGTGCCCGTCCGCTCCCGAGTGGCCGGCGCCGGCTGCGGGACAGTGGTTCACCACTGATTACGGCAACAACCACAACGAGGCGAATCTGCTGAATGCCTCGCAGCGGGCCTGGTACCTGGCGAACCCGGACTTCGGCTTCAACGAGTCGACTCCACTCAGCGCCATCGCGTATCCGTCTCGATTCATCCTCCTCGGCGATGCAGGCCGGGCGAGCGGTTTGCCGTCTCGCGGCGGAATGTATCCCCAGCCCTGGGCCTTCGATGACTCAGCGCTTGGCGACGCCCGGCAGCAGGCCCGCTTCCTGCCCCGACATCAGGGTGGGGGCAATATCGCCTACGCCGATGGTCATGCCAAGTGGGTGAAGCCCGAGCAAACCTGGCGAAACATTCTCAGCAACGACTGGCGCCGCAACCCGACGCCCTGAGCCTGGGCCCGGGATGCGCCGGTTTCTCGCCGGCGCATCCCGGCTTCCGATCACGCCAAATCGGCGCTCGACCAAAGGCGTCGGTTCCAGATCGGCCCTATGAGGCGCGAGCGCGGGCATACTTCTCCAAAAGCTCCAACTCTTCGGCGAAGATCTTGCGGAGCGCCTTCCCCGCGAAGAAGCGCTCCATAATGCCGCCGATGCCGGACGCCCCATCCCAACGGGTTTCGATCCGCGCCACACAGCCGCCGCCCGAAGGGTTCACGGTGAACGTGGTGACGATGGTGGACCCGCGTCCCGTCTCCACCATCACGCGACCGGGCTCCGGCTCCGAGACAATCATCTCCGCGGAGCGGGTGCGACCTCCCACGGTCATCTTGAAGCGAATAACCGTGCCGGCTCCGATGCCGCCCTCCACCACTTCCAGATCGTGAAACGCGGCGGGGAGAATCTTCGGATGGTGCTCCCGGTAGTTCGCGAGACACTCGTAAACGACGTTCGCCGGCGCGTTGAGCGTTCGCTCCTGTGAAATCACGACCTGTGCCATCGGCTAACCCCTTTCCAGAACGGTCTATTGTGCCTGAATCCGACCGCTCCGTGCCGTATTCTATAGGGCGAGATCGCGGCTTCAGCGAGATCAAGCGCGAGTTCCAAAGGTTTCGGGCTCCGCAGGTCCAACGAATCCGTATGAGAGAACGCGGGGTAATTCGCCTCGCGCAGGGAGAATTTTAGTGAACACCCACAGTTTACTGCGAGGTCCCATCGTCGGCATGCTGGCCGCGGCGGGGCTGATGCTGGCATCGTCGCCGGCGCGGGCGGACGTAAAGCTGCCCTCTATCTTTGGGAGCGACATGGTGCTCCAACGGGGGAGCGCCTGCCCGGTGTGGGGTTGGGCGGACAATGGTGAAAAGGTCAGCGTCGAATTCGCGGGCCAGACCCACGGCGCGACGGCAGAGATTGACGGCAAGTGGATGGTGCACCTTCGCCCGATGAAGGCGATGGCCGAGCCCCACACCCTTACCGTAAAGGGCAAGAACACCGTCTCCCTCACCGGCGTGCTGGTGGGAGAGGTGTGGCTCTGCTCGGGGCAGTCGAACATGGAATGGAGCGTCACCTCCTCCGACCGGGCTCAAGAGGAAATCGCCGCCTCCGCGAATCCCCTCATTCGGCACATCAAGATCCCCCACCGCCCGGCCTTCTCGCCCGAGCAGGATGTGCCCTCGGAGGGTTGGAAAGTCTCCGGCCCCGCCAACACCGGGAGCTTCACCGCCGTTGGCTACTTCTTCGCCCGCAGCCTGGTGAAGGAGTTGAACGTTCCGGTGGGCCTGATCGGCTCCAACTGGGGCGGAACCCGCATCGAGCCCTGGACCCCTCCCGTCGGCTTCCAGAAGACGCCGGCGCTGAAGGAAATCTCCGACAAGCTCGACACGTTTCCGACGCGCACCATGGGCAGGGATCCGCGCAACCCGCTCAAGACGGTGCGCTCCATCAACCCCCAGACGCCACTGGCGCTCTACAACGGGATGATCCATCCGCTCGTGCCGTTCGCCATCCGCGGCGCCCTCTGGTATCAGGGCGAGTCGAACAACGGCGAGGGCATGCTCTACTACGAGAAGATGAAAGCCCTGGTCAACGGTTGGCGCACCGTGTGGAATAACCCGACCATGCCGTTCCTCTTTGTGCAGCTCGCCCCGTACAACTACGGCGCGAACCGGGGCGGCGATCTTCCCGGCATCTGGGAAGCCCAGGAGATGTCGCTCCACATCCCCCACACCGGGATGGCGGTGACCACCGACATCGGCAACGTCCGCGACATTCACCCCCGCAACAAGCAGGAAGTCGGCCGCCGCCTCGCCCTCTGGGCTCTCGCTAAGACTTACGGCAAGGACGTGGACGTCTACTCAGGCCCGCTCTACCGCTCGCACAAAATCGACGGCCAGAAGGTCCGGATCCGCTTCCACCACACCGGAGGCGGACTCGTGGCACGCGACGGCAAGCCGCTCACCCACTTCACCATCGCCGGCTCCGACGGCACGTGGATGCCCGCTGAAGCGATGATTGACGGTGACGAGGTGGTGGTCTGGAACAAGAGCCTGACCGACCCGACGGCGGTCCGCTTCGGCTGGAACCAGCTTGCCGAGCCGAACCTCGCCAACAAGGAAGGACTCCCCGCCGGACCCTTCCGCACCGACCGGAAGTAATCCGGACCCCTCGAACCGGCGGGACCCACCCGTCCCGTCGGTTCCCTCTGCCTCAGCGTCTGGAGCGCACGTCTTCGCGACGAATCCCGCGAGGCCCCCTAAGAGCGACGGCATCTCTCCCGCTCCGTGTGCGCCGACAAAACGCCACTGGCCCGGCCTTCGTGACGCGATCCTTGCCACCCGCCGGTCCCACCACCGTCTTCCCCGCAGAAGTTGCGCTGCGCGTAAACCCACTCCGTAAAGCGGGGATCCATTCGCTGATACCTGGGGCGTCTCCCCGGCTCACGGGGTCGGGTCCGCTTCACGGGAACTGCGTGCGGCTCTTGCACTCGTGGTTCCTCGGGTCAAGCCCGAGGAAGACGATGATCCGGGTTTGTGACGGTGGAAACCACGGGTGTGCCTGCGGGATCGCGACGAACTGCTCGATGTCTGAACTGGGAGAAGACTCCCCCTGACCGTAGACGCGCCCTGGAGAGAACCGGAGGGAGAGGCTCCGACCGAGCCATGCACGCCCATCCCGATCTCGCAGGGCCGTCGTGGGGTCGTCGTACCCGAGTGCGATCACGGTTCCACCTGACAAGCGTCGAGATCAATTCGCCCGATGGACGAGGCCGATTGCGTCTCATTGTCCCCGCACGTCGACCCCAATTCGGCGGATGGGCAACAGGAGGGAGGTTCGCGGCTCGGTCGGAGCCTCGCCCTCCCGTTCTGTTGAAGGTGACTCGAACATCAAGAATGCGTGTTCTCCCGACGCAGGTACTGAGCCCATGTGTTGGCGTCGCCAACCGGGTAGCGAACCTGTAACCAGCAATTCACATTCGAGCGGAGAACCCGTCGAGAATCACGGTCGCTACCATTGGCCGAACGGGATGGCGAGGCTCTTCACGTCGGCGCCACTCGCGCCTCACCGTCATCACGCTGCGGGGGCCAACGGTTCCGGCCGGGTGCTTCGTCGGGTGAAGAGGCCGCCGAGGCCGCCGCCGATGGCGCCGAAGGTGGCGAGCGGGAAGATCGCCATCCAGCCCACGAACGGCACGAGGCCGGCGAGGACGGTGGCGAGTGCGCCGAGGAGCAAGGAAGAGAAGCAAGAAATCCCCGTCGCTCGCTGGGCGATCCGCTCGGCCATCAACTCCGCCAGGGCCGCGCCGCCGAGCACCGACGACGCCAGCATGGGCACAAGACTGAACCATCCCAGAAGTTGTATGGGGCCGCCCTTGGTGGACTGCAGCAGCACCACCGCCGCGAACACGGAAAGCGCCCAGAACAGGAGCCCGGTGAACACCGACTTCCGAGGGCTCTCTATGAGTCTCCGTCGAGCAATGGCAACGCGCGCGGGGAAGAGCAGGGCCACCCACACCATCGCGCCGGTCATGGTGATGATGTAGGCTATGACAAACCACGCAACGGTGAGAACGTTCGCCATCTTCAGGTCTCCAGCGTCTTTCAGCCTCGCCCGTGCCGCTCTCTCCGGTGTTCGCGGCGGATGCCGGAGTTAGTGGCGAGTGATGGTGGGGGAGACCGTTCGATAATGGTTGCAGATTGTGCCGATCTGGTCGAGCATTCCCTGCTCGATGGCGCAGAGTTCGCGCTCCAGTTGGCCGGCATCCAGACTGCCCGCGACGTGCCGCAAATCCGCGGCCGCCCGGTGCCCGCTCCGAAACACCTCCACGATGAGGCGCAGCGCCTCACGCGAGGGGGTGGGTTCCACCTCACCTAACGGGTGAGGTGGAAGGGTGGTCTCGGAAAGAGAATCGCCTCTGAGCGACAGAGGCGTATTTGGGCGGCGGTTATTCGGCAAACGGCCACTCCACGCCGCCGTCGGTGGCGGCGGTTACCTTGCGTTTGATCCGCATCAGGGCGTTGTCCACCGACTTCGTCTTGCAGCGAAGCTCCCGAGCGATCTCCCGATACGACTTACCCATCTGGTACCCGGAGAGCACGCTCCACTCAAAGTCACTGAGCATCTGGTGTAGAAGCGACCTGAGCCGGCGAGTGTCTTCGGTCCGCAGAATCACCTTCTCCGGATCGAGCTCCTCGGCCGACTGCAGCACCTCCGTCATGTTCCAGTCGCCGGAACCGTCCTCGGAGGGGACTTCCAGGGAGAGCGACTGATTCAGCGGGAGCTGTTTCTGGCGAGTGGCGCC
Organism: Actinomycetota bacterium; assembly: GCA_005798285.1. Taxonomy (GTDB): domain Bacteria; phylum Armatimonadota; class SYMT01; order SYMT01; family SYMT01; genus F1-80-MAGs030. The sequence goes on from SYKE01000056.1 coordinate 6,595, forward strand.
CTTGATGGCGGTGATGATGTGCCGATGGATGCACACCTTGGCGAAGGCCGGGAAGGAGGTGGCCTTGTCGTGGCGGTAATCCACGATGGCCTGCCAGAGGCCGATCATGCCCACCTGCAGCAAGTCTTCACGCTCGGCCCCAACCAGGAAGTACGACTTCACCTTGCTGCGAACGAGATTCCTGTATTTGTACAGGATGTGTTCGGCCGCGTCCTGGCGGCCGCCCTGGGCTAGTTGGACGACGTCGCAATCGGCGAGGCGCTCGTAACGGGGGTTTGGGAGGAGCGACGCGTCGTCCAGTGATCCGAACATTTCCCTCATGGCGGCTGCGGTCCTGAATTCCTGCCGCCGTTCCAGGCGGCAGCGCTGAGACGCCGACCCGCTGGGATACGGCGTCTGCTGCTACATCCCTCCCCAACTCGGGAAGGCTTAAGGAAGGGCACGACGGCCCACATTTCAGAACACACACCGCTTCCACTACCCCGAAGAGTTCGGTCAGTGGGAGCTCCTTCGCGAACCCAGGTCCATGGTGAACTCTGTCTCGTCGCGATCGGTTGATTCAAGTCCGGGGGATCGCTCGCTGGCGTCACCGGTTTCACTCTCGTTATTCCACGTTCCAGCCGACAATTCCTGCGCCGAGGCGAACCCGTGGAAGATTCTGTGTGGTTCCTAAGGTTGTGGCGCCACGATTAGTGTCCTTCGAACCCCATGCTATAATCGAGCAGGGGACCGGCTCGCACCCGGCCTCCCGTCGCTTTTGAGGCGCCTCGGCCCATGTTGTGCTCTCTGGCAGTCGAAGCAGAGGCGCCTTCACAGATCGCTGTTTGATCGCTTAACAGGAGGGAGTGGCTATGGCCACGATGACTACTCTGCCGGGTCTCGGTGAGGACAAACAGGGCCTGGCGCCCCGTGAGTTTCCCTACCCGGGCGTGCCGGCCACTTCGGACGGATCGGGCACGGTAGTTTGGGTTGAATCCCACATCACCCAGGGGGGTTGCGCCTACCCGATCACCTCGTCCAGCCGCATGGGCGAGGGCTATCAGTACACCGTAGCAAACGGGCAGCGCAACCTCTGGGGCGAGCGCATCTCGTTCGTCTCCCTGGAGAGCGAGCACAGCGCCGCGACCACCTGCGAGGGCTTCGCCGTCGCGGGGGGCCGGGTCACCAACTTCACGTCCGGGCAGGGTCTCCTGCTGATGAAGGAAGTGCTCTACACCATCTCGGGCAAGCGCCTCCCGATTGTTTTCCACATCGGCGCTCGAGCCCTCACCTCTCAGGGTTTGAATGTCCACGCCGGCCACGATGACGTGATGGGCTGCGAGGATGTGGGTTGGGGGATGCTCTTCGGCCGGAACGCGCAGGAGACCGGGGATCTGGCACTGATCACCCGCCGCGTCGCGGAAGCCACCGAGACTCCGTTCATGAACGTTCAGGACGGGTTCCTCACCACCCACACCATCGAAAGCATCCGCTTCCCCGAGCCCGAGTTCATGAAGCTCTACGTCGGGGATCCCAAGGACAAGGTCCGCAAGCTGTTCGACACCACCAACCCCGTGATGAGCGGCGTGGTGCAGAACCAGGACAGCTACATGAAGGGGAAGATCGCCCAGCGCTACTTCTACGATCCGGTGATGGCCGAGATCAAGGATGCGATGGACCTCTTCTACCAGTACACGGGCCGACGCTACCGGGTCGTGGATCCGTACCGGATGGATGACGCCGAGTATGCCCTCGTCGGCTTGGGCTCCTACATGGAGACCGCGATGGCGACGGTGGATTACCTCCGCGACCAGGGCGTCCGAGTCGGATGCGTCCACGTCACCTGCTTCCGACCCTTCCCGAGCCAGGAAATCGTCGAGCAGCTCAAGCACTGCAAAGCGATCTCAATCCTCGAGCGGATGGATAACCCCCTCGCTCAGTCGAACCCGCTCACCCGGGAGATCAAGGCCGCGTTCACGGATGCAATGCTCGGCGCGCCGGACTATCCGAAGATCGACCGGATCCCGCAGATCTACTCGGGCTCCGGAGGCCTCGGCAGCCGCGACGTGCGGCCCGGCGACTGGATCTCGATCGTCGAGAACATGCTCCCGCGCGGTGAGGGTCGGCGCTACTTCTGCGTCGGCATCGATCATCCGCTGAGCCTGAAGATGGGGCAGGACCCGGATCTCCGACCGTCCGGCAGCTTCTCCATGCGCGGGCACTCGGTGGGTGGATACGGCTCCGTCACCACGAACAAGGTCATCGCCGACTTCTGCGGGATGACGTTCGGAATGCAGGTGCAGGCCTATCCGAAGTACGGCTCCGAGAAGAAGGGCCTTCCCACCACCTACTACCTCACCGTGGCGCCGGACATCATCCGGACCCACTGCGAGCTCGAAGAGGTCGAGTTCATTCCCTGCAACGACGTGAACGCCTTCAAGCACGGCAACCCGCTGGGCGGCCTGGCGACGGGCGGCACCGTTTTCCTGCAGTCGGACAAGACCACCGCCGAAGACGTGTGGGATACTCTCCCCGATTGGGCCAAGCGGATCCTTCGAGAGAAGAAGGCTCGTCTGCTCGCGCTCGACACGGTGAAGGTCGCACGTGAATACGCTCCGACCCAGGACCTGCAGATGCGCATGCAGGGAATCGTGCTCCTCGGCGTGTTCCTCAAGATCATGCCGCTGAAGAACCTGGAAGAGACCACGGACGAACAGCTCTTCGAGTTTGTTGAGAAGGCGATTCGAAAGGCATGGGGCCGCAAGGGCGAGGCCGTGGTTCAGGCCAACCTGAGCTGCGTCAAGCGAGGCTTCACCGAAGTCATCGAAGTGCCGCGCAGCCTCATCGACGAGAGCGAAATCCCGAACGCTGCTTCCCCCGTCGCGCCGGCGGGCCACTAATCAACGAACAGGTGGGTGAGGGCGGATCCGAAGGGACCCGCTCTCGCTCTTACCCGGCCAGAAAGTCAACCGCATGGAACTCATTGAGAAGCCGAACGACTTTATCGACATCCAGGACTTCATGGATCGGATTGTCGGGTCGTACAATCACGGAACGGCCGAGAAGGGCCTCCCCGCCGACATCTTCGTCGCCCGAAGTCTGATCCCAGCCGGCACCGCCGCCCTCCGAGACTTCAGCTACATCGCGCCGGAGATTCCGGAATTCGATCCCGACAACTGCGTCGGCTGCATGGAGTGCGTCACCGAGTGCCCCGATACCGCCATTCTGGCGAAGGCGCTGCCGGAGACCCAGGTCAACTCCGAACTGGACCTGATCGGAGACGAGGCCGAGCGCGAGCGACAGTCCGCGAACTGGTCGAAGACTCGCAAGTACTTTGATGTCCCCAAGCGACAGGGCCACGAGGGCGCGCTCTTCGGGATCTTCATCGACCCCACCAAGTGCAAGGGCTGCGCGGAGTGCGTGGAAGTCTGCGGCGATCACAATGCGCTGAAGATGATTACCAAGACCCCGCAGAACATGGCGCACTATCGGAAGAGCTTCTCGTTCTACCGCAAGACGCCGGAAACTCCGAAGCAATACATTCAGGAAAAAGTGCTCGCCGACATGATGCTGGCCGAGCGCTCGCTCCTCTATGTGGGCGGCGCCGGTTCCTGCGCCGGCTGCGGCGAGGGCACCGCCATCCGAATGCTCTGCGCGGCAACCGGCTTTCAGTACGGTCCCGAGAACTTCGGGATGGTTGCGGCGACCGGCTGCAACACGGTCTACACCTCCACCTACCCCTTCAACCCGTATCTCATCCCCTGGACCAACTCGCTCTTCGAGAACGCTCCGGCGGATGCCATGGGAATTCGGGCCCGATGGGATCAGCAGGGGCTCCGCGATAAGCGCCTGTGGGTTCTCGGCGGCGACGGCGCGATGATGGACATCGGTTTCCAGAGCCTTTCGCGAATGCTCGCGTCGGGCATGGACATCAAGGTGCTCGTCCTCGACTCGCGGGACCAGGAACGGGTGCGTGCCGCGCTCGGAAATCTGCGCTTCCACATCATCATCGACGATGGGCTGCACACGCCGGAGGCCCAGCTCCGCACCTACCGGGCGCTGCGCCCGCACCTCGAGCCGACCGGGATCTACGTGATCGAGGACGTCTACCGGATCGACCTGGGCGACTATCGCGAGCACGGCGACGAAGCGAGGACCTATCCGGATCC
>SYKE01000007.1 GCA_005798285.1 Actinomycetota bacterium
ATGCGCCCTGCGCGGGTCGACCGGTCTTCGTGAGTTCCGGCGCGAGTAACCGGCTCCCCTGCGCGGGTCGACCGGTCTTCGTGAGTTCCGGCGCGAGTAACCGGCTCCCCTGCGCGGGCCGAGTCAGCCGGTCGACCATCGCCAGAAGCGGTGTCAACTCGAACCCGATGCTCCGGTAGACGACTCGCCCTTCCCCATCCAGAAGGAGATGCGTCGGGAACCCAAAGACACCCAACCTGGACTCGATGTCAAAGCCCGTCTCGCCCCCCGCGATAAGGCTGGGAAACTGAATCCCGAGTTCGTTCCACAGTTGGTGCACGGTGGCGACAGGGTCTCCGGGATTGATGCCGACCACCGCAAATCCCTCGGACGACCGTTCCTTAAGTAAAGCGTTCAAGATCGGTAGCTCCTTGCGACATGGTCCGCATCCGAACGACCAGAAGTTGAGGAGAAGCGCCCGCTTCCCGCGCAGCAGGTCCGACAGCGTAGGGGAGCGCCCCTCGGTCGAAGGCAGCCGAAAGTCCGCCGGGCGCGTGCCACGTGCAGGAAGCCTGGACAGGAAGTCTTCGTTCACCGGCTGTTCGATGACGCGGGCCTCAGCCGGCGGGCTCCAGACAAACCGTTTCGGGTGAAGGGATGGGTTGAGGCGCACGTCCGACAACTCGGTGTCCCGCTGCCCAACGAGGCTCTCACCCGAAATCGTGCGGGACTCCACCCGGATCAAGAGTCCGGTCTCGCGTTCGAAGTAACAGAGATCCGTTCGCCACCGATGCGGTCCCGAACGAGGACCCGTGGGCAGATGACGAATCTCTATGGCATCACAAGCCCGACCCCGAAGCGACCGTCGCCCGATCGACCTGAGCTCTGCGCCTTCCGTCATCGGCAAGACACGATCCGATCGAAAGAACGCGGACGCGAGTGGGAGCTCGAGGTTCTCGCCCGCTGCCCCCGGCTCAAAGCGACGGTACTCACTCACGCCGTCACCCACGAAACGATACACGTCGGATCCCGTTGACACCACCGTCTCGACTGCGGGAAGGGTTTGCTCCCAGCGCCATCGGTTGGGACGGGCACACTCAATTCTGCCGGCCTGCGTCTCGGCTCCGAACCGAATGGTGATCGTGGCACTGAAGCTCCTCAGTCGCCGATACACCTTTGCCGCTCGGTCCACAACCGCTCGCACGTGCCGTTGCGACGATGTCGGCTCGGCTCGAACCGTGGTGGTGAGCACCGCCACGCCCGTCAGCCAGAGCAACACCCCCCCATATCCGAACCGCACCCTCGATTTCATACGTCTCCCCGCTTGCACTGCTGGCTGCGCCGCCGGGCCCTGCACCGGTCCCGGATACGCTGGATCTGCGCCCGGCGGATGGCCGGCTCGCTTCGGATCGCTGCGGCAGGGAATCGGCGGTGAGCGCATCGAACAAATCAAAGACGGCTGTCGGCCCGCGCCCAACGAGGCGACGTGGGCCGGCCCGGAAGGTAAGACCATGTTCTCGCAAAAAGCGCTCGGAGCAACGCGCCGGGGCCTCCTCTGCGTCGGAATCCTGACTTCGCTCGCGGGCGGCGCGGTCGGCAGTGCACAGCCTCCTAAGAAGCCCAATGTGCTGTTCATCGCCGTGGATGATCTGAACCATTGGGTTGGCTACCTCGGTCGCAATCCGCAGACTCGCACGCCGAACATCGACCGCCTGGCCCGGATGGGAGTCCGCTTTACTCGCAGCTATTGTGCCGCGCCCGTTTGCAATCCCTCACGCGCTTCGCTGATGTCCGGCATGCGGCCAAGTACGACCGGGGTGTACGAAAACGGCAACGATTGGCGGACCGTCATACCGGAGGATCGGCCCCTCACCACCACCCTCCGCAAGGCGGGGTATCACGTGGCGGGCACGGGCAAGATCTACCATGAGGCGTACCCTCGCCGCAGCGAATGGGACGAGTACCTCGGCTTCGAATCGCTGCCTCGCGATGGCCGCGCCAGCGCCCAGGGCGGTGTCGGCGGCATCAAGTTCCAGCCCCTCGATTGCCGCGACGAGGACATGCGGGACTACCAGATCACCTCATGGGTCATCGATCGGTTGGGGCGGCGAGAGCAGGGGAAGCCACAGTTCCTTGCGCTCGGCCTGCAACTCCCGCACATGCCGTGGTCCGTGCCCCGTAAGTACTTCGACATGTTTCCGGTAGACACCATCACACTGCCGCCGACGCGCGAGGGCGATCTCAAGGACGTGCCGCCGGCGGGAGTTCGCATGGCTCGACCGGAGGGAGATCACGCCGCGATCCTGCGATCAGGTCGCTGGAAGGAGGCCGTTCAGGGCTACCTCGCCGCCATTGCCTTCACCGATATGAACATCGGCCGTGTGCTCAGTGCCCTGGAAAAGAGTCCGGAGCGGGACAACACCATCGTGGTCTTCTGGGGCGACCACGGATGGCATCTTGGCGAAAAGGAGCATTGGCGCAAATTCGCGCTCTGGGAAGAAGCCACGCGGGCGCCGCTGATCTGGGTGGCGCCGGGTGTGACCCGCGCCAACACAGTCTGTGAGCGAACCGTCGACTTCATGTCCATCTACCCCACCCTGATGGATCTCTGCGGGGTCGGCAAGCCCACCCACCTGGACGGCCAGTCCATTCTGCCGCTCCTGCGGACTCCGTCTGCGCCGTGGGACAGACCGGCTTTGACGACGTACCGTTTCCAAAACCACGCAGTTCGGACCGAGAAGTGGCGCTACATTCGCTATCAGAACGGGGACGAGGAGCTTTACGACGAGCAAGCTGATCCATTCGAGTGGACTAACCTCGCGGATCGACCGGAGCACGCCGATGCCAGGGCGGGACTCAAGGCCCACTTGCCCCCGCGAGACCAACCGGACATCGGTGCTCGGCCGGCCCGCCGACGGGCGGCGGACGATGCGGATTGACCGGTGAGGATGGAGTGGGAGGGTGGCGACGCCTAACGCCGACCACTCTCCAGAATGACGCACGCCCCGGGTTCAAACGAGAGGGTGTGCCGAACGCGGGCGGAACTCCCGGTATTCGGGTAGCGCAGCGTCGTGGGAGAACTGAACTCGACGACGGCCTCTGTTGGGGCCGCGAAACTCCGGTTGACCAGCAGCAACAGCTCGGACTGACG
>SYKE01000057.1 GCA_005798285.1 Actinomycetota bacterium
CGGCTGGGGGATGATCTTTCCCGGCGAGCCGGACCGTGCCGCGGACTTCGCCGGGCGCGCGGCGAGCGTGAGCCATGACGGCGAGGCGATCTATGGCGCCCAGGTGGTCGCGGCGATGGAAGCCCTCGCCTTCGTGGAAAGCGATCTCAATCGCCTGCTCGACACCGCGGTCGCGCTGATCCCGCCGGACTCGGTCATCGCCCGTCTCATCCGCGATCTGCGTGAGTGGCATGCCGAGACTCCCGACGACTGGCGCGGGACCCGCGAGCGGCTGGAGGCCTCCTATGGCTACCACCTCTTCGGCGGCAATTGCCACATGGTTCCGAACCACGCGCTCATCATTCACGCGCTGCTTCACGGTGGGGGAGACTTCCAGAAGTCGCTCATGATCGTGAACACCTGCGGGTGGGACACCGACTGCAACTCCGGCAATGTCGGCTGCCTGCTCGGCATTCGGGGTGGGCTGGCGGCGCTGGATGCGGGTCCCGACTGGCGGGGACCGGTGGCCGATCGGCTCTACCTTCCCACCGCCGATGGGGGCAGAGCGATTTCGGATGCGGCCACGGAGGCGTTTCACATCGTCAACACCGCCCGCGGAGTTTGCGGCCTGCCGGAGGAGCACCCGAAGGACGGGGCTCGATTCCACTTTTCGCTGCCGGGCAGCGTGCAGGGCTTTCGGGAGGAGGATTCCCCGGAGTGCCTCGGCGTGACGGCGGTGGAGCAGGAGGGCGGTCCCGACGGAGCGGGACGGCTGGCAATTCGCTGTCGGCGTCTGGCTGCCGGTCGCGCCGCGCGGGTGGCGACCGCGACCTTTATCCCACCTGAGACGCGCGCCATGAAAGGCTACTCGCTCATCGCCTCGCCGACTCTCTATCCCGGCCAGACGGTGCAGGCCCGCCTGTCGATCGACGGGGAGGGCGCCGACGCGGTGCAGTGCCGGCTCTACCTGAGACACTACGACTCGGAGGATGCGCTGCATCGGGTCGCAGGTCCGGCGCTCCACGCCGGTTCAGGCGGAACCCTGACATGGCGGATTCCGGAGACCGGCGGGCAGCCGATCGCCGAGATCGGCATCGAGGCGCTCTCCCGAAGTCGTTTTGACGGCACGGTTTACCTGGAGCGACTCGGTTGGTCCGGCGTGCCGGATACCGAGCTGCGCCGGCCGGAGGCAGGCTCGATGTGGCGGCGCGCCTGGGTGGACGGCGCCGACCGCGCGGACGCGCCCCCCGGCTGCCTGTTGCGGGTGATCCAGGACCGGGGAGTCGGTCTGCAGATTCAGGGGACGCGGGAGTGGCGCGACTACCGCGCCGAGGCGTGGGTGCGCCCGCATCTATGCGAGGTTGCCGGGCTGGCTGTTCGCGTTCAGGGACTGCGCCGCTATGTTGCGCTCCTGGTTGGAAGCGACGGTGGGGTGCGCCTGGTTCGAGAACTCGACGGCGCCCAGGTCCTGGCGGAAGTCGCGATTGGCTGGGAGCGCGAGACCGAGCGACGCATCCGGCTGGAGGCGGTCGGAGCTCGCATCAGTGCCTGGGTCGACGATCGACTGGTCGCCGATGTCCTCGACGCCGACCCCCGACTGGACGGCGGCGCCGTGGCGCTCGTGTGCGCCGAGGGGCGTGCTGAGTTCGGACCGGTCCGGGTGAGTCCCGCCTTCGCCTCGGAGGGAGCGGCATGAGCCGTCTCATCCTGGCTTCGGCTTCGCCCCGCCGCAAGGAACTTCTGGACCTGCTTGGTGTCGAATACCGGGTGGAGCCCTCCCGCTACGAGGAACAGGTGCCCGAGCGTCATCCTCACCCGGGCGTGCTGGCGGTGCATCTGGCGGAAGCCAAGGCGGCGGAGACGGCCTCCCGGGTGGAGCCGGGCTCGGTGGTGGTCGGCGCCGACACCCTGGTGGCGCTGGGCGACCGGCTTTTCGGAAAGCCGCGGGATCGCGCCGATGCCGTCCGCATGCTGACTGAGCTTTCGGGTCGAAGCCACGAGGTGGTGACCGGGGTCGCCCTCCTGGTCGGCGCCCGACGGCGGCTGTTCTGGAGCCGGACCGAGGTGGTGTTTCATCCGCTGACCGCTTCGGAGATCGAGGCGTATGTGGACACGGGAGAGCCGATGGACAAGGCGGGCGCGTACGCCATCCAGGGCTTCGGAGCGGTGTTGATTTCGGAGATCCGGGGAGACTACGCGACCGTGGTGGGCTTCCCCATCGCGCGGGTGGCTCGCGCCCTCGCCGCCGAGGGGATCGGGGGGCGGGTGATCCGGGATTGAGACTGTACTGATCTGTCGCGGGAAACTGGTCGCGAGGCGGCTTGTGCGCGTATTAGGGTGAGGGAGGGCGGAGAGTTTATGCACCATCCTGGACAGTTGATCGGTCGACGAGTTTTCCTTTCGGCGCTCTTGCTCCCGGCCGTTCCCGTGGCGTCCGCGCCCGCCGTTTGGCCGATGTTCCGCGGGGCATCCCCCCGGCAGATGGGTCTGGCCGAGGGTCGCCTTGCCGCCAACCCCAAGCTGGCCTGGAAGGCAAAGACCACCGCCGCCATCTCCTCCTCGCCGGTGGCCGACGACAAGCGGGTCTACGTCGGCTCGATGGACATGAGCATCTATGCATTCGAGCGCGCGACCGGCAAGCAGGCATGGGCGCTGAAGACCAAAGGCGAGATCGAGGCGCCTCCCACCCTGGTGGGGGATGCGCTGGTGGTGGGCTCGGCGGACGGTTTCCTCTATTGCCTCGACGCCGCCCGCGGCACGATTCGCTGGAAGTACAAGACCGACGACAAGATCGCCGGCGCCGCGAACGCGGTGGCCGCTCCGAAGGGCGGCGGACATTGGCTCGTGGTGGGGAGCTACGACGCGAAGGTGCACTGCGTCGACCTGAAGACCGGCAAGCCTCAGTGGACCTTTGAAACCGGCAACTACGTCAATGGGGCGCCGGCCATCAGCGACGGCAAGGTCATCTTCGGCGGCTGCGACGGCACGCTGTATGTCCTCAGGCTGCTCGACGGTAAGCGCATTGGCGGGGTTGACATTCAGAGCTATATCGCCGGCTCGGCAGCGGTAGATGGCGCGCTGGCCTACGTCGGCCACTACGGCAACGAGTTCGTGTGTGCGAACGTGGTGAGCGGCTCGGTGGTGTGGACCTACAAGGACAAGGCGTTTCCTTTCTTCTCCTCGCCGGCCGTGACGGCCGATCGGATCATCGTCGGCAGTCGGGATCGGCGGCTCCACTGTCTGGATCGCCGCACCGGCAAGGCGCTGTGGACCGCCCGAACTCGAGGCAAGGTCGATAGCTCACCGGTGATTTGCGACGGTAAGATCGTGGTGGGCTCGGAGGACGGCCGGCTCTACCTGTTCGATTTGAAATCCGGCAAAGAGGTCTGGTCGTACCAGATCGGAAAACCCGTCCTTTCCACGCCGGCGGTGCTGGACGGACAGATCTACATCGGCTCGGACGACGGATACCTCTACGCCTTCCGGGCGTGATGGGAGCTACACGGCATGACTTCGGGGGCTGAACTCATCCAGATCGCCCACAACGACGAAGAGACCCGCGCAGGGAATTACTTCGTCAGTAACTACCCCCCGTACTCGTTCTGGACACCGGAGAAGCGGTCGGAGGCGTTCGACGCGCTGGATCGAAAGCCCGCGCCCGGAACGACGCTGGGGCTTTATCTCCACATTCCCTTCTGTCGCAAGCGGTGCCACTTCTGCTACTTCCGCGTTTACACCGACAAGAACTCCGACGATATCCAGCACTACATCGACTCGGCGGTTCGTGAGCTGGAATTGTATGCCGAGCGGCCATTCATCGACGGCCGGCTGCCCCGGTTCATCTACTTCGGCGGCGGGACCCCCTCGTATCTCTCCGTTCGACAGCTCACCGGCCTGATCGGCGAGATGCAGCGCGTGCTGCCGTGGGATCGGGCGGAGGAGATCGCCTTCGAGGGCGAGCCCGGTACGCTGACCGAGCCGAAGATGCAGGCGATCCGCGACCTGGGGATCACCCGCCTGAGCCTCGGCGTGGAGCACTTCGAGGATCGCGTGCTCCAACTCAACGGCCGCGCCCACGGCTCGAAGGAGATCGATCGGGCCTACAACTTCGCCCGCTCCGCCGGCTTCCCGCAGATCAATATCGACCTGATCGCGGGGATGATGGGCGACACGCCGGACGGCTGGCAGCACTCGGTCCGCAAGACGATCGAGCTCGCGCCGGACAGCGTCACCATCTATCAGATGGAGATCCCGTTCAACACCACCATCTATCAGGAGATGAAAGAGCGCGGCGCGGAGATCGCTCCGGTGGCCTCGTGGGCCACGAAGCGGGGATGGGTGTCCTCCGCCTTTGAGCAGTTGGAAGCGGCCGGCTATACCGTGACAAGCGCCTACACCGCTGTGAAGGACCCCGCCCGGACGCGCTTCCTCTATCGAGACGAACTCTGGACCGGCGCCGACCTGGTCGCGCTGGGAGTGGCCTCTTTCTCGCATGTGGGCGGCACCCACTTCCAGAACGAACACAACTGGGGTCCGTACCTGGAGCGCATCGCGAAGGGGGAGTTGCCGATTTACCGGGCGCTGACGCCCACGCCGGAAGAGCGGATGATCCGGGAGCTTCTGCTTCAGTTCAAGCTGGGGCATGTGGAGTCGGGCTACTTCAGGCAGAAGTTCGGGGTGGAAATCCGGGAGCGCTTCGCCCCGGCGGTGGACCGTTTGAAGGAATGGGGCTTCCTCTCCGAGCAGGGGGAGACGCTCCAGTTGAACCGGGAGGGGCTCCTCCAGGCGGATCGGCTAATCCATGAGTTCTTCCTGCCCGAGCATCGAGACGCCCGTTACGCCTGAGCCGAGCTCCCGGCTAACCCTCCCGCTGGAAGCGTTCTACCGGCGATCCGGGCTGCCGCTGCCCGTGCTGTCGCCGGTGGAGGGCGTCGCCGTGCCTCGCCCTTACCGGGACTTGCTGGTTCACCAGCGCGACATGACCCCGACGCTGGAGAGCTTTCACGGCGAGCGAATTGTGCTTCGATTGTTGGGAAAGCAGGTGGGAGCGGACCGGCTGGATCGCGAAGTCGTGCTGACCCTGGAAGGCTCCGGTCGAGCCGTGGAGTTCGGCGCCATCGCCATCCACCTTCAGGCGTTTCCCGAGGCAGCACGCGCGGAGATCGCCGGCTGCCGCACCCCTCTCGGCACCATTCTCACGAAGCATGGCGTGCAGCACCTCAGCCGCCCCGACGCCTTCTTCTCGCTGGAGTCGGACTCAGCGATCGAAGCAGTGCTCGAGATGCGGGCGCCGGCGCGGCTCTACGGTCGCCACAACTTCCTCACCACGCCGGACGGGAGACTGCTGGCCGACGTGCTCGAGATCCTGCCTCCGGTCGACTAGCTCTGCGGAACAGCTCGGCCGCTCCTGCCTCGATATGCGCATCATCCAACTCACCCCCGGCACCGGCAGCTTCTACTGCGGCACGTGCGTTCGTGACAACGCCCTGGTGAAGGCGCTGCGTCGTCTGGGTCACGATGCGCTGATGGCGCCGATGTACCTGCCTCCGACCCTCGACGAAGCGCCCGCCACCACCGACGCGCCGCTGTTGTTCGGCGGCGTGAACGTCTATCTGCAGCAGAAGTCATCGCTGTTTCGGAAGACTCCGCGCTGGCTGGATCGGGTGTTCGACGCGCCGGGCTTGCTGAAGGCGGCCGGGGCCCGAGCGGGGATGACCCGCGCCTCGGAGTTGGGCGAAATCACGCTCTCGATGCTGCGCGGAGAAGAGGGGAACCAGCTCAAGGAGCTGGATCGGCTGGTGGAGTGGTTGGAGATCGACGGCAAGCCGGAGGTGGTCTGCCTTTCCAACATCCTGCTGTTAGGTCTGGCCCGCGAGATCCGACGCCGCACCGGCGCCGCTGTGGTTTGCACCCTTCAGGGCGAGGATGGCTATCTCGACAGCCTGCCCGAGGCCGACGCTCGCGCGGCATGGAAGCTACTTTCCGAGCGAGCGAAGGATGTGGACGCCTTCGTCGCGATCAGCCGCTACTACGGGGAACTGATGACGCACCGCGCCGGCCTTCCCGCCGACCGCGTCCACGTGGCCCACTGCGGCATCGACCTCGAAGGCTACGAGACCACCGAGGAGCGAGCGGGCCCCCCGGTGCTGGGCTACATGGCTCGCCTGGCTCCGGTGAAGGGACTCGATACGCTCGTGGAAGCGTTCATTCGCATCCGGAAGAGCGGCCGGCTGCCCAACCTGAAGCTGAAGGCGGCGGGCACGCAGACCGCTTCGGATGTGCCGTTCCTCGACCGGATGCGGGCTCGCCTCCGCGAGGAGGGATTGGAGAGCGAGGCCGAGTTCTTCCCGAACGTGGATCGAGATCAGAAGCTCCGCTTTCTCAAGAGCCTCTCCGCGCTGTCGGTTCCCACCGTCTACGGCGAGTCGTTCGGCCTCTACACCCTCGAGTCGATGGCGGCGGGCACGCCGGTGGTGCAGCCCCGGCATGCGGCCTTCCCCGAGATCGTGGAAGCCACGGGCGGGGGCGTTCTCTATGAACCCGGGGATGATCCGGCCGCCCTGGCCGCCGCCGTGACGGGCCTTCTCTCCGACCCGGGCCGCGCTCGGGAGATCGGTTCACGCGGCCGAGACGCCGTATTCGCAGATTTCAGCGCCGAAGCGATGGCCCGCCGAACCGCGGAGATCTTTGAGCGGGCCGTGGAGCGCCGGGCGGCGGTTCCATCGTAGGATCATCCGCCTGATTTCAGGCAAGCACAGAACGCGAGCCACGGACGGTGGGCGCGGAGGGCAATCGCGATGCATCGATGGGACGAGGTGTGCGAGTTCCTGGAGACGCTTCCCGAAACCCGGCGCGACCCGGAGGCGGATGGAGAGGGCGTACGCGTGCGCGGCAAGGTGATTGCGTTTCCCGCCCGCAACGAGCGCAGCCGCCCCGAGGGTTACTCCGCCGAAGAACTGTTCGTGGTGATCCGGATCGACCTGCAAGAGCGAGCCTACCTGGTGCAACAGTGGCCGGGACTCTTCTTCGTGACCCCGCACTACCGAACCTACCCCGGCGTCATCACCCGTCTCGCATCCGTCCCCGAGGAGCAGCTTGAAGAACTCCTCCTCGACGCCTGGCGCCTCGTTGCCCCGAAGCGTCTCGTCAAAGAGTGGGAGCAGTCCCAGCCTCGGTAGCACTCCCGCCGTGACGGATCCACCGGCGCCCCGAGGCCCCGCCCCGGCAGGGGGCTCCGAAGCACTCGGGCGGTGTGACGGAGTTCGGGCAGTTATCGATGGTCACGGACCGACGAGAACGCGATGCAAACCGGCCCGCCTCGGTACCATGCCCACCGGTGGATGTCCGGGGAGAACCCGACATGGACCTCGAGCGGCCACCGGATGAATTCCGGTCGCAGCGGAAGCGCGGTGCGCCGCGCGTGGCCTTCACGGGGGACCCCCTTCGGAAGACGAGGGCAAGAAGTCTCGCGGGAAGCATCGAAAGGGGAGCCTGACGGATCGACCGCGACCTGCGTTCCGAGGGGTACCGGAAAACCGACGGCAGCGATCACTCTCGGTGAGAACTGCCGATCGACTTGCGGCTCTTCCGCACTTTTGATGAAAGCGGCCGCACGGGGGGAATACTTTCCCGTTCTGGCCATGCAATCGCCCCTTGAGCGCGCGAATCAGCCCGCTCTGGGCGCCAGATTCAGCCCCGCAGAGCCATTGGAGCACGAGCGACCTTCAAATGGGCACCACCACCACCAAAAGTGAGGAAGAACCCGACTTGCGGTGGAATACACACGCTACTCTTCTTGAACGATTTTTATAGATTGTCGGGAGCCCCGATTTTAGAGGAGTCAGAGTTGTAAGAATGCTGCGAGTCCACGAGGAACGAATTCAGGGTTCTAATCAACGGATGCGTCGAAGAAATAAATCTGACCAGTGCCTCCGTTGACTCTCCGAATCCGGTACATCCATAAAACAGACACTGGCCCACAAAAATGCAATTTTCGAATGAAACTGACTCGAAACGGCATTCTATGAATATACACTCGATGAACTCACAGGATGCAAATTCCACGGACTTGATTAGAGAATCCCTGAACACCAGGTTGTCAAAGGTCGCGTTCTTGAATGTAGTCGACTCGATTCGAGATGAGTTTACTCGACCAGTTAGGAAATAAGTCTTCTCGGTTTTGGAGTCGGTCAATGCAGATTCGGAGAATTCGGTGTCGAAAAACTGACATTCAATTGAAATAGTATCAACTATTGCGGAAACACGAATAAGTGAGTGCTGATAGAAGCATCCTGCCATCCGAGTCGAACTGAGAGTAGAATTCTCGAGGTGCACTTCTCTCGAGCAACATGCATCAAAGAAGAATCCGCTGGACTCGCAATACTCAAGGTCCGTTCTCTGATAGTCTTCGCAATGGATTATTAATGTGTCAAATCTGCATTCACAGAAGTTCCGGGGCAAACGGGGCCACTTCCTCAGATGTACCACGGAGTGGAAAGTCGACTCGATATTGGAGACTCTAACGTTCACTCCGAAGAATTCCGATGACTTCTCAATTCTTCCAGATCTGAATCGTCTAGTCTTCATTAATCGATTCCTTTGAATTGTTACCATCGCCGTGGGCTGTGATTCTCCGTTTTGAAACACGTCCTCTCCTTTGCGATGCCTTCAACGTCCTCGCAATATGGACAACAATACACCGTTCCAATGTCCGAACCGCCACGAGGACAGTTTTTACGGGTGGCTCTATTCCAACCTGGTGGTACTCCCAAGCAGCAGACGTCGTAGTGGACACCCCTTCTCGTTAATCCACCATCTCGGGTGAGACAGAAAGGGTTATCCGCCGGTGTCTTGTTAAAATAATAACCCTGAGAGCAGTTCCAAGTACGTTCGAATTCCTCGATGATGGCCGCCATCGCCTCAACGATGCCCGGGTGAGAAGGATTGAATGGACAGCCAATCGGGAGATTCGCCAGCGGTAGAGGCTTCAGCAATCCGGCGCACTTGGACTCGTTGGGTTCCCCCGCCTGTTTGGGGCAGATCAGGTCCTCCAAGATACACCCTCCAACTCCAAAGACCATCGGTTTTACAACAACCGGCGACTTTGAGCACGATGCTCTGCCCTGCGCGGAGCCACGCATAGCCTCTCGCGCAAATGCCCTGCCATGGACCTGGCCCAGGGGGTGGTCCGGGTGGGCGAATGCTTGGTGGTCCGATTGGGCGAATGCCCCCACCTGGTCCCGGCTGGGTGCCCGTCAGATTTTCGCACGGGCGTGTAGAAACTTGACTCGAACCCTCAGTGGCTGTGATTCAACTCTTGTTGGGTGCACGATGATGACAGCGCACGAGTTCGACAAAGAGTGGGCAAAGGTGTTCGATGAGGTCGC
>SYKE01000058.1 GCA_005798285.1 Actinomycetota bacterium
CCGGAGGGGCCGAGGATCACGAGAAACTCGCCGTCTTCCTCATCCGGGATCGTGAGGTTGATGCCCTCCACGGCGACGAGGCGCTCCCCATTCTTCGGCGCGGGGAACCACTTCCCGGCGTTCTCCATCTCGACGATCGGCGGCCGTTCACTCACAGGTGGTCACCAGTCCAGTAGCTGCTTCCGCACGCTCTGGAACACCCAGTCGGCGAAGGTGGAGATGAGGGCGATGACGATCAGCGTCGCGAAGACCTGACCCGATTCGTTGGTCCGGCTGCTGACGCTGAGGAGAAACCCCAGACCGAGGTTCTCCTGGTTGCTGTTGATGTATTCCGCCAGAACGATGTAGGTCCACATGATGCCGTTGCAAACGGCGATGGCGTCCCAGATCTGAGGCAGCGCCGCGGGCAGCAGCACGCGCTGGATCGTCTGCCAGCGGCCGGCGCCGATGTCGACGGCGACCCGGATGTAATCCTCGTTCACACTCAAGACCGCGTTCTTCACCAGCACGATCATGTAGAAGATCGCGCCGAGGAACAAGAACACGATCTTCGCCCGCTCCTCGATGCTGAACCAGAGCACGATCAGCCCGACCAGGCCCGTGGTCGGGATACTCTTGCCGCCGTTCACGATCTTGCGGAGGGCGGCATCGATGGGGGCGAACGCGCCCATCAGGATGCCGATGGGCACGCCGATGATCGTGACCAGAAACAGGGCGTGCACCACGCGCCAGGAACTGCGGGCAATCGCCGGCAGGAGCCACTCGCGGCGATGCAACTCCAGTAGTCCCTCCCAGATGCCCGTGGGCGAGGGCAGGAACAGCGGCTTTACATGTCCGCCATAGGTGAGCCAGCACCAGACGGCGATCACCGCCAGCAGCCCTCCGACCCCGAAACCAAGGTCGATCTGCGGCGGAAGAGCGCCCCGCACGACGAAGAGCGGTGACAGGAGCCGTCGTCCGGCGGATCGTGTGGGTCCGCCGGACCTGGCTTCGGCTGCCGCGGGGGCCGGCGCCTTCAAAGGGTCTTGCATGCGCGGGTTGGCTCGCCTAATCCTTCGGCAGCACGGACACATCCGTGCGCCGGTTGCTCGACCGACCGGCCTCCGTCGCATTCGAGGCCACCGGCTTGTTGGGTCCGTTGCCCCGGGCGATGAAGCGGGCGCGGTTCAGCTTGTAGCGGCTTACCAGGTAATTCACCACCGACTCGGCGCGCTTCTGACTGAGCTGCACGTTCGCCTGTGGGTTCCCCGTGCTGTCGGTGTTCCCTTCCACGCGGATGTAGGCGTTGGAGAAGGTCTGAGCGATGGTGGCCACCTGATCGAGCACCTGTTTGGCGTTCGGATCGAGGGAGTTGCTGCCGGTAGCGAAGTAGATGTTCACGGGGCGCGTGAAGACGCCGGGCTCGGTCTTCTTGGCGGCCGGCGGCGCCGCCGGGAATTTCGGTTCCGCGACGGGAACGCGGACTTCCTTCGGCACCGAGGCATAGAGCTGTCGCAGCACACCGTCGTGCTTGGCCGCCGACGGCAGCACCGCCTGGCTGATGATGCCGCGGCGAACCCACGCCACGCTCGCCTGCCGGAAGATGCGGTCGAAGAGCGGCTCGCTGCCGTCGAGGCCGAACATCCGAGCGTTGTCGGAGAGGTCCGCCCACTTGACGGTCGGCAGCCCGGCTCGGGTCGCATCGGCGCCGAGCTCCTTGTAGAGCGGCTCGTTCTCCATCAACAGGCTGACGACACGCTCCGGCTTCCGATTCGCCTCCTCGGTGCCATCGAACCAGCCCTGAACGAATGCCTTCACCACGTCCGGATGATCCTTGATGAACTTGTCCTGCGCCACCATCAGGTCCGCGATGAGGTTCGAAGCCGTCTCCGTGGAAACCAGCTTGTGGGCTCCCGGTCGCTTCGAGAGCGCCTCGGTGACATCCGGCTCCCACACCACGGTCGCGTCCACCTTGTTGGCGACGAAGTCCGAACGGGCGTCCATCGTGGTCGACTTGCCGACGAGGCTCTGCACAATCTGCTTCTGGGCCGCGTCGTCGAGGCTGGAGTTCTGGAGGCTGTATTCCAGCAGCCAGCGCGAGGGGGTCAGATCCACGAGGGAGACCTTCTTGCCCCGCAGGTCTTCAATGCGCTTGATGCTCTGGTCCGCCACGATGGCGTCGCCGCCCTGCGACCAGTCCACCTGCATGATCGCCTTTGCGGGAACGCCTCCCTTGATGAAGCCGGGAAGCTCATTCGCCCAGTAGTCCACCGTGGACCACACGATGTCGACGCCCTCGGCGCCACCGCGGGCGAAGGCCTTGCTGCGCGCGTCGGGATCCTCCATCAACAGGAACTCCACGAGCAGCTTGTGGTTGTTCCAGTAGAGGCACTCTTTGTTCGGCTTGAAGCCGCCGTTCGCCACGATGCCGCCGGCGTAGCCCGGCCAGGTGACGATGCCCACGCGGAGCGGCCGGCCCAGCAGGCCCTGATCCGAACCCAGGTTGGCCGTGCCGCCGGAACTGCCGCCGCCCCCACCCAGCTTCGGCAGGCTGAAGCCGCCCCCGCCTCCCGCCGTGCCCTTGCTGCCGCCGTCCCAGAGGCGCCAGAGGCCGACCGCAATGCCGATCGCCAGAACCAGAAAGATGATCTTGCCGACAGGTGTGAGTTTCAACTGAGTTTCGTACCGAATTCCTTGTCAGGCCGCGCCCGCCGCGGCGGGGTCGACCGAAGGCAGCAACTGGGTGAGGTAGGCGGTCTGGACCTCGGCGAATCGCCGGAAGCCCTCCAGGATCCAGCCCCGGGCGACGGCCGGTCCAGCCGCTCCCGCATAGGTGCTCAGAGCGAGATCCGCTCCGCGAACCGCGGAGTCGAAGTGGTCTACTTCCACGCTGGTGTGCACCTTGATCCAGAAGTAGGGCGCATGTTCGGTGTCGTCGATCCGTACCCGGATGGCTTCCAGATGCGCCACCAGGGGCGCATGCTCGGTCCGCAGAAAGTGATTCCAGGCGTTGAACTCGGCATCCGCCAGCAGCTCGGAGCCGAGATGGAAGCCGATGCCGCGAAAGAGCGCCTCGTCACTCACGAATTGATTAACGCCGTAGCCCTCCCGAACGTTGCGGAGCGCCTCCAGCAGCGCGGGTGACGGCTGTGTCAGCGTGTTCAAGGCGGCGTCGTCGAAGCCGAGGTAGGCGGCGACGCCCTTGAGGGTGGCCTGCGCGAGACTGCGGTGCGTGTCGCGGTGTCGCGTCACCCGATCATCGAACTCGTCGACGGCCGCGAAGAAGACGGCGGCCGCCACCTCCACGCTCCGGTCGGCCAGCATCGCGACGGTCTCCTCGCGGGATCGAAACAGGTCCTGCCGCACCGCAAGCTCGCCCGCCAGGTTCGCCACGCAGCCCCCGAAGATGGAGTTGAAATGAATGAAGCTGCCGAGCACGGCGACGAGCTCCTCGCCGGTGCGGATGCGGCGCAGTGCGGCCGTCAGCGCCTGGTGGCCGGCGCCTTCCCGAAGCGGAGCTTCCAGATCCGATCGCTCTATCCGTTGCATTGGCTCTCCGGCGGCCCTCCGACCCATGAACGCTGCACTGCCGTCCGAACTCGCTGATGGCGAATCGTTCCCCATGGATTTTTGCGAACCCTCTCCAGGAACGTTCGCCGGTGATGGCGTCCGGCCCCATGCAGAGGGGCCGCGGCATCCGTCGACCCACTCCGAGACCCCTCGGCAACCCCGGTCCCCCGCGCGTCGTTCTCGACTCAGCCCATCAGTCTCTCGCACTCTCTCCCACCCCGAGCGCATCCCAGCAAGGTGCGGGCCGTTTGCAAAGAGAACTGCCGCGATAGATTGAGGGGGAGCGGGAGAGAGGCAGCGCCGTGTTTCCACTCCCGGACCTTGCCGGGCTCCTCTCGCATCCTGTATTTCCAGCCCATGTCGCACGACCCCCCGAACAAGTCTCGCCACCTGGAGGCGTTCAAAGAGAACTTCAACCTCGTGGGCCTCGCCTCCGCCGCGGCGCTCTCGGCGGCGACGTTGACGCCGATCCCATTGCTCGTCGGCCTGGTGGCGGAAGCGGCGTACCTCATCTTTGTGCCGGACTCGAAGTGGTTCGAGGCGCGGCAATCGCAGCGGTTCGAAGCGGAGATCGCCCGGCGGCGGGAAGCGATGGAGGCGGAGGTGCTGCCGCAGCTCCGACCGGCGACGGTGGAGCGCTACCGCCGCCTGGAAGCCGGCCGTCGCCAACTGGCCGCCCAGCCGATGGAAGGCAAGTGGTGGCTGGAGGTTCTGCGCAAGCTGGACTACCTGTTGGAGACCTTCCTCCGCTTCGCGAGCAAGGAAGTCCAATTCCGCAGCTACCTCACCACCGTTCTGGAGCAGGAGCGAGGAGCCCCGCTCCCGCAGCACGATCCCGATGTCGACCGCCCGCGAGACAACCGCGAGCCGGAGCGCGTCCAGGTCCGCTATTACCCCACCCGTCGTCCGAACTCGCCGCCCCCGCCTCCGCCGGCCCCGAAACGGCCCCCCAGCCAGACCGACGAGCAGTGGATCCAGAACACCGTGACGGAGGTCCAGGCCTGCTACGACCGTGAGATGGAGGGCATCCGCGCGCTCCTGGCCGCCGAGACCGATCTCAACACGCAGGCAGTCCTGAACAAACGGGTGGAGGTCCTGCAGCGCCGCCACGAGCACGTGGGGAAGATCGGCCGCATCCTGATCAATCTGAACCACCAGTTGCTGCTGCTCGACGACACCTTCGGCCTCATCAACGATGAGATCCGGGCCCGGCCGCCGGATCAGCTTCTCGGCGAGATCGAGGACGTGGTTTCACAGACCCGCTCCATGACCCAGTTGCTCGAAGAAATGGCCCCCTACGAGCAGATGCTTCAGCGGCTGAACACTCCCTCGTAGCGACCCTGTTGGAGAACCGAATGAGCCTTCGCGATTCCCTCGGAAAAGCAGCCCGACTGCTGTTTGTGCTGCCGCCGGAGGAGCCGAAACCGGCCCCCGACTCCGCCACAGTTGGAGAGACGGATGGAGAGCTGGACAGCCTGCTGGCGGAACTGGGGCGGAAGCAGGAGGCGCCGACCGTTCCGACGCGAACCGTTGAGGAGATCGTCCGCGAGGCCGGCGGCCCGAACCTGGATCAGATCCGCGTGGACTCCTCGACGACGGCGGCGCTGATCACGGACGGAGTGGTCGATTTCGGCGCGATCTATACCGCCGCCGCGCTCCCGCCCGCCCCCTTCACCGCGGAGCAATTGCTGGAGATGCTGACGGCGCTCCCCCACGAACTGCCGCTGGAGACCCGGCGCTCCACCGTTCGCGTCTCGCTGAACGCCCTGGGCAAGAGCATGGGCGCCACGCCGGACACCATTGTCGCCGACGCCTCCCGCAAGCTCACCGCCCTCGCCAGCTACCTCGACGATCTCAGCAAGCGAACGGCGGCCGAGGTCGCAGCCGCCGAAGCGGAAATCGTGGAGCTTCAGGCCCGCATCGAAGCCCGGCGCCAGTCGATCCAATCCGCACAGCAGACTCTCTTCCAGACCACCCAACGCTGCACCGCCGAATCCGACCGCCTCGACGACGTCCTCGAATTCTTCAGCCTCGACGTGGCCCCCTCGAAGTACGCACCGCCGTAAAGGAATCGAATCCCTACGGAGCGCCTCCCCGCCCCACCGGCTGCGGGAGGTCGTCGCTCACCGTTCACGCCCCCCCGTCCGGCGGAGCCGGATCCTGCTTCACCCGGACCTGTCGATAGATCTCGTAGGCTTCTTCGATCTCCGGATCTGCCGCATCCCGCGCTTCAAGCTGGGCATCCCAATCCGGCCCTGAAAGATCGATCCCGGTGATCTGCTCCACGTGTGCCGCGAACAGCAAGATCATCGCCCCCCGCGGCCCCGCCAGCCGGAAGCCGATCTCCCGCGCCACCGTCGGCCACGCAAACGCCGAGGAGTACAGCTCCGGCGGATAGCGCTTCCAGGCTGTTGACACGGCGTCCTCGGGGAACGCATCCTTCGGGTAGTCCAGCCAGAGGTCTCGGGCCACCCGATGAGCAATCGCAACAAGTTGGAGTTGGAAGAGAACTCGAGTCACCGCTCCCATCGGAAGCAGACTCCCCATTGGTACGACATAGCTGGCGCCCGACGCCAACCCAACGCCTTGACTCGTCTGGATCCGCGAGACCTGCGGGAATCGATCCCAGAATCGTCCGTCTGCCAGCAGACGGGCGATTCCCGAAGCCGTCTCAGACCTGGCCAGATGAACCTCCAGGGTCGCCGGCGCAGCCACGACCGGATCGATATCGACGGTCTTCACCCATTCCTCGGCGAAGCTCGCGCCTAAATGCCAGACGAAGCCCTGGCCGAGGGATCGGACGAAGTACCGGACGAAGTCCCGTCCGAACTCTCTGCCGAAGTCCCGACCGAACTCCCCATCGAAGTACCGGCCAAAGTACCGGCCGAAGCCCCGGCCGAAGTACCGGTCGAAGTCCCGGACGAAGCTCCGGAAAAAGTCCCGGACAAAGTAGCGGGAGAAGTCTCGGCCGAACTCCCGGGAGAAATCGCGGACGAAGTCCCGGAAGAAGTCACTCACGCGCCGCAGCCACTCGGCGTTCTCATCCGCCGGATTAGGACACCACTCATGCCACCGTTCCAAGGTGCTTTGAGCCATCTCTTCAAGCGCACACCACCTGAACCAGATGGGGTTCTGCTCCGGGGCCAGAATTCGCTCGGCGGATCGCGCATCCAACCGGCCGCTCAGCGTCGTCGGCATCGTCAACATCGGAGTGGGAGTGAGCGAGTTCGCGTGATCTGACCCGGTTGCCCAGAGTGTTGAGGGAAGCGACAGGTCCAACCGCAAGCCCGCGTGGGCACGGTAGCTCATTGCTGGAGTGTTCTTCAACTCCTGTTTCAGAGGGGGGAGCTGACATGCGAGCCGACCCTGCCGATCCCGCTCCCGGAGAATCCGCTCGTCGAGCCAGAGACTCGCGCCGCGAAGTCCAGCCTCGGGAAGATTCGATGCCTCATCTGAGAAGCTCTGGATCAGGACGACCACCTCTCGGGGCTCCAGCAGATCGAAGAGCTGTCGCCAGTCGTCCGGGGTTCCGAGGCGCTCCACGACGTGGGCCAGGGCCCGGGTGTCGTGAAACACCAGTAGCGCCGGGAACAGGGGGCGCAGGTCGCCCCGCTTCTCGAGTTCCAGATCCGTGTCCGGCGGGAGGCCACCCAGGCGACTTTTCAGATGGAGCACGGCGATGGCGTGGGCTGGACTTGACTCGGGGTCGCGCCACACGTGCCGACAGCCCTCCGACAGCGCTTCCCGAGCGAGCGGCGCAAAGAGGTGGATCTCCTCCAGCACCCCGAACCACTCCCCCGAAAACTCGGGTTTTCGCAGCCACCGGGATAGCGTCTCGGTCAGGATCTCATAGCGCAGCTCGGCGCCCAATTGCAGGTTGTCTCGAACGGCCCGGCTGAGCGTGAGCCACGACTGCTCCGTCCTCTCCAGATTGCTGGAGTCGGACCTCAGCCCGTCATACATCGTCTGAACGACCTGGTGCAGGGCCTTTCGGTCGCGAGACGAGCCTCGCTGCATCAGGTAGAGGCGGAGCAGGAGCACCTCTTCCCAGGCCGTGTGGCCGAGCCGGTCGATGAACCACTGCTGTCTCGCGTCGTCGTCGAAGCCTTCCTCATGCAGGCGGCGGGCGGCCAGGTACTCCTGGAACGACAGGTGGATGAACTGGTAGCGACCGTCCCCCCGGTCCAGCAAAATCCCGGTTCGATCCGCGATGTAATCCAGAAAGTCGCCCATTTCGGACCGGGCGCGGCGCGGGGTGAGGCTGGGGCGCTCCATCTCTGACTCTGCGAGGTGGTGGGCGGCGAGCCACTCCAGCGCTTCCTCACGGGTGAAGACGGCTCGAGAGTCTTCGTCGCCGCCCCGCGACTGCGCCCCGAGCGCGAGCACCTCCAGATACTCCTGCTGGCGGGACCAATCGAAGCTCGTCTTCTCCGCCAGGAGATCGAACGGATGCGGATCCTGCTCCCGGCGGCGGGCATCGTTCCAGGTGCGAAGCAGCATCTCGATGCACTTTTCGAGGAGCTCGCCGCGGTCCTGGGGGAGCTGATGGCTGCCGTAGTGCAGGAACGCCATCAGGGTGAGCAGCAGCGGATTGCCGCGCAGCCGCCGGACGCTCGGGGTCCGATCCAGCGCGGCGCGGAGGCTCTCGGCCCGCTCTTGCTGCGCCTCCGCATCCTCGGGGTAGTGCAGCCGGTGCCAGTGACGGATGAAGAGGTCGACCTCCGCCTCATTCAGCGGCGCCACCCGGTACTCGGCGACCGGGTCCACGTCGGTCCCGGTAAACCGCACATTGCCTGTGTACCCGTGGATTCGACAGGTCACCCAGAGGGGGCAGTTCGGGTAGCTGTGGTGGAACTGACGAATGGCGTCCGCCAACTCGCAGCGCCCGGACTCGCTGTTCGCTTCGTCCACCCCATCGATCAACACCACTGCCTCGCCCATCCGCAGCAGTTGCTCGAAGTAGGCGGGGTGGGCGTACTCCAGTCCCATGGACGAGCGGGCTCGGCCGACGAGGTAGTCTACAAAGGAGAGGTGTGGATTGGCCGCCTCGGCGCGGGCTCTCAGGAAGTCGCGAAGCGCGATGTAAAGCGGCACACGGTCGGAGGGGAACTGATACCCGTCCATCTCGCCGCCCGTGGCATACGAGAGCGCCAGAAACGCCAGCAGCGTCGTCTTGCCCGCGCCGGGATCGCCCAGAATGACCCGCAGATGGGAACCCTCCAGCGCCTTCGCGAGCGGAACCGCCTCACCGCCCGACCAGGGCTCCAGGCGGACCGGAACGAAGATCTCCCGGAGCGGGATGGTGGTGCGCCGCCCGGTCACCTCCGGGGGGATGCCGAGCGTCCGGACCCGTTCGTGCGCGAGGCCAATCCTCAGCCGATAGCGCCGACCAAAGTCGCCGAAGGGGTGCCCGTCGTAACCGGGAAGCCCGCCGAATTGCTTCGCCTCGAAGGGGAAGTAGCGCGCCAGGAGACTGGGGACCTCCCGGAGCAATCCTTCAATCCAGGTTTGACCCCGGTGGTGCAGCTTCGGATCGTTCTTGCCACGCAGGCCCTGCAGCCACTCTAGCTGGCCCGGCGTCAATTCCGCGGGAGTCACGAGCACCCAGTGATCCGGCCGCCGGTCGGGGTCGGCCCGGCGGGCCGAGCGCCACCACTCCTGGACCTGCCGCCGCGCCGCGGACTCCGAGAGGTCCGGCAGCCACTTGAACCGAAACGCGATGCGCCCTCGCATCCCATCCAGTTCGCCGCTTTCGATCAAGGAGTCCATGCCGCCGTCGCCACCCGCGCCGCGGATCGGCGTGACGGAAAATCCGGGGGAGGCGCGACGTCCGAGCTCGATGAGGAGCGCGCTCATCAGCCGCTCAAACTCCAGGCCCCCGGCGGCGCCGGTGTCGATGACCTCGGTGAGCGGCGGGAGACCCACGGGGCGTGCCTCCGGTGGAGCGAACTCAGGCGAAATGGGATCGAATTCCAGCTCCAGCGTTCGGATGGAGTAGGTATCCGAGAAGTGGTTGCCCACGAACCACTCTTCTCCTCCATCCGCCACGCTCCGGCGGCTGAGGCGCGCCCGGCTGGGAAGCACAAAGATCCAGGCGTGTTGGGTGCGATGCAGCCACGCGTTTCGGTTGTTGTTCAGGAAGGCGAGGGCGTTCCGGTGGAGCACGTCCTCTTCTTTGAATCGCACCAGACAGACCGCGTTGGGGGAGGCCGGCTGCTGCTCGTTCAGGTACTGTGCAAAGCCCCGGTCCGGCGGCCAGCGCTCGGCATCCACCACCTTCAGGTCGTCCGTGATGCTCTCCCGAAGCAGCTTCCAGATCGCGCGGTCCGTCGCCGCATCAGGCGACCAGAGCAGATAAAGCGCGAAGCCGCTCCGGATCCGCAGGTCATTGCAGATCAGCCTGATGTTCTCGCGGTTTTCCTCACCGATGGGATCTCTCATGGGAACCGCCACACTCCAGGTTACTGGGCGCCGGGGGGTTCTGGGGTACGGCCCTGGTCGTGGGTGTCTTCGACCCAGCGTTCCAGGGTCTTGCGGAGGCGGTCCAGGGTCCGGCGGTGCTCCGGGTCGGGGGAGGCGGCGAGGTTGCGGATCTGGTGGGGATCCGTCTTCAGATCGTAGAGCTCTTCCGCGGGCATGGTGGGGGCGGTGAGCGCCTTCTGAACTTCGTTCAGCTTGCCCTCCGCGTCGAGTTGCTTGAGCAGGTTCCAGACCGGATACTGACGAGCCTTGTAGGCGTTCGGCTGCAGGAACGGGCGGTCCGGGGTGAAGTTTCGGATGTAGCGGTAGCGGTCGTCGCGGACCGTTCGGAAGCGGAACACGGTTTCGTCGCAGCGGTCGCGGGCGCCGAAGGCATAGCGGCGGGTGGGCTCCATCGTCGGGCCGAACAACACCCGGCCCTGCATCTTCTCCGGCTTGCGGGCGCCGGCCAGGGTCAGCATCGTCGGCGCGAGGTCGATGGATTCCGCCAACCGGTCGTCCACCTTCCCGGCGGCATAACCCCGGGGCGCGGGGATGCCGGGGGGCCAGCGGACGATGAAGGGGACGTGCAGCCCCTCCTCATAGCAAAACTGCTTGCCCCGCACGTGGGCCTGCCCGTTGTCGCCCTGGAAGAGGATGACCGTGTTTTCCGCCAGACCATCGCGCCGAAGCTGCTCGAGGATCAGGCCGATCTTGCGGTCGAGCTCCATTGCGGCATCGAGGTACTCAGCCCAATCGGCGCGGGCGATGGGGTGGTCGGGGTAGTAGGGCGGCAGTTTCACGGAGGCGGGATCGGTCTTCTTCGGGGCGCGGAAGTCGCGGTGGGTCTCCTGGAAGTTGATCTGCGCCATGAAGGGCTGGTGGGCTTTCAGATCGGCCCAGTTGTCGGTGTCGAACGGCTTTCCGTCGTAGGTGAAGTTCCAGTCGGTCTTGCCCTGGCCGCGGAAGCCGAGGCCCGGCGGCAGCGCGCGGAGGTTGCCCGTGAAGTAGCCCGCATCGCGCATCCAGTCGGTGAGCACGCGCACGCCGTCAGGCAGACGGTAGCCGTCCTTGCGGTGCGAGCGGTGGTTGTGGGCGCCGATGGTGGTCTGGTACATCCCGGTCATGAAGGCCGAGCGGCTGGGCGAGCAGACGGGCGCAGTCGTGTAGAAGCGCGTGAAGCGCGTCCCTTCCTTCGCCAGCCGGTCCAGGTTCGGCGTGTCGAGGCCGGGGTAGCCGTAGCAGGAGAGCTCCGGACCGAAGTCTTCGGCGATGAGCCAGAGAAAGTTGGGGCGGGCGGCCTGTCCGGCGTGGCCCGCCGTAGCCGAGGCGGAGCCCATCAGCGCCGCGACCGCTGCCGCGAGGACGAGCCGCACGACTCCCTGTCTCCATCCGAAGCTGCTCATCGCCATTGCCTCACCGGTACGCTTTCAGCGCCACCCGCCCGTCCCACCGCTACGCCGAGGCGGCTTCCTTTGCAGGGCGCTTGCCGGGCGGCCTGGCGATGACGGCCTCGTAGGCCTCCAAGTAACGGCTCAGGGGCGTTCGGGCCACCAACTCGCCGACGACCTCCAGCGGCACGTCCTGCAGCTTCTTGAATCGGACGCAGCCCTTGCCCATATCCAGCTTTTTGCCGGTCGCCTTCCATGCCTGCTCGAACCAGTCGTGCGGGGCGGCGCCGAGGTAGATGCAGAGCGCGTGGATGACCATGTGGTTCTTTTGCGACCCGAGACACAGCTACGGCACCGGTTCCTTCGGGTTGCAGTGGTAGCCCTTCGGGTAAACGGAATGTGGCACGTAATAGCCGATCATCCCGTACTGAATCCCCTCCTCGTAGCCCTCGCCGAGGTTCTTGAGGATCACCTCGCGGACGGCGGAAAGAGCGGCCCGACGATCTTCGGGCAGCGACTCCAGATACTCCTCAACGGTCTTCACAGCAGTGGCCATGGACGGCTCTCCGGGACCGGGGCGGACGAACAACCGCGCTTCCGTGCATGCGTATTCCACACGGTGTCGTCGAACCCTCCCCCCACCGCACGCCGCAGCGAGGGAACGGTCCGGATTCCGACACTGCCGGGCAGGGAGCGAGGCGGATGGAGCGACACATGGCTCTGACCTCCATCCCCGAAAGCACGCCCGCCATGCCTGCCTCACCCTCGAATCCATCTCAACCGGCCGACCGACCGCACCGATACTTCCCGTCCGAACCGCCGGCCGCCGGGATGCCGCCCATCGTGCGAGCAAGGGCCACCTCGAGCGATCCCGTGGAGCCGGACTGGGAGCGGCGCCCCAGCATTACGGTGGGGCCCGCGGGTAGTCGGGACGCCGGCCTCGCCGGCGGGGCTCACCGCGTGCTGCAGGCGGGCATCGATCTGATGGCGTCCCTCGGCGGCGGCACGGTGCACATCCTGCCGGGCGAGTTCACGCTGCGGGCGGCGGTACGGCTCCGCTCGGGGGTGAGCCTGCAGGGCAGCGGCCCGGAGACGATCCTCCGCAAGCACCGCTCCCACACCACCCGCCTGATCGAGGACACCGACTGGTACGACCGCGAGATCACGCTGGACGACCCGGGCGATCTCGACGTCGGGCATGATGTCTGCCTGCAGGCGACGAACCCGCACACCGGGTCGCGGGTCGTCTCGAAGCACACGCTCACCGCCCGCAGCGGCCGGCGCTTCCGGCTGGACCGCGCCCCCCGCGAGAACTTCTGGCAGATGGGAGACGCCACCGCCTCCAGCCTCTTTCCCCTTCTCAGCGGGGAGTTCATCGAGTCGGTGACCCTCCGAGGCCTCTCGCTGGACGGCAACCGGGCCGAGAACGCCCCCCTCGACGGCAACCACTCCGGCTGCATCTTCATGCAAGACTGCCGCGACATTCACATCGAGGAGGTGGAAGCCCACCACTCCCACGGCGACGGCATCTCCTGGCAGATCTGTCACGATGTGACGGTGCGCAACTGCCACAGCCACCACAACTTCGGGCTCGGGCTGCACCCCGGCTCCGGCAGCCAGCGGCCTTGCATGGTCGACAACCGGCTTGAGCACAACAGCATCGGGATCTTCTTCTGTTGGGGCGTGAAGCACGGCCTGGCGGAAGGGAACCGGATCCAGGACAGCCTGCGACACGGCATCTCCGTCGGACATCGAGACACCGACAACCGGATCCGCTGCAACAGCATCGAGCGAAGCGGCGAGGTGGGGATCTACTTCCGGCCCGAGCGCGGCACGGACTTCTGCGGGCATCGAAACCTCGTGGAGGGGAACACCGTCCGCGACACCGGCGGGGAAACCGCCGCCGCCATTCATGTTCAGGGCGCGGCGCACGACCTCACGTTCCGCCGGAACACCCTGGAAGAGAGTCGCGGACCAGCAGAGCGCGTCGGCTTCCGCATCCACCCGGAAGCGGAGCGATTGTTGCTGGAAGACAACCGGATCACCGGTATGGCGCGGGATGTGGTCCGAGAGTGACCGTCCCGATTCGCCGTCACTGTGGCGGCAGAGTTCGGGGCGACCTTATACTGAGAATAAGCCGACATCCCACCGGCTCAGGAGACCTATCGAACATGACTCAACGGTCAACGAAGACC
This sequence comes from Actinomycetota bacterium, assembly GCA_005798285.1. Classification (GTDB taxonomy): domain Bacteria; phylum Armatimonadota; class SYMT01; order SYMT01; family SYMT01; genus F1-80-MAGs030. The sequence continues at coordinate 13,595 of SYKE01000058.1, forward strand.
CCCTGCCGTGCCCCACGGCGCGGGTTCACCCTCATCGAGCTTCTCGTAGTTATCGCCATCATCGCCATCCTCGCCTCGATCCTCTTCCCGGTGTTCGCACAGGCCCGGGAGAAGGCGCGCACCACCGCCTGCGTTTCGAACGGCAAGCAGATGGGTCTCGCGCTCACCATGTATGCTCAGGACTACGATGAGACGTTTCCCCGCGTTTACACGGCGAACGGCGGCGTGAACAACGCGGCGCGCGATTGGAAGAACGACATCGAGCCGTACGTGAAGAACCGCGACGTCTTCCGCTGCCCCACCCGGCAGCAGCAGTGGCCCGGCTACGGCTATAACGTCTGGTTCGCCTCCGGAACCGGAACGCCGCTGGCTTCCATCGAATACGTCAGCAAGCAGCTTCTGGTGGCGGACGTGCAGCCCACCAACACCACGGCGGCGGTGGACCGTGTGATGCCGACCGGCTGCCCGACTCGAGGGGACGCACCCGCGTTACGCCGAACGGCACGCCGAACACCACCACGGTCGTGTGCGGCTCTGGAGCGAGGCCGGAGATCGGGACCTATTGGATCCCGACCGCGACCTCGCCCTGACGCATGTCCGCGCCCCGGCCGTCAGGGCCGGGGCGCCTTTCGCAGCGCCATCGCTGGGTCGCGAGGCGCCTCCGGGGGAGGGGCCCCCTCTCCAGCCGACCGTGCGGCGAGAAGTTGGGTCAGCAGCTCGCTTCCCCTCGGCACCAGCGTGATCTGGGCATTCCCGTCCAGCAGCTTCTGGGTTTCCAGCAGCTCGAAGATCGCCTTCGCAATCTCCGGATCCTTCGAGATGTCCTGAAGCGCCTGTCCGACGATCATCGGCCGCATCGCCTGCGCCCGGGCAAACTCGACGGCTGCCTGACGCTCCGCGGTGCTGGTGATGATGCTCACCTGGTTCGCGCCGTCCTGCGTGATCGCCGAAGTGACCTGACGCAGCCGGTTCACGACCTTGGCTTCGATCTGACGGATCATGCCGCCGTCTCGGAAGTGAACCTTTCGAATGTAAACCGAGCCGAGCCGGTAGCCCCAATCGTGCGACTTCGGCGAGACCTCCTGACGGACCGCCACGCTCATCTCGTGGCGGGTCTCCAGCATGTCGGCGAGCGGCATGTTGCTGAGACAGCGCACCGTCGCGTTGCTGACGTTAGCGCCGAGCGAGCCCTGCGGGTCGGTGTTCTTGAAGAGGTAGGCCACGGGGTCGCTGATGTACATTTCGTACCAGATGCCGATCCCCATCGGCGCGCCCTCTTCCGAGTTCACGGGCTGGCTGCGGAGGTACTGCTGATCCAGCCGCATGTCCAGGATGTGGCGCCGTCCGAGCCAGCTCACCACCGCTCCGGCGGGTCCCAGCTCCTTCCAGAGGAAGTAGAGTCCGGGCTCGTTCAGAACGCCGATGACCTTTCCGAAGAGCACATAGACATGGCACGTGCCCTCTTCCACGATGGCGTAGACGCCCAGGTTGCGCACGATGGCGCCCAGGATCGGGACGGCGATGAACATTCCGAAGAACGTCGCCGCGGCGGCAATCATGAATTCCATCAGCGTTCCTCCTCCGCCATCGGAATGAACGCCTGTCGGGCGCGAGCGTAGAGATTGAGCCGAACGTTGCGGATGTAGACGCCGATGGCGTCCGGACCCGACAGCTTCAGCTCCGTCAACTGCTTCGCCAGCGCCGCGATCGGTTCGACCTCGGCATGGGCGTTCAAAGTCTGGATTTCCACGGCGCGGCGCGACTGAACGATCCGCTGGTCGGCCGAGGCCTGCGCCAGCGAGATGTCCGACGAAACATGGTTGTGCGCCGTGTTGATGGCGGCGAGCGCCGACTCCACCTCTGCGGGCGGATCGATGCCGGTGATGAGCGAGGCGTCCAGGCTGATCCCATAGCGGGCCACGGACGACTGGCACTCCCGCTCCATGTGCTCGTTCAGATCCCGCAGATTCTTGCGAAGATCGTTGATCGAGACGCCGGACACCAGCCCGGAGTCCGCGGCCAGCGGATCGGTGCTGGCTGGGAGCGCGGTGAGATCGGGCGCGGCGGGCGCCTCGAAATTAGCGATCCTCTCGCGCAGCACCGAGATGAAGTAGCCCATCACATGCACGAAGGGCCGTTTCACGCCGAAGAGGTAAGCGTAGAGGTTCTTTTCCGAAACCTGAAACCGGATCTGTCCGGTCAGCCCGATGTTGAGCTGATCCTTCGTCACCGCATCCAGCATGGCGCCGCCCTGATTGGCTTCAGGGTTTTCGGGATCGAGCGCCATGTTCACCGTCTGAGTCGCGATCGAAATCTTGTAGATCCGCTCCCAGGGCCAGCGGAAGTAGGGTCCGCCGGGTCCGATAACTCGGACCTGCGGGTAGACGTAGCGCTCGCGCTCGTCTCCCTTCAGAAACTCGGACATCGGATCCTCGAGGGTGGTCACCCCCGGAATCCGTTCCGCGCGGCCGAAAATCGTCTTCACCGCTCGTTCGTTCTGATCGACGGTATACAGCCCGGCGAGGAGGTATCGGGCCAGAAACCAGGCCACGAATCCCACCACGCATCCGAAAAGGATGGACATCGAAAACCCTCCATGGATTGGAACGCGCCAAGCCACAAATAGATGTTCACCACGCCGGAACGCATTTCCCAGAGCGGTTTCCGTGAGCCGCTGGAGAGTCGCGGGCGCCCGAGAGTGGTTGACACAGGAATGTCGACCGGCGGGAGCGGACGTAACGGGGTTGGTCCGCGCGGAACAGGCCGGGCCGCGCACGAACGGGAGTAGGGAGCCTGTCAACGATGAAGCGAGAACTGCAACTCTTGGGGGCCACGGCGGTGGTCGGACTGGCTCTCTCAGGCGCAGCGGCGCGGTCCGCCCAGGCCCCAGGGCCAACGCGCCGACCGGACCCCTATTTTAACGAGCCCGTGGCCGGCTCCAATCCGCTTCGCACCGAACAGGTGGCGGAGCTGGATCGCTACATCAAGTCGCTGCGGCCGGACGCTGCCCGCCTGAAGAAGATCTTCCGACCGGACTTCTCCTCGGACTCCGCCTACGAGCGCTCCACGCGGAAGCTGCGGGCCGAGTTCGCGCGCAGCATCGGCTACCCACCTCCGGGCAAGCCGGACAGCACTCCGGCGAAGTTCGATCAGATCGGCGAAGATGCCATCGGCACGTACTACCGGGTGCAGATCCCGGTCCTTCCCCACGTGCATGCGCTCGGGCTCTACGTCGTTCCGAAGGGCGTTTCCGGCCCCCGGCCGCTCGTCATCTCGATGCACGGCGGTGGCGGCACGCCGGAGGGAGCGCTCTTCAATGGCGGTTCGAACTACCACGACATGGTTCGCGGGGGCATCAAGCGGGGCTACGTCGTCTTCGCGCCAACGCACCTCTTCCGTGCGGACGGCCATCCGCCGGACATTCGCGTGCGCACCGACGAGCGGCTGCGGCTCGTCGGCTCCAGCCTCACCGCCGTCGAGATCGCGAAGATCTCCCGGAGCCTCGATGTGCTGCTGAAGCGCCCAGAGGTGGACCCGAAGCGCGTGGCGATGGTCGGTCTTTCCTACGGCGGGTTCTATGCGCTGGTGACGCCGGCTCTCGATCCGCGCATCGGAGTCGTGGTGTCGTCGTGCTACTTCGGGGTACAGGAATACCGGTACGAGCGCGACGAGAACGGCGTCCCGCGGGACTTCCAGTTTCCCGACCGCTTCAGCCTCTTCCGCGATCCCGAGGTTGTGGCGCTCATCTGCCCCCGAGCTCTGGAGATCCAGGCGGGCGAGCGCGACAACGCCACCCACCGCGAGAAGGGCAAGGAGTTCGCGCCGGAGTGCGCCTCGTACTACGAGCGCCTGAAGCGTGGCGACCGCTTCCGCTTCGTGGTCTTCCCCGGCGGCCACGAGTTCTGGGACAGAACCGCCTGGGAGTGGGTGGAGAAGCAACTGTAGGCTGCCTATCCCGCGCGGCTCTTTCCGCCGGCGTGTTGCGGCGATAACATGCCTGGGGCCGGGGTCCCGCACGTTTTGAAGGGGCCGCCAACCGGGGTTGGACCTCGTTTGGGGAAATGAACGCGGGGAATTCAGCGCATGGAACACAATGTCGTCATCATCGGAAGCGGACCGGCGGGACTCACCGCCGCGATCTATGCCGCACGGGCCAATCTGAACCCGATGGTGATTGAAGGCTCGCAGCCGGGCGGGCAGTTGATGATCACCACGGATGTGGAGAACTATCCGGGCTTCCCCAAGGGGATCATGGGGCCGGAGGTGATGGACCTCTTCCGCGCCCAGGCGGAGCGCTTCGGCACCGAGTTTCTCTGGGGCGATATCGACCGCGTCGATTTCTCGGGCTGGCCGCACAAGCTTTACATGGAGGGCGAGGAGATCGTCGCGAAGACGGTCATCGTCGCGACCGGCGCCTCCGCGAAGTGGATCGGGTTGCCGAGTGAGCTTCCCTGGCCTCAGGGTCTCGGCGGCCGCGGCGTCTCAGCCTGCGCCACCAGCGACGGGGTTTTCTTCAAAAATCAGGATGTCATCGTGGTCGGCGGCGGCGACACCGCGATGGAGGAAGCGAACTACCTGACGCGGATGTGTAAATCGGTGACCGTGGTGCACCGCCGCGATCAGTTCCGGGCCAGCAAGATCATGGTGGATCGGGCCCAGAAGAATGAGAAGATCCGCTTCATCCTGAATGCCGTGCCGGAAGAAATCCTCGGCAAGGAGCAGGGTCAGGTCAGCGGCGTTCGTCTGCGGAGCACCGTGGACGGTCGGGTGTGGGACGAACCCACGCAGGGCGTGTTCATTGCCATCGGCCACAAGCCGAACAGTGATGTGTTCAAGGGTGTGCTCGACATGGACGAGCGCGGCTACCTGCTGGTGAAGCCGGGCAGCACCTACACGAATGTCGATGGCGTGTTCGCCGCCGGAGACATCGCGGATGCGGTTTACCGCCAGGCGGTTACGGCGGCGGGCCTGGGCTGCATGGCTGCCATCGATGCAGAGCGCTGGTTGGAAGCCCGCTCGGCGCACTGAGCCCTTCCCGGGAGCGGCGACACCGCTCCCGGGAGCTTCTCTCCGAGCTACGGGGGCAGCCGGTGGCCGCGGAACACCGCGATCTCGGAGCCGTCTACGGCAAACATGGAGCGCGGGCGACCGGCCAGGATGTTCTGAAACGTTCGGCCGTAGATGTGCGACACGTCGCCTTGAAAGACACCGGAGCGCACGCCCCACGCGTTCCAAACCGGATGGGCCACCTCGTACTCCATCGTGCCGCCATCCCGCTGCGCTGCGTAGCCCCAGAAATGCTGCGTGATGTAGTACTCTTCAGTTCCCGGCAGGATGGGCCGCCTCACCCCATCCGTCGCCACCCGCACCGAGGCCGAACCTCGCCGATTGCCCCATCCGTACTCGAGCGTCAGCAGCCGTTCAGGATCGTCGGCATCCGAGATGAAGTGTGAGCTCGCCGGGTAAGTCTCATACTGCTCATTGTAAAAGACCCGGGCTACGAGGCTCAGCATCGGTTTTGGAACAATCTCCTTGATGAACACCACGCCACGCTTGATCGCGCCGTCCCGCTCGGTGCGACGCACGTAGAAGCGCAGGTTGATCTCCTCGAAGTTCATGTGTCCCGGAACGGGAACCCCCACCAACCGGGTGTTCTCGAACCGGAAAGCCACCAGGCTCAGGATGGCGGCTCCGTCATAGAAATCGAGTTCCGTGCCGGCGGGTGTCAACGGGCGGAGTAAGGCGGGGTCCACCTCATAGTTGAACATCACCAGTTTTCGCCACGCCGCAGCGAGAAACACGCGCTGTTTGATGAAGTCGACCGGCCCGCCAAGCCGGCCCAACTCTCTGCTTTCGATTTCCATCAGCGGATGCCTCCAGGATGGTCCCCAGCACCGGGCTCGCGGGCCTCGTTGGAGCGGGGTCGGACGGAGTTGATAGGGTCGCCAGGTCTCCACCTTTCGGCGGAGTCGCCGTGCCCGGCGGGGCCCCGTAAACACCCCGGTCTCCGAGGCAATGAACTTTGGGGTGAGTGCCAGCCGTCTCACTACCGATAGTCTATCGGGCTGGTCCCATCGGGCGGGAGGGGAGTCGGCTTGGAATCTTCAACAGAACACCGGGGAGATGGGCGGGGCCCCCGACGGACCATGGCTGGTTATCCTTTCGGCAGCTACGAGATCAAGCGGGAATTGGGTCGCGGCGCGATGGGGGTGGTCTACGAGGCCCACGACCCTGCGCGCGGGCTGGATGTCGCCCTCAAGGTGCTCGCCATCCGCAAAGGGCTATCGCCGGACGTACGGGCTCGCCAGATCCAGCGGTTTCGACGGGAGGCTCGAGCGCTTTCCGCGTTGTCGCATCCGAATATCGTGCGGGTGTACGATCAGGGCGAGCTCGGCGGCCGACCGTACTTCACGATGCAGTTGGTGCGAGGGACCACCCTGCGCGATCGGATCAAGTTCCAGGGCCCCCTCTCGCTTCCGGAGCTGGTTCGACTCTCGCTGGAGATGTGCGACGCTCTGAGCTACGTGCACTGCCGAGACGTCATCCATCGCGACATCAAACCCGAGAACATCATGCTCCTCCCGCAGGGCGGCAGCGTGTTGATGGATTTCGGCGTGGCCTGTCTGCTCTACGACGACGCCGGTTCCGGCGGTTTTCACGGCTCTCCCGCCTACATGTCGCCCGAACAGGTGGCCGGACGCTCGGTGGACGGCCGTTCGGATGTCTATTCGCTGGCGGTGACGCTCTACGAAGCCGCGTCCGGTCGACGGGCCGCCTCCGGCAGCAGCCTGCCCGAGATCCTCCACAAGGTCGCGAACGAATACCCCGCCCCACCTTCCGGCCTGCCGTTCCACTTTCAGGCGATCCTGCTCCGCGCGATGGCCAAAGATCCAGCGCTTCGCTATGTCCATGCCGGTGAGATGGCGTCCGACATTCGGGGCAGCCGCATTCCGGCGACGTTCCCCAGCACGCCGAATCTCCCGCCTCCGGTGCGACCCCAGGCGGTCTACTTCGGCGGCACGGCGCCGCCCGAGCTGCCGTCTCAACTGGGAGCGGGCGCGGTGCCCACTCCCACCACGCTTCAGCCGGGAATGCCCGAGGTGACACTGATGCCGGGCGTCGGGGCGCCGTCCCTGTTTCCGCCCGTTCCGCCGTCCGTCGTCATCGCCGAGTTTGATTTCGATCTGCCCTCGACGTCTGTTGTCCCATCCGCAAGTCCGCTCTCCGTCGAGCCCGATGTAGGGGCGACCACGGCTGAGCTCGAACCGCTTCGCCCCCTCTGTACTCGCCACCTCCAGGCCACCGGCATCGGCGTGTGTGTGGCCTGCCGGCGGACCGTCTGTCACGGCTGCTGCGTGGAGGTGGTGGGTCGGGGCATCGTCTGCCGGGACTGCCTCTTCGGCAAGCGCTAACTCCCATGCCGGAACTCGAAGTTGGAACCAATCAACCCATGCCCCGATTAGTCCTCCAATCGGGAGAAACACGGTGGGAACTCACCGAATCTCCATCCGTTATCGGCCGCAGCGTCAACAACGTGCCGGTCCACATCGATCTCTCCGCCGATGGCGAAGTGTCTCGCCGGCACCTTGAGTTGCTCTTCGACAACGACGCCTGGTGGGCTCACGATGAACGCAGTGCTAACGATACGCTGCTCAACGGCATCCGAATCAAGGCGCAGGGCCCTCAGCGGCTCGCCGAGGGGGATTGCCTGCAGTTGGGCCAGACCCGGCTGACGGTGAAAGAGGCCGTGGGGAATCCGCCGCCGGAGCCTGAACCGGAACTCGCGGCGCCGCCGGAGCCCGAACTCATCGTAGAGTCGGGACCCGAACCGGTGGTCGAACCGGTCGGTTTGGCGGCGCGACTGGAGGCCGTTTCGACGGCCATCGCACGCGCTCTGCAGGGGGACCTCGCTCAGGCGATCGAGATGCTCTGCACCTCGGCGCTGCCCATCTTCCGGGCGGATCGGTGCGCCGTGCTGCGCGCCGACTTGCAGATGGTCGCCTGCCATCCTCGCGACACCATGCCGAGCACTCAGCTCGCAGCCGCCGCGATTCAAGAGGCAACGCCGAAGCGCTGGCCGGACACGCCCGAACTGATGGATCGAGGGCCGCTTCAAACCTTCTCCCCGGTGCCGATTCGAGCCGCGCTCTACATGCCGTGCCCTCCGACCGGGCCGGCTATGGGCTGTCTCTGCTTGCAGCGAGCAAACGCGGATCTCTTCGAGCTTGAAGACGTGGTCTTGGCAAGGGCCTTCTCGGATGCAATTGCGTTGATTCAGAGACTCGTAGACCAGCAAGAGGCTACCCGGCCTCAGCAAGAGTCTCTCGCGAATTTTCGACGGCTGGTTTCAAGCCCCGTGGCCGGGCTGATCGAGAGCCGTCGCGGCCGCATTCGCCCGGAGAGCGGCGACTACCGGAATCTCACTGTCCTGTTCACCGACTTCCGCGGCTTCACGCAGTGGTCTCAGGGGAAGCCGGCGGATGACGTGACGGAGATGATTTGCGCGTACTTCAGCCGAATGGTGCCGATCCTGGAAAAGCGGGGCGGTGTGATCGACAAGTTCGTGGGCGATGCGATCGTGGCGGTGTTCGGGAGTCCCAACCCGGATCCCGATCACGTCACCACGGCGGTTCATGCGGCCATCGAGATCCAGACCGAGCTTCGACAGTTCAACCTGGCCCGGCAGGCCGCGGGAGAGCCGACCCTGCATCTCGGCGTCGGCGTACACACGGGCAGCGCGGCGCACGGCTTCATCGGTACGCGAGACCGGATGGAGTACACGGTCATCGGCGACACCGTCAACCGGGCGTCTCGTCTTTGCGACGGCGCGCAGGGCGGCGAGATCCTGATCAGCGACGCGGTCTACAATCAGGTGTGGATGGCGCTGCGCGGCGGGGCGCAGATCCATCCCACCAGCATTCCCACCAAGCACGAGGGTGAGATGACGGCGTACGCCGTGCGCTCCCCGGAGGCATGAGGGGAGGTACGGGCCTCGGAGCGGAGGCGCGCGCGCCGCGAACCGGTGCGAGGGACGCTCCGCTCCGAGATCCAAGGGCGGTCGAGGCCCTCAGGACGGTGCGTGGGGGCAGTCGTCTTGGTGGCAGTGTTCCCCAACGCACGGGCCCTGACACATCCCGCGTCCGCCCCGTCGCCACGGCGCGCGGACTTACGGGGTGCAGCGCTCTACCGGAATAGCGAAATCACCCGGTGGGGGCCGGTGGGAAGCCGATCCACACCTTGCCCTCTTCCACCTTCACGGGGTACGGCTCCAGATCCCAACCGGGGCAGTCGGCACAACCGCCATCGCTCGCTCGGAAGCGAAGGCCGTGGTACATACACGTTACTGTCTCCCCATCGAAGTGGTCCGCGAAGATCGGAGCTCCGGCGTGGGGGCATGTATTGTCGTAACAGGTCCAGCCCGACTCGGTGTGAAAGATCAGCAGTTCCTGGCGCTGGCGCCGTACCAGCGACGCTTTGCCGACGGGGATCTCAGCTTCGTTCGCCATGGGCAGCCAATCGGCCGCAAGCGCGTTCATTTCGAAGATTGCTCCGAGCTGTGCCCGGGGAACGCGCGGCTCGCCGGGTCGATGTAGGTCTTGGCATGGTTGACGCCGATGGCAGCCTCAGCTACGCCGGTGGCGATGAGTTTCAGCTTGCCGTCGTAGGTCACCACATCTCCCGCAGCATAGATGCCGGGGAGGTTGGTTTCCATTCGGGTGTTCACGCAGATGGTGGATCCCTGGGTCTCCAGGCCCCAGCCCTTGATGGGACCGATGTCGGCGCTGAAGCCGAGGGCCAGGATCACATCGCTCACTTCCAGATCGCGCTGAGCACCGGTCTGGTTGTTGGTGAGCTGGACGCCGGTGAGATGCTCGTCTCCACGAATTTCGGAGATCTCCCAGAAGAGCGCAACTTCCACCCCGCTGGCGAGCAGCTTCTCCACGCTCTCCTCGTGGGCCCGGAAGCGATCTCGACGGTGGATGAGGGTCACCGCCTCCGCCACATCTTCCAGCGCGAGCGCCCAATCCACGGCGCTGTCGCCGCCGCCGACCACGAGCACCCGCTTGCCGCGGAAGTTCTCCAGCCGGCGCACAAAGTAGTGGATGCCCCGACCTTCCCAGGCCCGCCCGCCCGTCAGGGGGATGCGCTTCGGATCGAAGCTGCCTGCGCCGGCGGTGATCAGGACGGTCCGGCACCGATGCTCCTGGCCCGCCTGATCCAGCAGAGTCCATACCCCGTCGTCATCCCGGTGCAGCCCGACCACCTTGCGGCCGAGCACCACCTCGGCCCCGTATTGCAGCGCCTGCTCCACCTGGGCGGCCACCAGATCCTTGGCCAGCACCCGGGGAAAGCCGGGCATGTCGTAAATGTACTTTTCGGGGTAGAGCGCCGTAAGCTGCCCGCCCAACTCGGGAAGGCCGTCGATGATTTTGGTCGACAGTTGCCGCATCCCGGCATAGAAGGCGCCGAACAGGCCGGTTGGGCCGCCGCCAATAATGATCAGGTCGAAGACTTGAGGTTCGCTCGACAAAACGGGGGTCCTCCCTCTGAAGCGTGTCCCAGATGGTATCAGATTCCCGACCCGGGTTCACGTCGCGCCAGCCGGCGCCTCCAGAGCTTGCTTCAAATCGGACAGAACTGCCGCAATCCATTCCCCGCGGCGGTTGGAATGAATGCTGAACCAGGCATGGCGCTGCGCCGGGAGAAGCGTGATTTCCAGGGTTCCAGGGGCGCGACCGCGCTTCACATGCCAATGGAGGCTGCCGGGAAACTGCTTGAGCGTGGTCCGCAGCTTCACCGTCAGGCCCGAGGCCAGGAGGGCGCGCTCCAGGTCCGCCTCGAAGTCGTCCCAGCGATCCGACGGCCGGAGAATGGAGATCTCATCCACGGCAGATTCTCGCTCGGGAGTCACTCCGAACCGACTGAAGCCGCTCGTAACCGCATGGGGTCACGCCTTATTACGAATGAGGCACGGCGAGGATCTGGCGGAGCTCTCGTCGACCGCGGAAGACCAACTGCCGCACGGCTTCGGGAGTGGTGCCCATCCGAGCCGCCACCTCATGCGAGGGGTGTCCCTCTGCGGTGAGAAGGATCGCCTCTCGTCGCCGGGCATCCAGGCGGTTGAGCGCCGTCAGCACCCCATCGAGCTCGCTCTGACCTTCCAGCAGCAGCGCCGGGTCAGTCGCCCATCGCGGGGCCGCGGGCTCGAAGCCGGTGGGTCCCTGCTCGTTCCGAAGCAGCCTGTCCAGCGACTCTTCCGCCGGTCGGGACCGGGCGCGCCGGTGGGAGTCGGCCACGAGGTTTCCGTAGGCTCGCTTGAGATAGCCCCGGTTCAGGTTCGGCAGTTCATCCCGGGTGAGCAGGCGGAGCATGATCTCCTGGCGCAGGTCGTCCTCGCCGACGCCGAGCGGCCCGACCTCATCGCGAACAAAGCCCTTGAGCATTCCTCGCAGGTAGGACTCCAGGCCTCGCACCGCCGCAGCTCGAATTGCGGACGACAGCTCTACGGCTTCCCCACCTCGGCGCCGCGCGGCGGCGATGAACACCAGCGCCTCGACTCCCTGACCATGCACCTGGGGCACATGTCCCAATTGCTGGGCCCGCTCCACGAGCTGGACCAGAATTTCCAGCGTGCGATCGACCACGATCCGCAGCTCTTCCGGCGTGCGAATCGGCAGCACCCGGTCGGCCGTCTCCGCGATCAGGGACGCATGGTGCAGCTTCACCCGTCGGCGCACTGCCTCCAGCCGCGTTTCGAGCAGGCCGCGCGACTCGGCCGCGGCCTGCTCGGCGCCCCCGGCTGTCCCGGTCTCCCTTCGCAGCGAGGCCGCGAGTTCTTGTAATCGCTCCAGGTTCATGGCAATGCCTCTCGTGGTCGAGTTGGCTGCGCCTTCGACGGACGGATCCGCCGAGGGAGGATCAGGATGCCGCGTCGGCTTCCGGGTTGAGCACCGGAACAGAACTCTCGGGAAACTGGTTGGGATCCACCGGAACCGCCGAGGGGCCCTTCTTCATATTTCCGCTGTCCCGCGCGGGGCGCATCGCCTCGGACATCCGAGACTGGAGCAGGTAGGGCAGGAGCTGAAGGCGGACCGCCATCGCGTGGGGCCGCATGGTTTCCAGCACCGGCCGAGAGCGAGGGAGCTGGGCGGCGCACGGCGGCGCGGCTCCGAGAATGGCCGCCAGAACGGCGGCAGCGGCGGCATACCCTTTCAGCAAACGGTTCATTCGGGAACTCCCACCGAGTCGGCCCACGCGGCCAGCTCGGGAAATCGAGTGAAGTAGGACTTCAAGACTTCGGATGCATTCGGGCACTCCAGGATGGATGCCCACAATTCCGGTCGGAGCGCATGGCTTTCGGAATCGTCCAGATGGAGGAGCACCACCATCCAGGGCGCCCGAATAACCAGCGGGTTTTGCCCGGCCGGCAGGATCGAATCGGCCGCCTCGTAGTTTTCGGCGGCGCGGCGAAGGTGAGCCGTTCGAGTCTCCGGCTCCAGTTCGGAGAGGATGCGGTAGAAGGTGCCGATGTTGGTGTGAAACGAAGCCAGCGCCAGCGCGGTCCATTCGCCCTCGGTCTCCAGCGCTTCGAGGACCACCAGCGCCTGCCGGGCCCGGGCGGGGTCCAGTTGCTCGTGGAGCAGGACGTAGGAAAGGAGCACCCACGCCCGTTCGTAATCCGGACGAAGCCGAATGGCCTGCAGGAGCCCCTCCACCGCGGCCGCCGGATCGGAGCGATCCGAAAACGCAGCGTCCGCCTCGCGGTAGAGAGCCCGCGCCTCGGGATCTTCCGGGTGAGGCGCATAGCCGTCGTGTTCGCTCCCCAGAACAGCTCGGGCTACCCGGTGGAACCGTGCGGAATGGCGCCGCCCGGTCGACTGACCGAAACGCAACACCACCTCCGGCACCGCGGCGGGAAGCTCATATTCATCGGGAGGAGCGACCATTGTCATTCAGGTTATCGGCTCCGGACACAAAAGGTCTTCTTATTCAGAAAACGCACCTCACCATCGGAGCGTGACACCCCCCGTTCAAAGATTTCCGGGGAAATCCATGGAAGATGGAAGATGGAAGATGGAAGATGGAAGATGGAAGATGGAAGCACGAAAGCAGCTCAAAGTCGGGATGCGCCGAGATCCCGCAGGCAGGTGAGATGGCTCGTGTGCGGGAAATCTCTTCAAGGGGACCGGAACGAACCGCGCCGTGGCGGCAACGAGCGTCCGGGAAGACACACCCATGAAGCCGATCTGGAAGTGGACGGCGCCGACGGTGCTCCTGCTCGGCGTGAGTACGGGTCTGGCCATGCGGCCGGCCACTCCCACGTCGTCTGGACAGCCCCCTGCCCACGGCCCCGCCTTCCGCCGGCTCCAGGCCGAGTTGGGTCGCAAGATCTACACGGTCGGTTGGGCGCCCATCGGAACTCGATTGGGTGACAGCGGCATCAAGCGCGGCGCCCGGCGGATTCTCCAGCCCTTTGCCACCGCGCAGGGCGCCACCTGCTTCATCCTCTCGCAGGAGCCTAGAAACCCGAGCCGAGACGCCTACCACCGGAAGCTCTTCATCGACCGCGCCGGCGCCCGGGTCGACCTCGACGGCAAGACCGGCTACCTGGTCAACGGCGCCAGCGGCGAGCGTCGGCTCTTCTGGAACGAGAAGGACACCGCCCTCATCGTCTCCTCCGTCATCCTCTCCGACGACGAACTCATCCGCATCGCCCTCGGTGTCCGTTAACCTCTCCGAGCACGGTGCGATACTTGTGCACCAACCCGAGCCAATAGCAGGCCTGCGTTGTGGCGGACTGTTCGGCAACGCGATCAATCAATTTGCTCCGTGTAAGCCCACCGCCCAAACTGGCCGGCTTCGCAATGACGTGTTGCTTTGCCAGGTGGGGCTTCAATACCTGGGTAACGAAGTTCACCTCTGTCGGGCCCTCGCAAAGAACAGTGAGGGTAACCACCTACTGCGGACCTCCGCCGGTTACGTTCTTCTCTTAGAGTTGCCCCAGGTCGTACTGTTCCAGCCAGCCGGCAAGGTCATTGGCGTCGAGGCGTTTGATGACGGTTGCCCCGCGGCCTTCCCGGTCTTCCTCGCGCTCCATCACCGCGATGTCCGAGGGGTCGTAGTCTCGGATGAGCAAGGGAGACTGCGTGGCCACGATGACCTGTCGCTTTTCCGCGGCCGCCTTGAGCAACTCCGCAACGATGCAGACGCCATGCGGATGCAGCCCCAGTTCCGGCTCGTCGAAGAGCATGATGCCGGGCATCGTCTCATCCGGCTGCAGGAGCGCGGTGATCAGGGCGATGGCGCGCAGCGTGCCGACTGAGATCTGATGGGGGCCGAAGACGGCGCCGGAGCGGTCCCTCCATCGCAGCATCACAAACCGATCGTTGAGCGACTCCGGTTCGACCACCAGGTCCGCGATGAACGGCGCGACATATTGAACCGTGTTGTGGATGTTGCAACCGCACCCCCCACTCCCCGATTCACGAGTCGCCAGTCGTCCAACGATTACTCGTCACCGGGGTGGTAAACTGGCGTGAGAATTCCCGTGGGGAGGTCCGGTTTGGAAGAGAACGTTTTCGAGTTGGTGGGCGGCGAGCCGGTGTTTCGAGAGTTGGCGGCACACTTCTACGAGGGGGTGGTGATGGACCCACTGCTGCGGCCGATGTATCCGGACGATCTGGAGGGCGCCTGCGAGCGACTGGCGCTCTTCCTCATGCAGTACTGGGGCGGCCCCACCACCTATTCCGACCAGCGGGGACACCCGCGCCTGAGGATGCGACACCTGCCCTACTCCATCGGCCTCGCGGAGAGGGATGCCTGGCTGCGGCACATGCTCGCGGCGATGGATGCTGTGGGCATCGCGGAGCCGGCTCGGAGTATGATGCTGCACCACTTTCAGCACACGGCAAACTTCATGATGAACCGCCCGGACTGATGGCTCCGCACTCCGGCCCCCAGAGCCTTGAGCGCCGCGCGGCTTCGCCTCGATAGAGCATATGACTCTGTCCGAAGCACGGAGGCTCAAGACTCGCCGCACCAGCCTGGGGCGAGGCGAGACAGCGTCCTCCATCGGACCGGTGCAGGATGAGTTGCCGTGGTGGGAGGTCCGATCCGGGAATTCCCGTCGTGGGGAGGGATGGCAGATGGGGTTGAAATCGTACATCCAGGCTCGCCTGGCCCGAAAGAAGCCGCCGGCCCCCCGCACGCCCTTTGAGGAGGTGCGTGCGCGCTTCGAGGCGGTGATGGCGGCGAAGCTCCACGACTCCCCGCTGGATGTCGGCTTCGAGAAGCGAGTGGACTCCCTCTTGGAGCAGATGCTCACCGCCATTGAGGAGGTTCGCGTTGCGGCGAACGACTATCCGAACCACCCAATTCGTGGCGATGTCTGGGTGGATGGCGCGAGCTACTCCGCCATGGCTCACAGCCTCATGCTCCGACTTCGCTCGCTGGGCTTGCTGCAGGCGGAGGCTCACGCGAGTGAACTCTGGGCCAGGGCCACCCTCGCCGTGATGTCTCACTATCGACACGAAGTGGGGCCGGCCATGCTCGCAAACGCAGACTGCTGCGAACGTCTGGGGAACGTCCAGCGGGCGGCACTGATCTACGGCGCAATCATCGCCGACTTCCGACTGCTGACAGACGACGACGGCGACGCGGCAGAGTCGGTCAGCGAGGAGGATGCTGTCGCTCTGACATCGCTCGCCAGTGCGCTGAAGAGCCGGCTTCGCCTGGAGCCTGCCCATCCCGAGGCATCCGAGTGGTCGGATCTTCTGGCCCGCGCCACAGCGCTCCTCGCGCGAGTTCCGGGCAGCGTTGAAACCCCAAAAGGCGGAACTGCTCCGTGACGGCGGACCCGCCTCCGGTTCAACCCTCCGAGCCTGCTCCCGACAGAGAGCGGGCGGTGGTTGTCTACTGTGAGCAGCGCGTGCTCCTCGATCGCCGCGACTACCTCGACTGGCGCGCGATCCAGGCGGCGTATCCGGACTACCTCACCTCACTGGGTCCGTGGGAGCGAGAGTCCATCGTCGAGTTCCTGGAAGAGTCCTTTGGAGTCGAGGATCAAACCTGGCCCTTCTCTCGCACCGCGATCGCGCGGTTCTTTTCGGGGTCGGGACCTACCCTGGAGTCGAACTCCGAGTGATCCCCTGCCGAGAATGGGACGGGTGTTCATCCTAACCCGACAGGCGTAGGGTGTGCTGACATAAACGCTAATCTCCGGCACCTCATACTCCGTCTCCCGGGCATCCGCTTCGAAAGACCCGACTCGGATCGAAAACGACGAAGTCGCAACTCGCAGCCGTGGATCCCAAACCTGGGATGGCGCCTCACCCGTCGGACGGCGGGTGAGGCGGGGAGTCTATCGGGCGAGCGCCTTGTTGAGCGCTTCGCGCATGGCTTTCTCGTCGAAGCCGACGCCGTTCCAGAGAACCTTGCCTTCGGAATCCACGAGGAAGTTGGTGGGATAGGCGCGCACGCCGTAGGCCTTGCCCACGGTGTACTGGTCGCCGGTTCCACCCATCACCGGCTGAAAGCCGAACTTGTTCTCGGTGAAGTACTTTCGGATCACTTCAGCCGTGTCGCCGCGATTGACAGCGAGGATCTGAAACCCCTTGGCTCGGTACTCTTCGAGGAGCGTTTGAAGGTGCGGAAACTCCGCACGACAGGCCCCTCAGTTGTAGAACCAGAAGTTGACCAGGGTGACCTTCGACTTCTTCACGTAGTCGGAGAGCGCGAGACGCTCACCGTCCGGCGTGGGGAGCTGAAAGTCCGGCGCTTTCTTGTCGACCGCGACGAGGCCTGCCGCATAGTCGGCGAGAGTCGGCGGCTTGTAGAGCTGAGCTCCCGGCGGCGGCACAAAAGCGAACCGGTCTGCAGGCGCCCTGGGATTCAGTTCCACGTCCTTGAGTGCGTACGTGGACACGCTCTCCCGCTCGCCGAATTTGGTGCGGATCGTCATTCGATGAATGAGCTGATCCGTCGGCGAGAAGTAAAACCTCACCGTTGTTTCCATATTGACCGGTGTCGGGGCCGGCGCGGGCTTTGCATCGCCGCCCAGGCGCAGCACTAGCGGCACCGCCAGTTTTCGGGCCGGCAGTTTTGCCTGGACCACCTCATAGCTGACGCCGTCGAGGGTTTCGGCGCCCACATAGCTCTTCACCGTGCCATCGGGCATGGGATAGGGCTCGTCCGGAGTAAAGAAGATCCGCAGCGGGATCGCGGCTCCCACGGTCACCGCCCGTCGGTTCGGATCGACGGTGGATTGGGTGTAGGTGTTCCGCGACGCCTGGTAGCTGTAAGTCTGTTTCCCATCGGAAACAAAGGTTGAGTTGCTCGGCCCCTTTGTTTCCACCCGAACTTTGTTCGGGCGCGCGAGGATTGCAGTTCCTTCGTACGTGGCGGTTCCCGACTGCTGAGTGAATCTGGCTCGGATCGAGTCCAGCTTTCGGGCCGCGTCACCGGCAGCTTTGAGGAGCTGATCGGATTTCTCGTCGGCCCGGGCGAGCCCGCCGCTCAGCGCCAGAAGCGCCGGCAGGCAGAGCATCGCCCGCATCCCTGAGGGTGTCATAGGCTTCTCCCACGTCCCATCGCCACTCGGGCCAAAAAGGCGCGGATCGGCGAAGAGACCTCTGTCAGCCTAGTAACGATGGGGAATGCGATTTCTCCTCCCTCCCAGTGAATTCTTCCCGGCGCCCGGTTCACGGCGGCGCCGGCCACCGCCGGGACTAAGAGGGGAGGAGAAACGAGAAAGCCCGACGGCTGCGGAGAACCGTCGGGCTTTTCGGAACAGGCGCCGGCTTAACTCGCGGCGGCTTCGGTGGCCACGTAGAGCTCGCCGCCGGAGGAGCGGAACTCCTCTGCCTTCTGTCGAAGACCGTCCTCCACGATTTCTTCCACGCCCAGACCCTGCTCTGCCGCATACTCGCGGATGTCCTGGGTGATTCGCATGCTGCAGAACTTGGGTCCGCACATGCTGCAGAAGTGGGCCACTTTCGCGCCGGTTGCGGGCAGCGTCTCATCGTGATACGAGCGCGCCGTCTCAGGATCGAGGGACAGGTTGAACTGATCCTCCCAGC
>SYKE01000059.1 GCA_005798285.1 Actinomycetota bacterium
GAGATAGCCGGGTTGAAGATGGTGCAGAGTACGTTCCACGGAGAGTGGAACTACATCATCGCGCCAAGGAAGGTCTGGGACCGATGGGATGCCCAGGATCGCGAGAAGGTCATTGTGTAGCGGTTATTCGCTGACGCTGCCAGAGTCCGCCGGGTGTTGAAACACCCGGCTTGCTGCGTGAAGGTCGCTGTGGGACTCGGATCCGCCCGCTGCGGTGGCGCTCCGTGTCAGCCCGGGATTTCAATCCCGGGCGGCCCCCGCGCGTTCGGCCGAGCCGTGCGATTTGCGGTCCGTCATTGCCGGTCTTGATCGCGTGATACACGGATGCGCCGCGCCAGGCAACCCGAACCTCCCGGCCAAACCCGCGGACCAACGGGGCAACCTCATCCCACTCTGGGGCAACGCCCCAGGACTGCTTGTCGGTGATCTCCACCAAAGTCTCTCCCGAGTGAGCACCACCACCACATCATCGTTATTCTTTGTAGCAATGCATACCATGATGAGTTTTCCGCCCCGGGCCTCTACTCGTGGACTGCATTGCGGGGGCTGATATACTGCTCAAGAGTTGGAGAAACGCAATGGGGTGAAGCTATGACTTGATAGGGGGTAAGGTGCCATGGCTGTTTTTCGACCGTCAAGCTGGCTCGTGGCTTTGGTCCTCACCGCTGCAATCAGCGGCGCCGCATTCGGTGTGAACGGAGTTCTCACCGGTCCGACAGCCGGTTCGCACTTCGCCGTCAATCAGAATTACAATCTTGATGGTGAGCTGTTTTGTTTCTCCCCGTACCATGACGATCATCCGTACATGAAGCTTTACAGCAACATTGATGCACAGGGTTGGGTCGAGAAAGACATTCAGACCATTCCCGCCTATCAGTGGACCGTTGTGAACCAGGATGAGTGCTTCGTGGACTGGAAGGTCGAGTTCTGGTGGGAGTGCGGGGGTGTGGTCGGAACGGAGGATGAGAATGCGGGTAGGTACTACAGTCCTTGAACCGCAGTCTACGTGCGTAGTGCCCTGGTCGTTGTTGGCTCCTCGACACCGCCAGCTTCGGTTTTTGATCAAAACTTGCCAGGAGCGATTTATGTCGGGAGCTTGGACTCTCGAATCCAGGACATGAGGGATATTGTTCCGCCACGCTGATAGGAGGGTGGCCGACTACAGTCGCCCTCCGTCGGTCTGATATTGCAGTCGAGGTCGTGAGGACGCCCCGCCTCCACGCGGCTCACATAAGAACTCGACGATTTAGGCGACTGTTACATCGTATCTGGGGTGTTCAACGGGTGCAGCCATGGTTCAATGTTCCGTTCCGGGCTTGTTGTTTCTATCAACCTTTCGGGCCATCAAGTATTGTGCCTGCGTCGCTTCTGGCCTGGTGATCTGGCTAATGTGTGTGTGCACGTTGCCCGCCGGAAGTTATGCAGCAGACCAGTCTTCTTTCAGAATGCTGGAGTCGAGAACTAGGATCCGTATCGATAAGTCCGATAGCGCCAAAACAACAACTATCCGTCAGCGAGAGATCATCGTTTCAGGAGGCGACTACAAGATCATCGAGCGAGAAGGAGCGTCGAATTTGCCTCGTATAATTACCCTCAGATTGGCTGATCAACCTGATGTTGAGTATGAGCACCTTGTGCACAAGAAATATGCATTGCTATCGCTCCGAAGCACGTATCGCTTCCTGTTTCTGAATTTCCCCAAGGAATTTGAGAAATTCTCCGCTGGACCCCGCTATGCAAAGCATCAGACGGCGCCGTTGCAGCCTCCGACTCTCCCCATCTGGAAGGGGGATTCCAGCCTGAGCGAGGTTTCAAAGGTATCGCCGACCACCCGGTGGACCCGGTTGAGGGACACTGAGGTCGTTTCCGGAGAGACGTGCCGGGTTTTTTCGGCACGGCATTCTGTCCACCGTGGAACCTACCGCTGCTGGGTCTCGACTCGAGACTCGGTGATCATGCAGCACGAAGCGAGCGGTCCGACAAGCTCTGGGTCCTTTACACACCGGATTACGATTTCAGGCTTGCAGCGAAACGTTAAGATTCCGAGGTCGGAGTTCAACCTGACGAAGGGGACGGAGCTCCATATTCCCGCCGTCTATTCAGTCCGTCCTCCGGATGGTTTGATTCTCAACCCCGTTCCTGGGTTCGGCATCCGGAAGGACTAATAATCCACCATGCGATCAAAGCCGCCCCACTGGCTGCTCCGGGCAGCTTCGCTGCCGGTGATCCTCGGATTTGTCCTCGAACCTGCTCATGCAAGCCGCCTGCAGGCCGTCTCCGTAAGGCGGTTTCGAGTTCCACTGTCGACCGTGGTTCAGGACATTGAGCGGCAGGCATCCGTCAAGATCCAGTTTTCCGAGAATATCGCGGCGGATCCCGTCTCCGTACGGCTCAACGGTCGTACGCCTGACCAGTGTCTTCAGGCGCTGGCGGAGGTGATGCAGTACCGCGTGCGATCAAGCGGTCCGGATCGCTATGAGATGTCCCTGGATCCGGCGTGGGCCCAACGAGTTGCCCGATTGGAGTCCCTGTTCGCACAGCGAGAGGAGCGGGACGAGTCGGAGCGGGCTGCGGCTCTTGAAGCGGATCTGGCCACGCTGGTCGAGGCGCTCAGAAGCGGTAAGGAAACCGGCGGACTTCTGGGTCGCCAGTTGGAGCAGCAGCGCGGAGTTGGGGATTGGATTGCCTCTCTGAGCGGTGAAGAACGGCAGAGTCTCGCCCTGGCCATGTCCGGCGATGTCGGCGTGATCGGAACCGGAAGAGAGAACAGCCACCTCGCGCAGCAGGCTCTCTTTTTCCGCCCGGTGGACTCGGTAAGTCCGGAGATTCGAGGCATGCTCGATGCAGCGGCGTTGAGCGATCCGTCTCTGGCCGAGGCGATTCGCTCCCCGTCCACAAGAATTGGCCTCAGCGCTCAGTCGGGCGCGGTGGGAATCGTGGCGTTCGACGGCGCAAACTACAAACTCATGGGTGGGCTTCGGGTAGCCGGAACGGCCTATGTGGCCGGCGTTATGGAGGCGGGCCGACAGCGAAAGAGTTGGGAGCAGGAAGCCGAGGCCGCCTCACGCCTGGATCGGCGCTGGTTGGATCCGCAGGCACAGGCGCTGCCGGGGTTTGTTTCGCCGCTGTGGCGAAAGACGCGATTGGTGTGGAAGCCGGATCAGAGAATCAAGCCGACGGAGCAGTCCCATCTCGAGTTTCTGACAGAGAAGGGGGGCATCGAATTGGTGGCGGACGCGTGGACCGATTCGCTTCGGAGCAACAACGGTCCGCCGTCGGCCGGACCGTCGGAGGAGGGATCCGTCGCCGACTGGAGTCGGGTGATCGCGCAGACCCACCACCGGCTCTATCGGGCCGTGGGTGACCGGTTGCTCATGCGCTCGAACCGTGCGATCTGGAGCCGCTGGGTGGAGCCGCCCGCCAACGTCGTCGAGTCGATGAGAACTACCGTCAAGCTTCGACATGGGCTGGGCTTCGAAGACTACGTGAAGCACTGCCTGAAGCTGAATACTCAACGCTGTTTCGCCCTCAGCCAGATCCCTGAGCATGAAAAGATTCACTTCCGACAGGAAGCGATCGTGTTCCGAAACGAGCGACGTCTGCTTACGCTATTGGCTCGCCGGCTCCCGGCGCCGGGAGCCGCGGTTCCGCCGGTGGAAGAGGGTTCGGTGGATTTCTCGACTGCCACGCCGCAGGACCAGCGTCGCTTCCTCAGGCTGCTGCTGGCGGGAATCCCGGTGGAGTCCCTAAGTGCGTCCCGGCCGGCACGGGTCGCGTGGAAGCCGGCGCCGGGTGGAGTGGAGCTGGAATTTGAGGACTCGCGTCGAAAGGTGCTAACGCGCCGCCGGCTAACGCTGCCGAGACACTCGCCGTAGGCGTGGGGTTCTGGGGTTCCGGGGTTCTGGGGTTCTGGGGTTGCGGGATTCTGGGGTTCTGGCCTTGCACTTCATGCTTTGAGGGCGCCGGAGGTGAGTCCGGCGATGAAAGAGCGCATGGTGAGCAGGAAGAGCAGCAGCAGCGGGATGGACGCCAGTACGTAACCGGCCATCAAGGGTCCGTAGGTGGTCTGGTAGGCGCCGCGGAAGAAGGCGAGGCCGATGCTGAGGGTCTTCTTCGACTCCTCCGACAGCACAATGAGCGGCCACACATAGTCGTTCCAGGTGGAGAGCGTGGTCATCACGGCGACGGTGGCGAGGATGGGGCGGGAGAGCGGCACGGCGATGGCGCCGAAGAGCCGCCACTCCGAGGCGCCGTCGAGACGGGCGGCCTCGAACAGCTCTTCGGGCAGGGCGGCGATGAAGCTCCGCAGGATGAAGATGGCGAACACCTGACCGCCGGCGACGTAAGGCAGAACCAGGGCCCAGTGGGTGTTGAGCAGACCCGTTCCGCCGCTGCCCCACAGGTCGTTTCCGCCGGTCAGCGGGAACTGCTTCATCCACATAAACGCCGAGACCAGGGTGAGAACGCCCGGCACCATCATCAGCGCGAGGATGGCGTAGAACAGCGTTTCTCGACCCGGGAAGCGGTGTCGGGCGAAGGCGTAGGCGCTGAGCGACGCGACGAACAACGTGCCGATGACCGTGCTCACCGTCACTACCACACTGTTGATCGCGTACGGCGAGATGGCTTCCCACGCCTGCCGGTAGTTGTCCCACTGAGGTGGAGATGGGAAACCCCAGAAGTCGTGAAAGAACTGGGTGTTGTCCTTGAACGAGGTGAGGATCAGGAAGTAGAAGGGGTAGAAGGTCAGCAGCAGGAGCAGCCCTAATCCGAGGTGGATCGGGAGGTCTCGCATCGCGGGAGATCGGCTGGCCGAGCGACTCATGGCTGATGCTCCGAGCTGGATTTCAGGTACTTCATGTTGAGGTAGGTGATGCCGAGGATCACCAGGAAGAGCGCCACCCCGATGGAGCAGGCGTAGCCCATCCGATCGAAGGAGATGGCGTTCTGGTAAAGCTGCATGCCGGGGACCGTGGTCGAAAAGCCGGGTCCGCCGTTGGTGAGTAGAAGCTGAGTCTGAAACCCCTGCAGTCCGCCGATGAAGCTGAGCACGATCAGCAGCTTGATCTGTCCGAGCAGCAAGGGCAGATCGATGGAGCGGAACCGGCGGAGCCCGGAGGCGCCGTCGAGTCGGGCCGACTCGAACACATCACCGGAGATGCTCTGCAATCCGGCGTAGTAAATGAGCAGCGCGAAACCGCCGACCCACGGGAAACCCATGAACATCAGCGAGTAGAGCGCGATCCGGGGGTCTCCCAGCCACGACTGGCGCCACCCACCCGCGCCGACGGCCTCCAGAAGCTGATTGAGCAGACCGACATTGTCGTCGTAAAGAAACCCCCAGATGAGCAGGATGACCACTCCCGGCACGACCATCGGCACCACGAAGAGCACCCGATAGAGGTACTGAGCCCGCTCCTTGCGGAGGGCGAAGATCATCTCCGCCGCGATGAGCGGGGCCGTCAGGGTGATCAGGATCTGAGCTCCGAGCAACCGAACGGTGTTCCAGACGCTGTCTCTCAGGATGTCGTCCGCGAACATCGTCCGAAAGTTCAGCAGGCCGACCCACCGGGTGTCGCCGTTGCCCTTCCACTCGGTAAAGGCGTGGCCGAGCGCCGAGAGGATGGGGTAGTAGCTGAACAGCCCCAGCAGGATGAAGCTGGGCAGGATGAACAGGTAGCTGATGCGGGCCCGCCGGATGGCCGGGCGGCGGAGCGCCACGCCGATCCCCGCAGCAACCGCGAGTCCGGCGCCGGCGAGGAGCGCCCCGGTGGGCGTCTGTCCACCGGGACCGGCGGGAGTGGGGCTGCTGGGCGGGGGCTGGATCTCCCAGTTGGCGTCAAAACGCCACACATCCGCGTTGTCCTTGAGGGTGATCTCCACGCTTTCTGCGAGGTATCGATCCAGACGGGCGAGACACTGCTCCTCGGTGTACTCGCCTCCGAGGTAGCCCTGCAGCACGCGGAACAGTCGCTCGTTGTAGAGGGGGCCGGCATCCTCGCCATTGAATCGAGTGGCGCCCTTTCGCAGCACCTCCATGAACAGGTTCAGGCTGGGCGCCCCGGCGAGGCCCACCACGTTGGGAACAAACAGCTCGGCCTCTTGAACGAGCGGCTGCAGGTTCTGCGGAGCCGTGATGAAGCGCAGGAAGTCGATGCAGAGCTCCACCTTGTTCGACCGCATGGCCGTGTTGGTGATGCAGTACTGGATCGACGTCGCGCCGCCGACCCCGCGCGCGCCGACGCTCGAGGCATAGGGGCTCGTCTCGCGAGTGATGGGCGGCACGAGAAAGGAACCGTACTCGAACGACCGCAGCTTGTCCTGCCGAATGACCGGCGTGTACCAGCTCCCGTCCCACCACATCGCGACCTTGCCCATTCGAAAGAGGCGGTCGTCGAGGGCGGCGAGGTGTCCCGGCTGCCAGTAGGCCGACCACTCCTTCAGGATGCGGAGCAGTTCCGAGTAGCGCGGATCGTGGATGGAGAAGATGCCCTTTTTGTAGGCGCGGACGAACTCCTGCTGGTCCACCCCGGGGAAGCCGTACTCGGTCTGGCGGACGTCCATCTCCGGGACCCGATCGGCCCAGAGCTGGTCGTTCAGGATCCGGCGCGCCCAGGTGTACCGCATCTCCTGGGAGCCGGTCATCAGGAACGGCAGCACGCCCGCCGCCTTCAGCTTGCGGTGGATCTCCATCCACTCCGCCCAGCTCTTCGGCGGAACGGCGCCCACGCGTTGGAAGAGCTCCTTGTTGTAAAAGACGCAGGTTTCGACCTGGTCGATGGGCAGGGAGTAGAGGTGACCGTCGGGCGCCCGCTTGGCGTTGGTGGCCTCCGGGTAGAACTGATCTCGCCAGCGCTTGTTGCCCTGAGAGCCGGGTGGGCAGTAGGGGTTCGGCTGTTCGAGGAACGGGTCGAGGTTGACGAACCAGCCGTAGCGGGCATCCTCGTTCGTGAAGGTGGAGTGCGACCACATCACGTCGGGAGCCATGCCCCCCTGAAGCTGAGTCCGCATCCAGGTGCGAAAGTCGCCCACCGGGCTCTTCGTGAACTCGATCTTCACGCCCGGGTGGAGCCGCTCGAACTCTCGGGCGAGGCGCGTGAACTCCTTCAGCGGGCGGGGATTGTCTCCGGTGGTGATCTCCGGAGTGTAGGCCTGCGCAAAGAAGCGCAGCACCGTGTCGGCTGAGGCGGCGCGCGGCCCCACGCAGCAGGCGATCACGAGCGCCAGGCAGAGCGCGAAACCGGGAGAGAACCGAGCGAACACCACGGCGTGCACCTCGAAGCGGCAGCTTCCACCAGCCGTTTCCCGATAGGCCCCGCAGATCCTCCGCCTGGCATGCCGCGATCCAGGACGTGGGCGGTGTTCTCCAGAGGCGGGGGTGTCAGGTTCGCGCGTTCCCGCGCGTTCTCAACTAGGAGCGCCGGTTTTCGGTGTCCACCCGCTGCTCCACGCAGCCAGGGAATCGAAGTTAGGGGAGGTTCGCCATGCTTGGTATTTTTGCAACCAGCGTCGTGATGAAAATCATCCGGGCGGTGACGAACAAGGATCCGAACGCCATTGTGGGTGGGCTGACCCGCGATGCGGTCGCTTCCCGCATGCATGCCCGCTCCAGGGCCGTCGCGGAGGCCATGGTCGCACGGGGGATGACGCTGGAGAATCTGGCTACGGACGGCACGCTGACGGACCGGGAGAAGAAGACGGTGATCCGGGATGTCGTCTTTCGGCTCTGGCGAGAAGTACTCACGTTTGAAGGCGCGGGCCACGTGGCCGATCACATCCGTGACACCCAGCAAAGCGCGGTGTACGAAAAGGTGCTCTCCGGAGTGGATGCTGCCACCTCCATGCAAGCTCTCGTCGACATGGTTCGCGCAGCCGTGATCGAGATCACCTTCTAGGGCCGAAGATTCGGGCGCCTGGAGTTGCCCCCTCCGCCTCGCCCCGCGGCATCCGGAAGGAGCAACTTGCGCCACGGGAGGATTTCGAAAATGAACGATATGCAATCGCAGAAGGAGACCCTGGTCGCACGTCTGACGTCTCTAAGGTCGCAGCTTGCGGAACTGCGGAGCCAGATCCGAGGTTTTGCGCATTTGCCGGAAGGCGGCGGCGACGCCGAGGGTGCGCTGGACTGTGCGCAGCAGTCTCTAGAGTCCCAGCAACCGGATCTCGTCTGCGCACGATCCAAACTGGCGAAGGCCCGCGACACTCTGGATAAAGCGGATCAAGCCCTCACTCTGCGGAATGCCTATTGGGAGTGGGCGCTGGCCGTTTGGGGAGGGGTCACCCTTCTCTTGAGCTTCTGCTGGATGGTCAAACTCTGGAGTCAAACCGGTGGCGCCGGCGACGGTGTGGCTACCTACACCATCATTGAGGGCGCGAGGCTGTGGGACTTCACACTAGGCGGGTTTACCGTCCAATTGGATGCAGCTCAATGGCACGTGCTGCGTCCCGTACTGCTCGCGGCAGCCGGGGGGCTGGCTGGGGCCGGCCTTGCGATCGGTCGGTTGCTGTACCTCTCCATACCTTCTCGCACTTTGAACCCTAAGAGCATTCTCTGGTATCTCTCATCTCCGATCTATGCGGCAGGTCTGGCGAGCGCCATGTTTGCAGTCATCCGTGCCGGCCTCCTTGGCGCGGTGGGCCAGCTGCATTCCCAGAGTTCCGGAAGCACCCTGAGCGCTATCGCCCTCGGGTTGTTGGTGGGATTCGAGCCGACGGCTGTTTTCGAACGCATCAAGGCGGTTGTGCGAGCATTCTTCGGCACCGACGAGGTAAAGGCTCCACGACTGTCGTCGCCCCAGGTTTCTCTACAGGCAGGAACCTTGACGATCCGGTCGGCCGTGACCGCAAGTCCCGCCACCCGTATCGTCTCGGTGAGCGCCATGCTGCAAACAGATGGTTTCAAGACAAGTGTCTCGCTGGATCGGGGCGCCGATCACATCTGGTCGGTGAGCTGCCCGGTTCCACAGGCCCTCTTGAAAGCCCCGCACTTTACGGCGACGATCGAAGCGCGGGACGAAGCCGGCAATCTCAGCCGCTCAGAGGCGATCAGTGTTTCCATGTCTGCTCCGTCTACTCCTGTTCAGAGTGTTCTCCAGCCTGTGGTGGTCGTTTCCAGCGCGCCGGCTGAGGGCGGTACACTCGGGGCGGCAGACCCGGTGGTGCTGAACTTCTCCTCGGCGCTGCGGGACCTTGAAGTGACTTTGACCGCTGCGGATGGGTCGGAGATCGAGTTGGCGAAGGCCTGGGATGATGCCCAGACATCGCTCACCCTATCGCACGCTGCACTGCCGGAGGGCGACTATCGCTTGCTCATGGTGAATGCGGTGCTCCCGGATGGGGCCGACTTCGAGTTGGGCCGGGAGTTGCGGTTCAAGGTGTAGGGGCTCGCACGCTGAGCAGGCCCGTTCGCAAGGGCGGGCCCGTTCCCAGAGCACTCGCGGCGGTTCACGCGCGGCGACGGTGAGCTGGTTCCAGCACCAGGGTGAGTCGGGGTCTGGGCGTTCCAAGCGGGTCGCCCCGAAGCAGGCTGCGTTGCAGATTCACCACGGGAAACCGGTAAACGACGAGTCTCGGTAGAACTCCAAGCCCGCCTGCTGCCTCGATCAGTCGGGAGCCTTCGTAGCGAGCCAGCTCCGAAATCCAGGGTGGGACCTCTCCGTCGGGCAAGGCGGCCAGTGCGCGACTCAGACCCCGCGCATCCTCGGCCGGCTTGTCGAGGCCGCCGGGAGGGTGTTGCTCCAGGTAGGTCCGGGCGAGCGGACCGAACCGGTCGCCGAGCGCCCGCTCGGTGGCCGGGAGCAACCCCCGGATCTCCACCAGGCGCTTGTGGATCAGCGAGTGCGCGAACGCTCGGATCTCCACCTCACACCGGCCGATGGCCGCGATCCGGGCGGCCGGGAGGTTCGCCTCCTGCCCCACGGTTGCCGGGTCGGCGAAGAACCGATCCCGGTAGGAACCATCGACGAAGAGTCTCGCCAGGAGCGCTTGTTCGCGGGCTAGTCCCACCGACCCGCCTTTCGACCGATCTCCCGGGCGCGCTCCAACTCCGGTCGGAGCTCGGCAAGGGCCGGGATGTTTCGATCCCGTTCGAGGACCATGCCGCGGAGCGGACAACGCGCGGCGACCTCGGCGAGCAGTTCCCACACCGGCTCCGGAGTCTCGGAACCGTGATCGTCTACCCACGTGTCGCCGCGCCGTGCCCAGCCGACGTAGTGGGTCTGCACCACTCGCTCCAGCGGAAGCTGGTCCAGATACTCCGAGGGATCGAAGCTGAGGTTGGCCGCGTTCACGAGGAGGTTGGTCACGTCCAACAACAGCCCGCAGCCGGTGCGCTCCGTCAGTTCGGTGAGGAACTGAGGCTCGGTGAGTTCATCGCCGGGGAGGCGAAACGGGGTGGTGATGTTCTCCAGGATCAGCGGCGCCGGAATGCGGCGTTGCGCCGCGTGAATGTTGGCGCACAGAAAATCCAGCGCTTCTCGCGTGAGTGGCAGTGCGGCGAGGTGACCGATGGCGACCCCATCCGCACGCGTGTACGCAATGTGCTCGCTCCACCAGGGAGGATCTATTGCTTCGACGACTCGGGCCAGACGGTCCAGATAGGCCGGATCGAGTCCCTCCGCGCTACCCAGAGAGAGATCCAGCCCGTGCGGGATCAGGGGGAAGTGCGCCTGGAGCAGCGCCAGCTCGGACTGCACCGCCGGGTCGGCGCTCATGAAGTGATCCGCCACGATTTCGAGAAAGTCGATCCCCCGACGATCCAGAAACAACTCGCCCCGATGCACTCTACGGTAACCCAACCCCGAACCCAGAGCGGGAAGTTCCGTGCTCTGCCCGAGTGCCCCCCTCTCAGCCTTCCCCAACGCAGTCCCCTCCGTCCGATGCACAGCTGCCGAAGTGTCCTCCCGCGTCACTTGTCGATCTCGAAGGGGTTCGCAAAAGGATCTCCCCACCCGGCGGCATCAAACCCGTGGAGAGTTTGCGGCAACAAGAATCGCTGGGCGAGCCACAGCATCGGCGGCAGTGAAAACCTGTTGAAGAATTGCGTCCAGTCGCTCCATGGAGTTCCGCTCAGAGCGCGGATGCCGGCTGCCGCCACCAGCATGTCCGGGGTCGTCGTACCTGTCGTGATCGCCTCCCTTCGTTGACGCAGGAAGGCTCTGCCTTCACGGGTCCACGGGCCACGATCCCAATGAACCGTTGAAGCGAGGGACAGCAATGACACCAGGACGAGCGGCGCATAGAGAGATACACCGACTCCTCCGCCGTGAGGATGACTCCACCTCCACAACGTTCCTGCTGCTGCAAGTAGCAGAGCTGCCGCAATGCCTGCTCCCCATCGGCACTGCCCCGGCAAAGGTGAGCCCGCCATGTAGCCACGCTGAATGAGTCTCTCCTCGTAGTTGCGACAGAGGTCCTTCATTCGATCCAGAAGTCGCAGGTCGGAGAGCATCCATCGTGACAGGGGACGAAAGGCGGCCGCCAGAATCACTCGCTCCAGAAGTTGCTCCGGGAGGTCTTCATCCGAGGTCGAGGAGCGGCGCATCTGGACGTGACGTCGACGAACTCCTCGTGGCGATTCTTGCAGGAGTCGGCGCCCCAGAAGCGATACGACGGCGGTTTGGACCACTCCGTTCACGCCGTCCCGCAGGAAGGCAATCTCATAGACGTCTGGAGTTTCGGTAAGCACCGAATGTCCGCTGGCGCGCGGAGCCTTTTGCATGATCCAGAAGCGCAGGACTGCGTGGACTGCGACAGCAGCGACGAAGTACAGAGCCGCTGCCCCCGACGGCAAGAGCGAACCGTTCACCCTCCGCAGCCCCCGCCTCCACAGCCTCCGCCGCCGCAGCCTCCGCCTCCGCCGCCACAGCTTGAGCCGCAGCCGATCGCCGCGCCGCAGCCTGCCGATCCGCCGTCCGCCTTCGTGGCGGCGCGCTGGAAGAAGCTGGGATAGGCCGCGAAGGAGGTCTGCGAGAGAATCCCTACACCGAAGGTTGCGACGACCAGCGGCAGCAGCCCGCCCCAGGCGGCGCTCCGATCGGTGGAGAGAAGCTGCTCTCGCATCGGCGTGAAGGCGGTTCGTGCACTGGAAAGGAAGCGTTGGCCCGCCTGCGTCAGGCGCCGTCGCGACACCCGTACCGTGACCGGCAGCAACGCGGTTGAGATCAGCCAGAAGAGGATCAACAGGCCGATGTTCTTTCGTCCGTAGTGCGAGGCCTCCAGCAGCCGGTAGGCCGTGAGGGTGAAGAGAAACCCGGCGCCCGCCAGCCCGGCGAGAATGCGAGGGAAGTCCGGGGGAGCTACACAGAGCAGTCCCCGGTGGGTGAGATCCCGCTCATAGGTCTGGCACTGTGAGTGAATTCCGGCTCTCACCGCTCCATCGAAGAGCTCCCGGGCCGAAGCGCTGGCCCGAAGTGTCGTGAGTACGGAGCGCTCCACCGGGTGACGGATGTCGGCATCGGCGACCCGATCAGCCGGCATCAACACGGTGTCCTTGCCGCCGGGCTTTTCAGTGTCCAGCGTCAGATCGCCTCGCTCCACCAGCGCCGCGACCGCGGTTCGGAGCACATGCTCCTCGCCGCCGTGGAGGTACGCGATCTCGTAGGGATCCGGCTGCAAGGGGAGCGATTCGTCGGCCGCCGGGTCTGCTGGAAGCGCGCGGAGCACCGCAAAGCGTACGCCCAAGTGCGTCGCCACTGCGGCAATCAGATAGAGCACAAGGAATTGCGGACCGCTGAGGTCCGCGAGGGGGTTTTGAAATAACCAATCCACCAGGGTTCTTCCTGTCTGGACATCCGAAGTGCCGGACATCCTCTCGTCACCGGCGCCGGGCGCCCTCCCACTCGGCGAGGCGAACTCCTCAGCGTCCCGGTACGACTCAAAACGGGATCCAGGCCTCCCGAGATACGACCCCGAATCGCGTTCAGAAATCGTTAAGGAGATGGGGAACAGTCCACGGGATTCGCACCGGGATGAGCCGATCTGGGGAACGACATCCAGAAGAGCGAGCCATGTGGCGCGGGCGACCATTGTCGTTGCAGGAGTCTGGGCGGGCCGTTGATGCACCCCATCAGTCTGCTGCCGCGGTCAACGCTTTCAGCCCGGCAGAGGTGGAGGACGAAAATGGGCGGAGCGGCATTCGGAGTACGGGTTGGCGCGCTGGCGGCGCTGCTGGTCGGCACGGCGTTCGCCGCTCAAGGCGGCGCCCCAACACCGCCCTACTCGGTGACGGTCGTGGATGAGGTCACTCAGCGCGGTGTGCCGATGGTGACGCTGACCACCGTGCATCACGTGGAGTACGTCACCGACAGCGCCGGGGTCGCGGTGCTCCGAGAGCCGCCCGGGCGCTGGTTCTACACCGTGGAGTCGCCGGGGTACGAGTTTCAGAAAGATGGCTTCGGCTTTCGGGGAAAGGCCCTGGAAGTGCGGCCCGGCGGCCGGGACGTTCTAAAGCTTCGCCGAACGCAGCCCGCGGAGCGGCTCTACCGGGTGACCGGAGCCGAACGGTATCGCGACAGTCTCGAGGCCGGGCTGATGCCGCCCGTTTCGGGATCTGAGCTGAAGGCTCGCGTGCTGGGCTCCGACAGCGTGGTGAACGCGGTGTTGGGCGGACGTCTCTATTGGTTCTGGGGGGATACCCTGCGCCCGGAGTATCCGCTGGGCAACTTCCATGTTCCCGGCGCGACCTCTCTGCTTCCGTCGGCGGGTGGACTCGCGCCCGATCAAGGCGTGGAACTGGATTATGCCCTGGATGCAAACGGCTTCGCTCGGGAAACCGCCCATTTGCCGGGCGAGGGGCCGACCTGGATCACGGGGTTGTTTGTGCTGAAGGAAGGCGCTCGAGTGCGCCTCTTCGGCTTCTACAGCAAGATTCGGGGGTTTCTGGAGGCCTACGAACGGGGCCTCATCGAGTTCGACCCCCAGGCGTTCGTCTGGAAGAAAGTAGCGCCGTTCCCCTTGAAGGCGCCTGCCATTCCCGGCGGACACACCTTCCTCGGATCGGCAACCGGAAGTCCGGCGGAGTCCGGGCCGCTGTACGTCTACTTTTGCAACCCGTTCCCGAACGTACGCGTTCGAGCCACTCTTGATGCCGTTCGCAACCCGGCCGCCTACGAGGCCTTCGGCTGCCTTCCCGCCGGCAAGACCGTTCCCGCGAGCGACCGGCATGGCCGTGCCCATTATGCCTGGCGCCGGGGCGCTCCCACCGTTTCGCCGGCTGACGAGCTCCGGTTCATCCGAACGCGGAAACTCGCCCGAGCGGAGGCCCGCTTCCTGCCGAGCGCCTCGGGGCGGGATGGCGCTCGCCGGGATTTGCAGCTTGCGGCCGGATCCGTCAACTGGAACACCCACCGGCAGCGCTTCGTGATGATCGCCGTTCAGCTCAAGGGCGCCTCGATGCTGGGAGAGGTCTGGTAGGTCTGGTACCTTGAAGCCGATCGGCCCGAAGGACCGTGGGTCAACGCCCGCAAGGTTGCCACCCATCCCCGTTACAGCTTCTACAACCCCAGGCAGCACCCGTACTTCGATGCCCGCGACGGCCGGCGCATCTACTTCGAGGGCACCTACAGCCAGATGTTTTCCGGCGGCGAGCGATTCGTTCCGCGGTACGACTACAACCAGCTCATGTACGCCCTGGATCTCGATGGGCGCTCGCTGGACCTGCCCGCCCGTTGACGGCGCCCGTTGCCGGGGGGCGTTGCGGCCAACATCTTAAATAATTGCAGTTGTGCAGTGGGTTCAGTGTGAGAATATACAATTAGTGCCTGTCGGCTGCGGCTCGGCTCCGAGGATGGGGCGGCTTATGGGACCGACGGCCAGGTAAGGAACCAACGAATGCTTCCACGAAGACGTGGCTTCACGCTGATCGAACTCCTTGTTGTGATAGCCATCATCGCCATCCTCGCCTCGATCCTCTTCCCGGTCTTCGCTCAAGCCCGTGAGAAGGCCCGCCAGGTCGGCTGTTTGAGCAACCTCAAGCAGATCGGCACGGCGTTGATGATGTACAGCCAGGACTACGATGAGATAACGGTGGCGGACCGGATCCGGAACTCCCCGCCGTTCCGAACCTCCTCAGGCGGCGGGACGCCCTGCGAGACCGGAACGCCCTATGCGGCGTGGACCGATCTCATTCAGCCGTATATGAAGAACTACAAGGCGCTTCTCTGCGGCTCGGCGGCGATCACCGAAGGCTATCTGCGGTCGGACTTCTCGGGCGGAGCACAGCAACCGCCGAACGGAGACCGGCTCAACCTGGCCTTCAACTTCAACATCAACTACATCTATGTCCGTGGTAACTGCCAGCCCGGCTGCGTGGATAACCCGAACAGCGCAAGTTTCCCATGGAACCCCCACTGCGCCTTTGGCCGATCCATGGCGTCCATCCCGTTCCCGGCCGAACTCATCGCGGTTGTGGAGGGGGACGCGCAGTCGCCGGACATTCGCAACGCCATCTCCAACCTGAAGTGCCGCCACAACAGGGGAAGCAACTACATCTTCGCGGATGGCCACGCGTCCTGGAAGCGGTTTGCGGCGACGCTGACGCCCACCTTCCTCTGGGAAGATACGGGTCTCGCCTCACCCGCACAGATCGCCGCCCAGCGGACGGCCTATGCCAACGCGCTGGCCGCCGGCTCGGGGCACCTCGCCGCCTGCAAGTAGGCAGAGCGGATCCGCGCTGCTCCGGATCGGCTCCGGGGCAGCGCGACTTCAGTGTTGAATCCGCGGTTCGGCCGTCGCCACTGCTATCGGGTGGTCGCTTCCCCCATCTTCACGACTTCGAAGTCGCGTCCGCGTACGCGCTTGAGCGTGTTGAGGGCGTCGTCGTTCCATCTCATGTCCGGCGCCCCGGAGAGGAACCAGTCGCTGCCGTTATCCGCCAGGATCATGCCGTACCGCTGAAGGCCTCGCAGAATGATCTGAGCCGGTTTGGGGAAGCCGGAGATGGGATAGTCCGCCTTCAATCGAACGCGCATCCCCATCGGTGGGAGATCCGGGTTGGCATCCCGGCTGGCGAAGTGGCGTGCCGGTGCGATGTACGCGCGTCGGGTACGCCGCACGGTGAACCGGAGCGCGTGACGGATCTCGCCCAGTTCCATCACTTCGTCATAGCGGACCAGGCCCGGAAAAATCGGGAGCCCGGCGGCATCGGCGGAGGTCCAGCCGGCGGGACGCTGACGGTTCGTCGCGAGATCAAAGATCGCGCCGGAGCCCGCACGCCACCGGCCGCCGCCTTCCGGATAGGCGCTGAACAGCTCGTACAGCTTCCAGTTGTCCCGATCGATCACCAGGATGTGGCGATCTCCCCTGGCCAACGGGCCACCCTCCACGGGCGCTCCCGGTGGGATCGGATAAGGCCCCGGATCGCTCTCATCAGCGTACTCGAAGCGCACCTGAGCCCTCGGTTGGTTGCCCGGTACGACGATATAAGGAATTCCCGACGGGGCGCTGTTGTAGACCGTGCCGAAGTCCGGGTGGAGCGGCTTCTCGGCGCCGATCCCCCGGATGAGCACGTCCGACCTCGGATCGACAGGCGCCGATGCGACCTCGGTATTCCACGGACTGTCCGCCGGGAACAATCGGCGCCCGCGGAGGGATGCGCCGGGGCCGAGATCGGGGACTCCCCCCTGTGTCGCCGCGGCGCCGAGGGTCAGTGCCGTGCAGCAGCCGAGGGCTGCCCGGAGGGGGAGTTCCCGACGCGTCACAGCGAGAGGCCGCCGTCGATCATCAGGTGGGAGCCCGTCATGTACCCGCTCTCATCCGAGGCGAGGTAAAGCGCCAGAGCGGCGATCTCCTCGGCGTTTCCGATTCGGCCCATCGGCTGGCGGGCGATGAAGTCGCGAAGCGCCTTCTCGTAGTCGCCGGTGGCCCGCAGCCGGCCCTGAAGCGAGGGGGTATCCACGGTGCCGGGGCAGATGGCGTTGATGCGGATGCCCTCCTGGATGTAGTCCAGCGCCACGCTTTTGACCAGACCCACCACCCCCGCCTTGCTGGCGGAGTAGGCGGCGCGGTTCTTCACGCCGACGAGGCCCGCCACACTGGCCGTCACCACGAACGTTCCGCCGCCCTGCGCGAGCATGGCGGGAATGCCGTATTTGCAGGCCATGAACACGCTCTTCACGTTCACCGTCATCGCCTGGTCCCACACGTCCTCGGGGCACTCGGTGACGGTTCCTCCGGGCACAATGCCGGCGTTGGCATAGAAGACGTTCAGGCGTCCATAGCGCTCAACGGTCGCGGCCACCAGCTTCTCGACATCCGCCGCCGAAGCCGCATCTGCCTGGAAAAACTCAGCCGTTCCGCCGGCGGCGCGCACCGCGTTCACGGTCTCCTGGGTGGTTTCCGGGTTCAGGTCGGAGCACATCAGCGCCGCCCCCTCCCGTGCGAAGAGCAGCGATGCGGCGCGGCCGATGCCGGCCCCGGCGCCCGTGATGATGCAAACCTTGTCCTTCAAACGCACGTGAAATAGCCCTCTTTACTCGGTCCGCTCTTCCTCACGGATCTCGCGGCCCTGCATCAACTTGCCGGTGGCCACTGCAAGCACCTGGCCCTCGGCATCATGGATCTCCGCCCGGCATTCCACCAAACGACGCTGATGGCGGGTGACCTCCGAGCGGACATAAAGCTCCACTCCGGTGGGAGTGGGCCTGGAGTAGCGGATGGTCAGTTCCGCCGTGGTGACCCAGCGTCCCAGGGTGACCGCCGCATACACCATCGCCTCGTCCAGCACCGCCGCGACCACGCCGCCGTGAGACATCCCCACATAGCCCTGGTGAAGCTCTCGGGTGGTGAACACGCCTCGAGCGCTGCGCTCGCCCGTTTCGAAGCGAACCTGGATGCCGGCCTGATTCTCAGGTCCGCACACAAAACAAAAGCGATCGATCTCGGTTTGAATCGACATGGATGCCCTAGAGATGACGCTTCAGGAACGGAAAGCCGTCCCGGCCGCTGAAGCTGTGCTCTCCCTCAAAGATCTCAAGTCCCAACCGCTCCTCGGCGCCGAACACCTTCCAGATTTCCCGGGCCCGCTCGAACGCGCCTCGAGTCGCCTCGACCGGAAAGATCGGATCCCGCGTGCCCGACTCCACAAACATCGCGCGTGGAGCGATCAACCCCGCGACATCGGGCATCTCCGCAAGGGAAAGCAGCCCGGGCACGTAGTTGTCGATGCAGTGCGCGATGGAGAAGATGCAGTCTCGGAAGTAATTGTAATAGCCGGAGACGAGACAGGCCTTGATTCGCGGTTCCAGGGCGGCGCCGAAGAGCGTCATCATCCCGCCGCCGGAGATGCCCATCAGGCCGATCCGCTTCGAGTCGACTTCACGCCGGGTCTCCAGGTAGTCGACGGAGCGAATGATATCCCACAGCCGCCAGCCGATCATGCACTGGCCCAACAGGAGCGCGGCGCCGGCGGCCGGCATGCACGAAGAGGATCCGGGCCCCTTCTTTCGCGCGGCCTCGTCGCGGCGATGACCGAAGCCGATCGGCTCCACCGCCAGTGCGGTCATGCCGTGATCCACGCACTGAAGCGCGAAGTCATGCTGATAGCCGTCCCGGTTATCGCGAACCGTGCCGTCCGGCCGAATCCCAACGATTTCGTCCACCCCGGCGCCATGCCCGGGGATGCAGATGACGCAGGGTCCCGGCCCCTGGTAGTTGCGCGGCGTGAGGAAGTAGGCCCACACCGTCATCTCTTCGCGGCTGTCGAAGAGCACGGTTTCGCGGATGTAGGTCGGAAACTCCTTGCGCTCGGTGACTTCCGCCTTGAGGGGGCATTTTCTTGCCGGGAACCCGCCGAGTTGCTGCACGAGCGCTTCGGACAGGCGGCCCTGCCACGCGAGCCCCTCCTCGGCGCTCGCGGACCGAAAGGCGTACGCGGGCTGCCGTTGTTCGAGCATCTTGCGGCTGACGTCCAGCGAATCCAGGTAGCGCGGCATGTTCCAACCCCCTCAGGCTTCTACAGTCAACGGCGCTTCAGGCGCTGCATCCGGCGCTCCGTTCGCCCTGCCCGCGGTCGATCCCTCGGCCGAAGCAGCGGCGCACCCCGCGAGCCACGGCGGATTACCGGGCCGCGAGGTTCGCTCCCGGTCGGGCCGAGAACTCGGAGAGACGCTTCCCGCTCTCCACATCCCACACCTGAATCAGTCCGGTGTAGCTGCCGGCGATCAGTCGCCGGCGCGGCTCATCCAGCGTGAGCGAGTAAATCCAGTCCGGCTCGCAGGGGAAGGAACGCACTTCCTTGAGATCGGTCAGGTTGAACTGCTTCACCTCGCCGCCCGAAGACGCGGCGAAGAGCGTGGCGCGGGAGACGGCCAGTGCGTAGACGTCCTTCTTGAAGCCATGCTCGATGTATCGGGCATGGCCCTGCTTGGCGAAGCGCTCTTCCATGTCGCCGGCGTCGCCCGCCTCGTCTCGCGTTTTGATCGGATTCCACACCTGCACCCACCGGCCGCCGCCCGCGCTGTAAGCCTGCCGACCCTCGGGCGAGAAACGCAGCGCATAGACGGGATGCTGGCCCTTGAACTGTCCGATCTGCCGGTTGTGGCCGAGGTAGGTGGCGAACAGGGCGCCATCCGTGGCCCGGTAGATCTTTACGGTGAGATCCTTCCCAGCGCTCGCCACAAACTCCCCGTCGGCGCTGAAGCCGAGCGAGGTTACCCAATCGGCGTGCACGCGGTTCTGCCACAGCCGCTTCCCGGTCTCGACCTCGGTGACTCGAACCGTGTTGTCTGCTCCCCCGGTGGCGACCCTGCGGCCGTCGGGACTGTACGCGGCTGAGAGGAGGATCTCCGAACCGAATTCGAGGACGCGCGTTCTGCGGCCCGACGACCAGTCGACCAGCGCGGCCTCCCCATATTCGCCGGGAGTGCCCCCCGCGACGAGGAGAGTCCGGCCGTCGGGCGAGAAGGCGAGGGATTGAATGCGCTGGGGCAGTCGCCCGATTCGCCGCTTCAGCAGGCCGGACTGCGCGTCCCACACCGTCACTTCGTGATAGCCGCTCACGGCGAGATCGCCGGAGTCGGGCGCCACGGCGGTCGCCAGAGCCGGCACAGCGGCCCGATAGCTCAGAGGCGCCGCGGGGTGTTCCCGAGGGCCGAGTTGGGCGCGATACGGCGCGGTCGGATCGCCGCCGTCGAAGCGGGCCCCTTCGAGGATCCAGCGCCGGATCAACGCCGTCTGAGAGACGGACAACGGCTCATCCTGCTTCGGCATCCGGAGCGCGGGATCGCGAGTTTCAATCCGACGCAGCAGTTCCGAGGCTTCCGGTTTACCGGGCGTCACCGCCGGCCGCCCCCCACCGCCCTTTCGCATCAGGTCTTGAAACGCATGCAGGCGGTAGCCGCCGAGATTAGCCCGCTCCCCATGGCAGCCGGCGCAGCGTTTGAGAAGTAGCGGCGCGACTTCTTTCAAGAAGCCGACCGGCGTGGGCTGGACCGCCGGCGCCGCGCCGGAGCGTGCGGAGGCGCCAAGAGCCAGCACCGTTCCGATGGCGAGAACTGCGGCGGCTCGGGTCACGACAGGGCTCATGGTGGCGGCTTTCAATGCTGGAAGAGAAACTCGCGCGTGTTCATGATCGACCAGAGGAGGTCGACCACGGCGGCCTTGCGATCGGTCGAGGCGCTCAGGTGTTGGAGCGCGGTCTTGAGCTCCGCGGCGCTCGGGTCCCGGCAGAAGGCAGAGAGATACAACTCCCGCACCAGTGTGTCGTTGGTCATCGCCGCATAGGTGTCGGCGCCGAGGGTGGCCGCCGTGAAGGCCGTGCCGCCGTTCAAAAGCTCCAGCGCCTGGAGCAGGGTGGGCTCGGTGGATCGTTCGCAGGTGCAGGCGGTCTCGCGCTTTGGTTGTCCGAACGCGAGGGTAAACGCGCTGTTCTCCGGCGCCGAACGCTGGGTGGCGTACCGCCGGGCATCGGCGGATGTTGAGCCGGGGGCGGGGGGCGGGAGTCGTCGTGAGGTGAGACCGATCGCGTCTTGAAGCTGCTCCGCGGTGAGCAGACGGACCTTCGCGTGCGAGAAGAGCGACTCGTCGGCGACGTTGAGGCGGTGGGTGATGCTCGATCTCTGGTAAGCGCGGCTGCGGCAGATCAGGCGAAGCATGTGGCGACGGTCAAACCCGGAGCGCTCAAACTCCAGGCCGAGCGCATCCAGCAGCGCCGCGTTGGAGGGCGGGTTGGTGGAGCGGAAGTCGTCGACCGGATCCACGATGCCGCGGCCGAAGAGCTCCGACCACATCCGGTTGACCTCCACCCGCGCGAAGACGGGGTTGCCGGCGCGGGCGAGCCAGTCGACGAAGGCCGTTCGTCGATCCGGCGGCTCCGCGTCGGATGGCTTTGCGCCCCACGGCTTCATCGCCTCGCGGGTGGTCGGCAGCAGGGCATCGCCGGAGTCGGCGAGTCGGATGGCGGTCTTGTTGGCCACCTGAACCCGGGCGAATACGGCGGCGAGACTGTAGTAGTCTCGCATCGTCCAGCTCTCAAAGGGGTGGTTGTGGCAGCGAGCGCACTCCAGGCGGGAGCCCATGAAGATCTGCGCCGTCATCTCCGTGCGCTCTTCCATGGTGGGGATGGCGACGAAGTAGCCGGCCGTGGGGGTGTCGGCGCTCTCTCCCGAGGCGGTGAGGAGCGTGCGGGCGAAGCGATCGTACGGCAGGTTCGTGCGATTCGCCTCGTAGATCCACTCCGAAAGCTTGTCCGCACGGCCGTTGGGCAGCCGCCCCGAGGTCACGCGGAAGAGGTCGGCCCGCTTGAGGGCCCAGAACCGGGCGTGTGCGTCCGTCTCCAGCAGCTCATCGACAAGCCGGGCTCGTTTATCGGGGGACGCATCCGCGAGAAACCGGCGAGTTCGGTCGGGTTGCGGCAAGAGGCCGGTGAGATCCAGGCTGACGCGGCGGATGAACTCCGAATCGGTACAGATCTCCGACGGCAGCACCTGAAGCTGCCGCAGTTTGGTATTCACCAACCGGTCGATGAACCCGGGTTCCGGTTCCGGCTTCCACGCGAAGCCGGGCACATCCTCGATCATGGTGATGTGCGCCGACGAGAGAAAGTCGAGATAACGGACGCTGATCGCGGCCTGTCCTCGTCCGCGGGCCGTGACCAGGCCGGCGCCATCCACCACCGCCACCGCCGGCTGGGTGCTTTCGAACGTCGCCACTCCCGTGACGTCCCGACTGGACCCATCGGAGAATCGGGCGACCACGCAGAGTTGTTGGGTGAGGTAGGGCGCCTTGAGCACGCGACTCGGACCGGGCGCGATCTCGATGCCGGTGGAGGTCACTGCAGGCTTCTCCACGGTGGCCCCCTCCGCGATCCACTCGTGAAGCAGCCGGTAGGCGGGGTCGCTCTTGCGAAGCCGTTTGCCGCCGCCGTGGGAGACCTCGAGCAGCGGCTTCTTGAGGAGCAGGCTCTCCGATGGCTCCAGCACATTGATGCGACGGTTGTAGCCGTCCCGCGTCAGGGAAACGCGATCGATCTCGGGATCGTAGCCGTACAGCGAGAGCGAAAACCCGGCCCGTCCGCGCGGACTTCCGTGGCAGGACCCGCTGGAACAACCCTGTCTCGTGAGAAGCGGGATGGTCTCGAAGTGAAAGCGCACCGGATCGGGCGTGGAGTAGCCGGTCACCCGCACCGGCACGCGGCGCGTGAGCGTTCCGACCCGAACCGCCAGCGTGGCCGAACCATCGCCGGCCGGCTCCACCCGACCGCCGACCACGCGAATGACCTTCGGGTCGGACGACACGAACCGAGCCCGCTGCGTCAGATCTCGTTCCTCACCCCCGAACAATCCGGACACCACCACCTGCCGGTAGTCGCGGCGACTGGTCAACCGCACTTCGGCCGGGACCACGCGGAGTTCGGAAGGTTGCGGCGCCGCGACGGGTCGGGTAGGGGCGGCCGCCGCGGGAGAGGGAATGCTCCAGAGCGCCGGTATCAGGAGCGCAAGACGCCAGCGTTTCAACTAGAACAACTCCGGAATCGGGCGCCCGTGGGCAGCCAGGTAGATGGGTCGATTGACCGGCGTGTGCAGCGGCTTGCTGCGATCAATGCCGAGCTTCTCGTAGACCGTCGCGGCGTAGTCGTCGATCGTATACGCGGCCGAACTCGTGATGTAGCCGCCTTCCTTGTCGGTAGACCCCACGACCTGCCCCCCCGGCACGCCGGCTCCGGCGAAGACGAAGGTGAAGGCGGGAGTCCAGTGATCGCGGCCCTGCCGCTCGTTCACCTTCGGCGTGCGTCCAAACTCGGTCACGAGGCAGACCAGCGTGTCCTTGAGTAATCCTCGGTCGCTCATGTCTGAGATCAACGCAGAGAAGGCTTGATCCAGACTGCCCATCATCGGCCAGGTACCGATGCCCCAGCGTCCCCCGCCCGCCCCGCCGCCCTTGATGTTCGTGTGGCTGGTGGAGTAGATCGCGTCGTGGTGGTCCCAATTCATGTTGCCGCCGCCGTCGAATCGAACCGGCTTGCCGTCGCGGTAGGAGTTCAGCGGCTCTCGGGGGTCCACGGTGACAAATCGCACGCCGGACTCGATGAGTTTGCGCGCCAGGAGGTAGCACTGCCCTCGGTGTCCGAGCCCATAGCGCTCCCGGACTTTCGACGACTCAGAGGAGAGGTCGAAGGCCTTGCGCGTGAGGGGATTGGTCAGCATGTCGGACGCCTGATCCATCAGGGATCCGAGCGCCTTCACTGGTTTCCCGCCCCGTGCAGGTAGAAGTCCCGTGTCGAGGGATGCGAGCAGCTTGCGGCGTTCGGTGAAGCGTTCGGCTCCGATGCCGCCGACGAGGCCGAGGTTCGGCACCGTCCACTTCGGGTCGGCCGGGCTGCCTCCGGTCCGAAAAGCGGTGTTGGCAGCGGAGAGAAATCCCGGGGTCGAAACTCCTGCTTGCTCGCTGTTTCCGGGGAGCATCACATGCCCGGGAAGGTGCGGCGCGTCGGAGCCCTGCAGACTCGCAACGACGGAGCCGATATCGGGCATCTCAATGGGCCCACCCGGAGCTTCCCCGGAGAGGACGTATTGGGAGCCTTTCGGGTGGGAGTTGCCGATGCCCGGCGTGGGCTGGGTCATGCAGCGCACCACAGTGAGGTGTCGGGTCACCGCTGATGATTGCTTGAGGAGCTCCGTCACCTGGAGCCCATCCACCGGGGTGGACATGGTCTTGAAGGGGGAGCGATGCTCGGTGGGCGCGTCCGGCTTTGGGTCCCAGGTGTCGATGTGAGAGACCCCGCCCTGCTCGAAGAGCACCAGCACCCTGCGGGCAACCCCCGCTGCCCGCACCTGCTGTTCCAGCAGGACCAGCTCCGCGGCCGACCATCCCAGCACGCCGAAGCCGGTGCGGCGCAGAAACCGCCGGCGGCCGTCTTGCTGCCGGGGACTCAGAAATCGGTCGAGGATGTCCATCAGATCTTCCCAGGTGGGGCCGCGGGGTGGAGCTTTCAGGCCAAAAGCGGCTTCACCACTTCCCCTTCGACATCGGTTAACCGGTAGTCGCGGCCCTGGAATCGGAAGGTGAGTCGCGTGTGATCCAGCCCCAGCAGATGCAGCAGAGTCGCCTGGAAATCATGCGCCGAAACCGGATCTTTCGCGACGTTGTAGCCAAAGTCGTCGGTCTCGCCATAGGTCAGGCCGGGTTTGATCCCACCGCCCGCCATCCAGAGCGAGAAGCAGCGCGGATGGTGGTCGCGCCCCCAGTTGCGTCGATCCTTGATGTCGCCCTGGAGGAAG
This sequence comes from Actinomycetota bacterium, assembly GCA_005798285.1. Taxonomy (GTDB): domain Bacteria; phylum Armatimonadota; class SYMT01; order SYMT01; family SYMT01; genus F1-80-MAGs030. The sequence goes on from SYKE01000059.1 coordinate 24,714, forward strand.
GGTGTTCTCCCGAACTCTCCCCCCCAGATGACGAGGGTGTCGTCGAGCATACCGCGCTGCTTCAGGTCCTTGACGAGGGCGGCGGATGGCTGGTCGGTGTCCTGGCACTGCACTTCCAACTGGTAGGTCAGGTTTCGGTGCTGATCCCAACCGGCATGCATCAACTGCACGAAGCGGACCCCGCGCTCCACAAGCCGTCGCGCCAGGAGGCAGTTGTAGGCGAAGCTGCCGGGGCGCCTCACATCGGGGCCGTACATCTCCAGCACGCTGCTCGGCTCCCGCGATACGTCGGCCAACTCCGGCACCGAGGCCTGCATCTTGTAGGCGAGTTCATACTGTGAGATTCGCGTCGCGATCTCCGGATCTCCCTGACTCTTCAGACGGCTCTCATTCAGGCTCTTCAAGTCATCCAGGATCCCGCGCCGAACCTCGGAGCTCATGCCCTCGGGATTGGAGAGGTAGAGCACCGGGTCGCCGCTGCCGCGGAACTTCACTCCCTGGAACCGGGACGGCAGAAAGCCGCTGCCCCAGTAGTAGTCGTAGAAGATCTGTCCGCAGGAGGCTTCCTTGTCGCGAGAGGTCATCACCACGTACGCCGGCAGTTCCTGGGTCTCCGCGCCGAGACCGTAGGAGAGCCATGCACCCATGCTGGGCCGGCCCGGCAGCTCCGATCCCGTGAGGAAGTGGGTGATCCCAGGCGCATGGTTGATGGCGTTGGTGAACATCGACCGAACGATGCAGATGTCGTCGGCGATCGATGCGGTGTGCGGCATGAAGCTGGAAAGCCACTGCCCGCTTTGACCGTGACGTTTGAACTCCGTGATGTTCGGGAGCAGCGGTTTGGATGTCTGTCCCTGGGTCATGGTGCTGAGCCGCTGACCGCCCTGAACCGACGGCGGAATCTCCTGTCCCATCATCTCGGTGAGCTTCGGCTTGTAGTCGAAGAGATCGACGTGGGTCGGGGCGCCGTTCTGGAACAGGTAAATGACCCGCCTGGCCTTCGGCGTGTGATGGGAGAGCCCCTCGCCGAGTGCGGATCCGGGCGCGGCCGAAGCCTCGCCGCCGAGAAGCGAAGCGAGCGCGGCGGAGCCGAGGCCCCAGGCGCCCCGTCCGAAGAGAGCGCGGCGGGTCAACTGCGCGGAGAGTTCGAGAGTCATGGGGTTTCGGTTCATTCGAATCAGCCTCCGAGCCGTTACTCGCGGGTGATGACCTCATCCAGGTTCATCAGGAGAGAACAGAGTCCGGTCCACGCCGCGTGCTCCGCCGCGGGCAGGTTCCGATCGCGGGGAGACTCGCCCACGGCCAGGAGCTTCTCCGCCGCCTGCGGGTTGTCGGCGTACTGCGCCTTGAGACGCTGCAGCCGCCCGAGTAAGGTGCGGGTTTCAAACGGGGTCGGCTTGCGGCCTGTGGCCATCCGGAATGCACGCCGGATGTGAGCTTCGTCGGTGTCGGGATCGCGCAGTACCCGCTGCCCCAGCGCCCGGGCGGCCTCGACAAACGTCACGTCATTCAACAGAGTGAGCGCGTGCAGCGGCGTGTTGGTTCGGCTCTGGCGCACCGTGCACGTCTGCCGCGCGGCGGAGTCGAAGAAAAGCGTGGGGCCGACGATGCGCCGCCAGAAAGTGTAGAGGCTCCGGCGGTAGAGTTTCTCGCCGTGGTCCTGCTCATACTGGATCTTGCCGAACGTGGCCTCTTCCCACACGCCGGCAGGCTGGTAGGGCTTCACGGACGGACCGCCCTGCTTCTCCACGAGCAGCCCACCGATGGCCAGCGCCTGATCACGCAGCGCGGCGGACGACAGCCGGAAGCGCGGGCCACGGGCGAGGAGCAGGTTCTCCGGATCCCGCTCTCGGAGTTCTGGCGTGACGGCCGAACTCTGACGGTAGGCCCGGCTGGTGACCATCAAACGGTGCATCGCCTTCACATTCCAGCCGGAGCGCCGGAACTCGCAGGCCAGCCAGTCCAACAGCTCCGGGTGGGTGGGCCGCTCGCCCTGCACGCCGAAGTCCTCGGGGGTACGCACCAATCCGGTTCCGAAGAAGAGCTGCCAGTAGCGGTTGACCGCCACCCGTGCGGTAAGTGGATTCTCGGGACTCACCAGCCAGCGGGCGAGAGCGAGGCGATTGGGCTGGGCGCCCTCCGGCAGCTTCCCGAGAGCCGCCGGGACCCCGAAGCTCACCTTCTCGCCGGGCCGGGTGTAGATGCCTCGGGTCAGCACGAACGTGTCTCTCGGCTGCGGCCGGTCCTCCATCACCATGACTTCGGTGACTTCGTTCTCGGCCGCGGCAACCGCCTTTCTCGCGGCATCCACGCGCTCTTTGGCCTTCGCGGCATCGGCCGCCGAGAGGCCCCGGGCCTCTCGCTCGGCGGTTTGAAGGGCGGCGCGAAGACGCTCGATCTTCGCAGACTGATCGGGGGTGGGGAGCTTCAGCACCGGGTTCGCCTGCCCGTTTCGATCCACCGCTCCCGTCTCGGTAACCTGATTGAAGAAGGCGAAGAGCTGGTAGTAGTCCTTCTGAGTGAAGGGATCGTACTTGTGATCGTGACAGCGGGCGCAGCCGAGCGTGAGACCGAGCCACACGGTTGAAGTGGTCTCAACCCGATCGAAGACGTAGTCGATGCGGGACTCTTCGGCAATCCGGCCGCCCTCGCCATTGAGCATGTGATTTCGGTGAAAACCGGTGGCCACCCGCTGGTCCACCGCCGGGTTGGGCAGCAGGTCTCCGGCAATCTGCTCCACCGTGAACTGATCGAACGGCATGTTGGCGTTGAGGGCGCGGATCACCCAATCGCGCCAGGGCCACATGGTGCGGGTTCGATCCCCCTGATAGCCGTTGGTGTCGGCGTAGCGGGCCGCGTCCAGCCACTCCCATGCCATCCGCTCGCCATAGCGCGGTGATGCGAGGAGGCGGTCGACCACCTTTTCATACGCGTCCGGAGAGCTATCCGCCAGAAACGCATCCACCTCCTCGAGAGTGGGGGGCAGCCCGGTCAGGTCGAGGGTTACTCGACGGATCAGAGTTTCCCGGCTCGCCTCGGACGAGGGCGAGAGTTTCTCCCGATGCAGCCTGTCCAGCACGAACCGGTCGATCGGGTTGGCGGACCAGCGCTCCCGGTTGGGGGAGGATTGGAGCGCCGGTAGTGGCGGCGCCGTGGGTGGGACCAGCGCCCAGTGGGTCTGGTACTTCGCTCCGGACGAGATCCAGCGCTTCAAGATTGAAAGTTCCGCCGGCGTGAGCGGCTTCTTGCCGGAGCCCGGGGGCGGCATGGTGTGCGCCGTCGCCCGCGCATAGATTCGGCTCTCGCCGGGTTTTCCGGGAGTCACTCCCCGCTTGCCATTCGGCATCACCGCAGTGGCGCCCTCGAACGTGTCCAATCGCAGCCCGGCCTGTCTCTTGCCGGCATCGAATCCGTGGCAGCTCAGGCACCGCGCAGCGAGCAATGGACGCACTTCGCGGTCGAAATCGACGGCGCTTCCCCGGTTTTGAACGGCCGCCCAGGCAGGAATGCCGAGAGCGACCAGCGTGGCGGACAGCAATGTCAGAGTGCGCATAAGTAGGATCTCGTTGGGGCGGCCGCCGGAGCGGGTGGCTTCCGGCTCACGAGCAGAGTTCGGGTTCGATCCACCCGAGATCCTCTTCATCGGGGGCCTCCGCGGGTGCGCCGCCGGTTCTTCTCTGCTTCTTCAGAGGTTTCATCGAGGCTGACGGTTGCGTCGATCTGGCTTTATCAAAGCCCCGCGAGTAGGCCCGTGTAGGAGAGGCTGCGGACCACGGTGTATCTTCCAGTCGGCCCTCCGGGCAGACCGGCAGCGCGGTGTAGCGCTCGGCCCCCGGAGATCGGCGCAGATCGAACTGCTTCACACCATGTTTACCCAGATCTATGATCCGCTCGGCAACGCCATTCTCTCGACCCTGGTGGCGTCACTGCCGGTGGTGGTGCTGTTCTATCTTCTGGTCGTCAAGGAGATCCTGGCGCCCTACGCAGCGGCGGCCGGAGCGGCGGCGGCGCTGCTGATTGCCGTTCTGGTCTACAAGATGCCGCCCGCCATGGCGGGGATGTCCTTTGTCAGCGGCGCCCTCTTCGGGTTGATCCCCATCTGCTGGACCATCTTCAACGCGATGTTTCTTTACAACATCACCGTGGAGACCGGGAAGTTTGATGAGATCAAGGACTCCATCGCCGGGCTCTCCGCCGATCACCGACTGCAGGCGATTCTAATCGGGTTCTCCTTCGGCGCCTTCCTCGAGGGGGCCGCCGGGGGCGGGACGCCGGTCGCCATTTGTGCCGCCATGATGGTGGGTCTGGGCTTCAATCCGTTCCTGGCGGCGTGCCTTTGCCTCATCGCCAACACCTCGCCGGTGGCGTACGGCGGGTTCGGCACCCCCATCCTGACGCTGGAGGCGGCCACGGGGATCAAGGCCGAGACGCTGAGCAAGATGGCCGGCAATCAGCTCCCGATCCTCTCGTTCATCGTCCCGCTCTGGCTCGTTCGCTGCATGTGCGACTGGAAGTCCACCCGAGAGGTGCTCCCGGCCGTGCTGGTCTCCGGCGGCACCTTTGCCGTCGCGCAGTTCTTCTTCGCGCACTCCCCACAGTTCCCTCTGACCGACATTGCGGGCGGTCTGATCTCCCTCGTGCTGACCGCGGTGTTTCTGAATTTCTGGAAGCCCAAAACCATCTGGCGGTTCGAGACCCACGGAAGGGATGCCGATCCGGCCCTGGCGGAGCAGTTCCTGCACACGCCGAAGATGAAGGGCCGAAAAGTGCTGTCGGCGTGGGTGCCCTACATCGTGCTCTGCGTTCTGATGGTCTTCATCGGAGTCACCAACGGTCAGGAGAAGAACCTCGACAAGCTGTCGTTCGGTCCGATCAAGACCTACTACGCCATCCCGATGTCGGGTCTCGACGGCAGGGTGCAGCGCACTCCGCCGGTGGTGGAAGAAGGGGCGAAGCCGGAGAAGGCGGTGTTCGACTTCAAGTGGCTCACGACGCCCGGAACCTCGGTGCTGTTCACCTGGTTGATGATGATCCCGATTCTGAAGCTGAACGGGGCCCAACTCGGCCGAATCTCTCGCAAGACCGTGCAGCAGATGTCGATCCCGATTCCCACCATCGTCTGCATGATCGGGCTGGCCTACACCACCCGGTATGCGGGCCTGGATGCGACGCTGGGTCTCGCGTTTGCGTCGACGGGCGTCGCCTATCCGTTCTTCGCCGCGATGCTGGGCTGGTTGGGCGTGTTCCTCACCGGGACCGATGCCGGCAGCAACGCTCTCTTCGGGAGCCTGCAGAAGATCACCGCGATGCAGTTGGGTCTGAATCCCATCCTCATCTGCACCGCGAACTCAACCGGCGGCGTGATGGGCCAGATGATCGACGCGCAGAGCATCTGCGTAGCCACCGCCGCCACGGAAACGATCGGCACGGAGGCGAAGATCTTCCGCTTCGTGGTCTGGCACAGTGTGGCGCTGGCGGCCATCGTGGGCGTCATTGTGCTGGCGCAGGCCTACGTGCCGCCGTTCACGTTGATGGTGCCGAAGTAACCTCCCGCGGAACGGACCAGACGCCAAACGAGGGGAGAGCCGGCTTAGATGTCGTGTCTCCCCTTTTTGTCTTGTTGGGAATGGCGTGTGTGGAGCGAGCCGGCCGCTTATAAGCCGCTCAATTGCTCCAGCTTGCCGGTGCTGTCGCCCAGCGTGTCGGGCCGCACGCCCATCCGATCCAGCATGGTCATGTAGAGGTTGGTAATCGGCGTCCCCTCGGGGAAGCGGATGTGACGTCCGCCGCGGAAGGCTCCCCCGCCGCGTCCCGCCAGAAGCACGGGCAAGTCCTCGTGGGTGTGCCGGTTGCCGTCGCCCAACCCGCTTCCGTAAGCAATCATCGTGCTGTCGAGCAGGGTTCCGCTGCCGTCCGTGGTCGACTTCAGGCGTCCAAGGAAGTAGGCCAGCATTTCTACATGAAGGGTGTTGATCCGAGCCACCTTCTCAATCCACTCCCCATTGTTCCGATGGTGGGTGAGAGGATGGTGCGGATCGGGGATCCCGATTTCGGGGTAGACGCGCATGCTGCCCTCGCGGCCGACCATCAGGGTGGAGACTCGAGTGATGTCCGCCTGAAACGCGATCACGTTCAGGTCGTACATCAACTTCAGATACTCCTGGAAGACGATCGGGATGCCCGCGGGTTTGCCGATGGGGGGATTTAGATCGCGATTGTCCGACTCTGCTCGCACGATTCGCTGCTCGATCTCCCGAACTGCGGTGAGATACTCGTCGACTTTTCGGCGGTCCGCCGCGCCAAGCGTCTTCACCAATTGCCGCGTGTCCTCTTGAACGGAGTCGAGGAGACTCTTGCGGTAGCGGGCGCGACGGCGTCGGGTGGCGGCGTCGAGATCGGTGTCGATGTCCCCGAAGAGACGCTCGAAGACCATCCGGGGGTTCAGTTCCGGCGGCATCGGCGTGGTGGGGCTCTTCCACGAGATGCTGTTCGTGTAGGCGCAGCTATAGCCGGAGTCGCAGTTCCCGACGGTTCGGGAGTCTTCGCAGCCCAGTTCCAGGGAAGCGAGCCGGGAGCCGGATCCCAGCGACTGAGCGGCGATCTGGTCCGCCGAGATCCCGCCGCGAATGTCCGCGCCCGCGGTCTTGCGGCAGTGAACGCCCGTGAGGTACGACGCGCCCGCCCGGGCATGGTCGCCGGGGCCGTCGCCGAGGGCATTGCCGTTCTGATCGTTGAGGCCCGACAGCACCGAAAAATCGGATCGGAACGCAGCAAGCGGCTTTAGAATTCGCGTGAGCGGGAAGTCGGCGCCGACGGTCTTGGGGGTGAAGTCCTCCATGATGATCCCGTTCGGGACATAGATGAAGGCCATGCGGGTCGGCGACGACTTCTGCGCCGCCGCGGGAGCGCCGAATGCCGGAGTCATGGCATCCAGGAGCGGCAGCCCCAGGGCGGCGCCGGCGCCGCGGAGGAGGGTGCGGCGCGAGAGCGCCTGCCGGGTGATCGCGTGCATCATCGAACTCCTCGTCTCATCTGAAATGCCGGGCTCCGGACGATTTCCAGCACCAGACTGTGGAAGCGGTACCCCTGGGACGCCGTACGGGTCGCAATGGTTTCTACGGTCCGTCGGTCGTACCGCTCCAGACCCCGTCCCAGGGCATAGGTGAGCATTTTCTCGGAGACACAGCGAGCGAATGCTTGCCGATCGGTGAGCAGTACGGCCTTGAGCTCGGCCGCCGAGCGAATCTTCCGGCCGTCGGGCAGTGATGCTTCGGTGTCGATCGGCAGCCCGGCATCTTCGGTGCGCCACGAGCCGATGGCGCTGAAGTTCTCCAGCGCAAACCCGAGCGTGTCCATCCGAGCGTGACACGAGGCGCACGTGGGATTGGTCCGGTGGATCTCGAGCTGCTTGCGCAGCGATGCGGGGCCGGTCAGCTTCACCTGCTCCAGAGATGGCACGCCGGGCGGCGGCGGGGGCGGCGGAGCATTCAGGATGTTCTCCAGAATCCACTTGCCGCGCAAGACCGGGGAGGTGCGGGTGGCGTACGAGGAAACGGTCAGCACGCTGGCCTGGGTCAGGATTCCGCCCCGCTGGCTCCCAGCGAGGGATACCCGGCGGAACTCAGGTCCCCGCACACCCGGCACGCCGTAGAACCGGGCCAGCCGTTCGTTGAGGTAGCTGTAGTCGCTATCGAGCAACTCGAGCAGCGACCCGTTGTCGCGGATGAGCGCCTGCAGGTAGGTTTCGGTCTCCCGGCGCATCGAGGCTCGCAGGTAATCGTCGAACTCCGTGAAGCGCTGCCGATCCGGCTTCACCGACTCCAGTTTGCGGATTTCGAGCCACTGTCCGGCAAAGTTTTCCACGAGCGCGGTTGCCTTCGGATCCGCCAGCATCCGCCGCACCTGCGCCGCAAGCACTTCGGGTTTCTTGAGCGAGCCATCCGACGCGGTTCGCAGGAGCGCGTCGTCGGGCATGCTGCTCCAGAGGAAGTAGGAGAGGCGGGACGCCAGCTCGTAGGAAGTGATTGGCGCGGAGGTTCCCTTCCCGGCGACCGGTCGGTCGTGCTCAATCTGGAACAGGAAGCGGGGGGAGGTCAGCAGGCTCTGAATCGCCAGACAGAGTCCTTCGTCGAAGGAGTCGCCTTGCTTTCGTGCCTCCGCAAAGAGACGGAGCGGCCGCTCCACTTCATCGCGTGTGGCAGGCCTCCGGTAGGCTCGCGGCACGAGCGCGCCCAGGATCTTGCGCTCGCATCCCGACACGTGCTTGCCGACGGGATGTCCGCATACCAGCAGCCGAGCGCGGCTCTCGGCGGTGGGGCCCGTGCGGGCCTCATACGGGCCGGCGATCTGCACCACGCTGACACGCACCTCGTTGCCGGGGATCCGTTCTGCTCGCCGCATGGCGAAGCGACGCCGGATCTCTTCCGCCCGTTGGGGGGAGACGGTCGGCGGCAGCTTCAACTGGGGTCGCTCCGGCGGCTTGCGGCTGGACGGTTTGGGTCCGCCCATTTCCGCGGGAAGGCCCTCGAAGAATCGCGGGATCCCGATGGCCAGGGTGTGTTCCCCCGCCTTCAGCCGGATGCGGAACTCGACGGTCTTCCCGGAGAATTCCAGGCGGTCCGGCTCGAACGAGGCCTGACCGAGCGGATCGAGCAGTCGGGTCTCGACTTCCTTGCCATCCACCCACAGGGTGAACGAAAGTCCCTCCGAGCCGCCCGGCCGAGAGCCGCCGAGGGCGACGCGGATCAGGTACTCGGCCTCCACCGAGAATCGGTGGGTGAGGTGCCCGGCGTTGGGCAGCGACAGCCCCGTGAGATCGTAGTCGGCGGGAATGTCGAAGCTCGGGCTCACCGGCCGGCTGGAAGGGCGGATCTCAACCAGGGTCGGCTTAAGCTTCTCCGGTCCGAAAACAGCGGCACGGGCCACCTTCTCCGCCGCCGACAGATAGCGCTCCATCAACACCGGGGAAAGGGAGAGCGCGTCGCCGATGTTGTCGAAGCCGTAGCCGGAGTCGTCCTGCGGAAAATCGTCGGCGGGGCGAATGTCGACGCCGAGGAGGTCGCGGACGGTGTTGTTGTAAGCGGCCCGGTTCAGGCGACGCGCCGTCACGCGACCGGGATCCACCGGAGAGGCGCTCTCGGCCGCGCGGACCGCCCGTTCAATCTGCTCGGCGGCGGTGTGGGCTTCGGCGGTGGAGGATCTCGGCGCGCCCTTCGGGGGCATCTCGCCGGTCCGGATCTTGTGGGCGATCTTTTCCCAATTGTCCAGTTCGACCGAGGCGCCTGCAGGCGCGCGAAGGCGGAGGATGTTCAACCCGGCCGCCGCCTGAACGCCGTGGCACGAGCCGCAGTAGCGCTTTAGGTAGCCGGACGCGGGAGCGGCGGACGGCGGCGCGCTTCCTCGAACGGGACGGCTCTGAGAGGCGGCGAGGACGGCGGCAGGTCCGATCAGCGTGAGCGATCCCAGGAGGGCAGCGGCTCGCCGCCGATCTCGTGCTTGAAGTTGGATCAGAAGCATGGTCACGGAGCCGCCTTCGGAGGAGGCCGGGAGAGGGCGGGAGCCGCTCTCCCGGAAGAGGTGCATCAGGGAGTATCGTACCCCGTCAATGGCCGATACCAGATATTGCGGAATCGCACCGGGTTGCCGTGGTCCTGCAGCTTCAACGGGCCGACGGGTGGGTGCGGTTCGTAGATGCCGACCTTCTTGTGGCCGGTGGCGCCGATGAGCTCCCAGCGATGGTGCAGGAGCACCCCGTTGAGAATCACCGTAACGGCGGCGGGACGAACCACCGTGTCTCCGTCGAACCGGGGCCCCTCCCAGATGATGTCGTAGCTCTGCCACTCGCCCGGCTTTCGCGAGGCATTCACAAGGGGTGGGGTTTGGCCGTACAGCGCGCCTACCGTGCCGTCGGCGTAGGTCGGATTCTCGTAGCAGTCCAGCACCTGGATCTCGTAGATCCCCTGAAGGAACACGCCGCTGTTGCCGCGGCCCTGGCTGTCGCCGATGACGACCGCCGGAGCCATCCATTCCAGATGAAGCTGGCAATCGCCGAACTCGGCCAGGGTGCTGATGTCGCCGGTCTTCGCGACCACCTCCATGTAGCCGTTTTCCACTTTCCATCCGGCCGGCCCGCCGTCGCGACTCTTCCATCCGTCGAGAGAGCTGCCGTCGAACAGCATTACCGCATCGGAGGGAGCCGGCAAAATACAGTCGGATGAGGGGGGCGCCCCGGGCGTTACGATCCTGGGCTGCGGGCGATTGCAGTCATGGACGCGGTACGGCCAGTTGGTCAGGAAGGGAGTGTCATCGTAGCCGGGAAGCTGCGACATGAGGGGTAGTTCTCCGGGCCGTGGACCCCTCAGCAGCGAGGGGACGGCAAGCGTGGGGGTCAGTGCGCGCCCTGTCGGGGAGATTCGACTGAGCGTCCGCCGCATCCTGCGACCAAGTTCCGAGAGGCGGGATGATGTCTCCGACTAAACGCCGGACGCTCCCTCGGCGGGCTCGCGAAACACTTCCTTCACGGCTTGAAGGAGTTGTATCGGGCTGAATGGCTTCGGAAGGTACAGGTCGGCTCCCGCTCGCTGGGAGTGGAAGACGTCCTCATCCCGAGATCTCGCGGTGAGGCAGATGACCTTGATAGCGGCAAATTCCGGCTTCGACTTGAGCTGGCGCAAGAACTCGAAGCCGTCCATCCGGGGCATGGTGATGTCCAGAATGACCAGATCGGGCAATTCAGCGGCCACCTTGTCGAGTCCATCAACGCCGTCGATTGCGGTAGACACACGATATCCCGCACGCTCCAGGTTCAGCTGAACCAGGCGTCGGATTCCGGCCTCATCGTCGACGGTTAAGACATGCTTCGACACCTAATTAGCTCCCCAATGTCGATCTAGCGCATCCACCGATAGTTGCAAGTGATAATAGCCCAGAAAGCGCCCGAAGTCCGAAACTCTCTTCAGCGCAGTGCCAGTTCCGCCAGAATGGGGAGGTGGTCGGAGCCCTCCCCCCTCACAACCCGACACGAGAGGGACGACCAGCCGCGATTGTGCAGCAGGTAGTCGATTCGGATCAGGGGGAACGCCGCGGGATAGGTCGCGCCGGGGCCCCAACCGCTCTCAGCAAACGAATCCCGAAACGCGCCCCGAAGTCCGGCGTACGGGCTGCTCGCCGGCGTGAGATTGAAGTCGCCCGCGAGCAGCAGCGGAGCCGTGACTCCTCGCCCGGCGGCGACGAGTTGCGAGACCTGGAGCCGGCGCAGCGTGTCCAATTCTCCCATCCCTCGTAAGGATCTCCATGGTCGACGAGACCACTGGTGCCGGAGCGGCCGTTGGAAGTGTGCCGCCGCAACCTGAAATGGACCCCAGGGCGAGTCGACCTGAGTGATGAGGATGCGACGGTCTCGCGAGGGGTCGTCGGGAACCGGGATCCCGAGCGTGGATCGCAGGGTCGGGCGGCAGGGCCAGCGAGACGCGACGAAGTAGCCGTCTTCCCATACGGTGGTCCATCCGGGCAGCGCGAGTCGCTGCAGGTCGAGGCGGCCGAGCGCGAATGGGGAGTAGGCGTGGGCCTCGGTGAAGACGATGACATCGGGCTGGGCGCCGCGGACTTCGCGGATGAGGGGTTGCGGGCCCGCGGGGGCCCCGCCGACGTTCCAGACTAAGACCCTGATCACAGGACGGCCCCAGGCGATTCGCTGGAACGGGGGTGGGATGTTCCATCCGGAGCCCGCCGACAGCGCCGCTGCGAGGATCAGGCGGGCCTTGCGAACCCGAGAGCGCTTTTCGCGGACGGAACCCCAAACCACCACCGGCAGCGCCACGATCATCGGCCACAGTGGGATGTCGCGACAGAGGATAAGCCAGTGCGGCGAAACCGGCGCAAGATGCCACAACACCCACGCGACTCCGATTGCCGCCGTGCAGCACCAGGTTGCGAACAGCGCGATCGGCTCCGGGATTTGGAGTCGTCGCCACCGCCGGCCGGTCGTCCTCGCTGGAGTCGCGTCAGGCGCGGGATCTGGTTCCGGATCGATCATGGGGTGAACGCGGATAGGAATCGTTTTCCGGATGCGGCGCCGTTTCCGGGGATGCAAACAGGATACACTCGAAGGAGCCACGGATGGCGTGGTCCACTCGTTCTGTCGGTAGAGTTCCTACCGTTCTAGCTGCTAGGCGCCTCGACTTTGAGCAACCCGATCGTCCCGACCGCTCCAATCCCCGGACTCAAACTGGAGCAGGTTCTGGATTGCGTCCATTGTGGGATCTGTCTTTCGGTTTGTCCCACCTTCGACATCCTGGGAACCGAGGCCGATTCACCGAGGGGCCGGATTTACTACATCCGCGCACTGGCGGAGGGCAAGACGGACCTGAATCCCACGCTCGTGGGCCATCTGGATTCCTGCCTCGGATGCCGCGCCTGCGAGACGGCCTGCCCGAGCGCCGTCCAGTACGGCGAGATGCTGGTTCACGTCCGCGATGCCATCGAGAAGCAGTTTCCTCGCAGCCCACAGGAGCGGCTCAGCCGCGGCGTGCTGCTCGAGCTGCTGACCCGTCCCGACCGTCTGGCTCCTGCGATGTTCGGCGCGGCGCTCGGCGAAAAGCTCGGCTTCGGGGGGATGGTCCGCGCGGCTAACCACTTCCTGTTCGGCCCCGATGCTCCGGAGATGCCCCTCCCGCAGGATGCGTCTCCTTCGGTGGTTCCGCTCCCGGCGTACACCTACGCGAAGGGCGAGCGTCGAGCGACCGTGGCGATCTTGCCCGGCTGTGTGATGCAGGTGTTGTTTCAGCGGGTCAATCTCGCCACGATCCGCGTGCTGGCGGCCAACGGCTGTGATGTCGTGGTTCCGGACATGGGCTGCTGCGGCGCGCTGCACGAGCACAACGGCGCCCTCGACGGAGCCCGAGCTCGCGCCAAGGAAGCGATCCGAGCTCTTGAGGCGGCGCACGTCGACGCCATCGTGGTGAACAGCGCCGGCTGCGGCGCGAGCATGAAGCAGTATGGGCATCTGCTTGCCGATGATCCGTACTGGAAAGAGCGCGGCGAAGCGATCGCTGCTCGGACCATGGATGCCAGCGAGTTTCTGGTGAAGCTGGGACCGATTGCCCCGACCCATTCGGTGGACCGCCGCGTGACCTATCACGATGCGTGCCATCTCGCGCACGCCCAGAAGATCCGCTCGGAGCCCCGGACGCTGCTGAAGCTGATCCCCGGCCTCTCGCTGGTGGAACTGCCCAACTCCGACTGGTGCTGCGGCAGCGCCGGCATCTACAACTTCCTTCAACCGGAGCTCGCAACGCAGCTTCAGGAGAAGAAGGTGGGGCACGTGCTCTCGACTCAGCCCGAGATTCTCGTTACCGGAAACCCCGGTTGCCACGCGTGGATCGAGGCGGGACTGAAGTCAAGAAACGCGCCGGTCGAAGTACTCCACACCATGGAAGTGCTGGATCGAGCCTACCACGGCTAAGGCGGCGGGGCGAGACTGTCGACCAGCGTGAGCAGACGCTCGGGGTCGAGGCCGGCCTGAACGTAGGCGATCTTACCCTCGGGCGTGATCAGGGCGATCTTCGGCACTGCCACGATGTCCCCGAACCGCCTGAGACCCGAGTGGTTCTCCTCGGTGTAGACGGGGAGAGTCCACTTGGCCTTTTTCCGGAACGCATCGACATCCGGTCCGGACTGCCCGTCCTCTCCAAATGCGATCGCGACGAGCTCTACCTTTCGCTTCCGGAACTCCTTCTGCAGGTCCATCAGGAATGCCGACGCGGCAACCGCACGGTCGGAGCCGGCCTCGAACCAATAGAGCACCACCAGACGGCCCTTGAAGTCGGCGAGCCGAGCCGGCTTGCCCTTCTCGTTTTTCAACTCCAGCGCCGGAGCCACATCTCCCGCCCGCACCCGGCCCGCCGCAGCGGCGGACGCGAACGAGGCCACCCCTTCTTCGCTGACGCCGGCGTCGGTTTGCACGTACTCCACGGGAACTTCTCCCCGTGTATCCGTGACGACGGTTCCCGAGGGAAATCGAAACCGAACGGCTTCCGCGGTGGCCGGAGCGCCGCTGCCCGGGGTGATTGTCGTACGGCGGAAGGCCGCGTTGGACGAGGGGGGCGGGTTCACCACCCACTCCTCAAGCTGCGTGATCGCACCACTCGCGGGATCTCGCTGCACCTGGCAGGCATAGGTCTGACTCTGCCGTTCACCGCCGGGGCCGATCAGTTCGCGAACGAGTTCCCACCGTACCACCCGTGCGGGCTTGCGCTCGAACAGTATCGTGTGTTTCTCGGTGCTCCGGGTCCCCTTCAGCTCAAGGAAGTCCGACTTCGGCTGGGCAGTTGTGAAGATGATCCCGGTCGCCGTGCGCGCCACGCGGCTGCTCAGGAGAGCGTCGCCGGGGGCGGTGATGCCCGCGCTGCTGACCCGGCCGATCTTTCGCAGTTCTTTGTCAAGCGTGGCCTCCACCAGAATCCGCAGTGCGCCGTCTCCCTCCGCAGTGCGCGTTCGGCTAGGAGCCTTCTTGCCGACGGCGGGCACCGTGAGGGTCTTGAACCAGCCTTCAGTGCGAAACAGGAATGAACCCGTGGCGAGGGTGGGCGCCCCCTGAGTTAACCGGGCTTTGAGAGCGTCCAGAGTCTCCTGGGGCTGGTGTTCGCCACGCCACTCCTGGACCGAAAGACTGAGCGAGCCTGCCGGCCGATCAGCCTCGGCCAGACGAATCTGTCCGAGCAGCACGAGGGCCTGGGTCGTGGCGTCGGGTTCATCCGAGCGGGCCGTGAGCCCCGGGCCGATTCCCAGGATCGCCGCTGCCACTGCGGTGACGATTCGCCGACGGAAGACGGCCCGCGGGCGGAAAACGCTGGGACTGGCGGCGAACAACACGGGACGCTCCCTTAACGGCTTCTTCTGAAGCACGCAACAACAGTTCTGATGGAGTCTGCCGACTGGCGAAGTCGGACGGGGCACTTTCAACGATGCGCTCACACGGCAGGCCCGTTGCCGAAGCGCCCCGCAGCGTTTGCCGTCCGGCAGCGCCTCGGATGATCATCCCACGGCGCACATCGACGGGTTCATTATGTCGTGGGGAAGCGGCTGGGAACCTCCGGATCGCGGCTCCCTGGTCGGCAAGCAATCCCGTGGTCCGTCCGCTTGGCGTGGAGATGCAGCTGGGGGTCGGCCGACGGAAGCGCCCGATTACGGATCCCGGTAGCCTTCCTCCCGCTGAAGGATGCGGCTCATCTCTCGAAGGGGAATAAACGGCTCAGGGCAGCGCACCACGACTTGCGCCCGGATCGCGCCGTCGAGACCGGTCGCGGACACGGGCAGCACGGTGACCGTCTCCTTCCGCTTCAATTCCTCCGCCTTTAAGGTCCGCGTCGCGACCACGACGGCTCGGGAGGTGAGATCGACCTGGCGGGGACCCGACAGCAGTTCCACCGTAAGAGGCTTAAGCGAGGTGATGAATCCCGTAAGGACTCGTTCTCGGGCAGCCGGCGGATTCACGCCGCCTCGCGCGGTGGTGCGAAAGTAGCCTCGCGCGGCGCGCAAAAACACCCGATCTCGATCCAGAAGATCGGGCGTCAGTTCCTCACGCTTGCCTTCGATGGCGACCAGCCCTCTCACCCGAAGCGCACGGCTTCCCGCGGAGGAGGCGCTGCGGCGCTCCTCTGCGGCGAGTTTTCGATCCTCCGGCTCGTCGGAGGGGATAAGCAGGCAAAGCTGGTCCGCCTTTAATCCCGACCGGCCGCACCACGCCTGCTGAAAGAAACGTGTGCCGCGATCCACGAGGATGTCCATCCGCTTCGGAAGGTCCGCGTCCCAGGGCTTGATCCGAAATCGAGTCTTCTCGACCGAGGCCACCTCACCCACCAGGATCGCGGCTCGCTCCGGCCGTTCCGTGGGGGTTTCGGCCGTGGGAGGATCATCGGAGACTTGAGCTGTGGAAGGGGCTGCCGCCACACCGGCGAACAAGAGCAGGAGAGCGCAAAGGGAACTCCAACTCACCGCAACTCTCGCTCTTCCGGCGCGTTCTACCTGGGAGAGGGCCCGCGGCCCCGGCACTGAAGACGGATTCCTCATGGGCACCTACACCGTTCAACTTTCCGCTCCGGATGGCGCTCGGCTGGAAGCGGTGTTCAACGCGCCCAGTTTGCCGGCTCTGGAGAAGCGCCTGCGGCAGCAGGAGTATACCCTCCTTCGAGTTCTCCCGCCCTCCGCCGACGTGACCCTCCGGCGAGCCTCCCAAAGAATTCGGGAGGTCGAGGTGGTGACGGTGCTCCACCAGCTCTCCGCGAGCCTGAAGAACGGAGTGTCGCTGCAGACCGCCCTCGCCTCGATCGCTCGGGACGCGGGAAACCCGGTGCTTCGAGCCGTTCTGATCGACATCGAGTCGTTGGTGCGCTCGGGCGACGATTTGAGCTCCGCATGCGCCGCGTATCCCGCCCTCTTTCCCCATCTCTATGTCCGGATGCTCGAGGCCGGAGAGCGGGGCGAGCGATTGGGGCCGGTGCTGGAACAGATCGCGTTCCTCGCGGAGCAGTCGATGCAGGCGCGGCAGCGGATTACGACGGCCCTGGTGTATCCAGCCACCCTCTGCGTTTTCACCATGGTGGTGCTGTTGGCCGTCTTCACGTTCACCGTGCCGACGTTCACCTCGCTCTTCGAGGAGTTGGGCGTGCGCAGTTTGCCGCTTGCGACGCAGTCGCTGCTCTGGCTGCGAAATGTCGGGTTTCCTCTCCTCGTCTTCGCGGCTCCGCTGGTCGCACTGCTCTTCGGTTTCCTTGCTCGCTTCGTGCGGATCGACGGAAATCGATTTGGGGTGTGGCTGCGAAATCGGCTGCCCATCGTGTCTGCCGTCTACCACGAACTGGCGCTGATGCGGCTGGCCGGCACCCTCAGCGCGATGGCGGGAAGCGGGGTTCCGATCCTGGAGGCGCTGCGGTTGGCGGGAGGCAGCAGCGAGAGTCCGGCCTTGCAGGGCGCGATGTGGACAGCGATTCCGCTCGTCGCCGAAGGGGAGACGCTCTCCGCGGCGTTGGCCCGGAGCGGCCTGCTGCCGGCTACATTCTGCTCGCAGGTGGCGGCCGCCGAGGCGGTGGGAGACCTGCCCGCAGCTCTCCGACGCCTGGCGGTGTGGCACCAGGGGCGCGTGGATTACCTCGCCAGCCGGATGAACGCATTGATCGAACCCGTGGTGGTGACGATCCTGGCCCTCGGCGCGGGGTGGGTTGCAGTGGCGCTCTTCAGCCCGGTGCTGGGCATCATTCGATCCTTGTCCGGCGGATAGTCGACGGGAGTCGCCGTGGAAACAGTTATTGAGGGCAAGCTGGGGCGGGGTCGGGGCCGCCTTCACGTGTCGCCGGAGGGAATGACTCTCCTGGATCAATTGGGGGAGCATCTCGGGTCCGCCGATTATGGCGAGGTGGCCGACGTCGCGGCGCAGGGTGGCCGGGGCGGCTCCCGGCTGATCGTCACGCTGACCTCGGGCGCGCTGTGGCGTTTGGATGGCTTGCATCCCCTCCAGGCGCGTTATGGAACGGAGTTGATCCGTGAGCAACTGGGCGCCCGGGCACGGCGCGGCCTGCCGCTCTTCAGCGAAAAGCAGATCCTGACCCAGATCCGCACTGCGGCGCAGTCGCTTCTCTCCGGATCCACCCGTGGGGTGGTGGACTACCTCGACTTCCTCCTGTTCCAGGCGGCGCTCCACGGGGTGAGCGATGTCCACCTGGAGCCGAACGTGGCCGGCCTGCAGGTCCGGTTCCGGCTGGATGGCGCCCTGATCGACGTCGCCGAGCTTCCGACGCTCTGGCAACCCCGGCTGATGGCCCGCCTGAAGGTGCTTGCGGAGCTTGAAGTCTACCGGTCGGACCTGCCTCAGGAAGGACGGTTCGCACTCCGCCTCTCGGACCGCACGGTGGATTGTCGAACCACCCTTTTGCCGACGCTCCACGGCGAGAAGGCGGTCATCCGACTCTTCGATTCCACGCGGGCCCTGCGGGAACTTGGAGAGCTCGGGATGGCGCCAGACGTGCTCTCCGCCTGGATGGAGATGCTGGATCGTCCGCAAGGGCTGCTCCTGCTGACAGGTCCCAGCAACCATGGCAAGACCACCACGCTCTACGCCAGCCTTCGCCACCTTCACTCGAAGCGGCGGGACCTCTCGAGTCTGTGTACCGTGGAGGATCCGATCGAACATGATCTTCGGGTCATCAATCAGACTCAGGTCAATGCCGGCGTGGGCCTGACGTTCGCCCAGGGCCTCCGGACCGTGCTTCGGCAGGATCCGGAAGTGATCATGGTCGGTGAAATTCGGGATGAAGAGACGGCCGAAATCGCCGTACGCGCCGGGCTGACCGGCCACCTCATCCTGAGCAGCGTCCACGCGTCTTCCGCGGCCGGTGTGTTCCCGCGGCTGGTGGATCTGGGATGCCCCGCCTTTCTGGTGGCGAGTTCCGTCGCGGGAGTGATGGCGCAGCGCCTGGTGCGACTGGTCTGCTCGGAGTGCCGCATCGAGACGGCGCTCTCCGACGAGGCGAGGTCGCGGTGGAACCTGACTGCCTCGGCTGGACTGTGGGTGGAGGGTTCCGGGTGTCACGCCTGCGGCTTCACCGGCTATCGCGGTCGAACCGGGCTGTTCGAGTTGCTAGCCGTGGACGAAGCGCTGAGGCAGGGTGTCATCTCGGGACGATCTCCCGTCGAACTTTCGGCGCTGGCAGGGTCGGGAGTGTCACTGGCGGAGCACGGGCTGAGTCTGGCTAAAGCCGGAAGAACGAGTCTGGCCGAATTGGAACGCGTGCTGGGGGCGCCGGCGGCATGTCGATAGACCTCTGGGTGATGCTGGCGGGTCCTGCCCTGACGCTCGGCGGCTTCGGGTTTTTGCTGAGACAAGTGGCGCTCACCTGGCGGACTGCCGGGAGCTTTGTGCCCTGGCTTCGCTTTGCCGTCCGCGGGAGCGATCTGCTCTGGTTGATCGTGGCTCCCGCGCTCGCCGCCGCCGGCGTCATCTTGGCACAGCAGCACAGCGTACCGGAAGCGGTGGCGATCTCGGTCGGAAGCTGTTGGGTGGCTTATCTGTTGTCGCGGCTTCCATTCTTCGCGCTGGTGCGGCGGTGGGAGCGAAATGCCGGTCTGTTCAGCACTCCTCCGAGTCCGTTCGCGCGGCACCAGCGGGGCCGCCGTCGGGGTCGCAAGACGGTTCGGCAGCCGATGCCCTGGACGGCAGGACCGTTCTCGGCATGACACCGCGACCGGAGCATCGGATGCGGCGGGGTATTGCGCTCTACTGGGGGGTCGCCGCCCTGGCGGTGGCCGCAGCCATGACTCCGATGTATGTCGCCCTGTGCCGCACGCTGTCGCAGGCGACGCGCCGGGGCGGCTATCGTTTGATCGCAACTCAGCGCGGGCAGGCTGCCCTGGATGACACGCGGCACGGGTTGCCCGATCGAACAGAGTTTCCGGTGACTGAGTTGCCTTCCGGACGCGGAAGCTGGCGAGTCCAACCGGAAGCCGGAACTCCGCTGAAGCGACTGATGCTGACGATTACGTGGGTGGAGGACGGCCGCACGGCTCGAGCAGAGTGGACCACGTTGAGGGTGGGGCAATGACTCGAGGCCCAGGCTGCCGCCGGGCCCGCTCGGGGCTGACCCTTGCCACACTGGTGGCCGGAATCAGCGTCAGCGCGATCGTGCTGTCCTGGACCGTGCCGCTGTACATCGCCTCGCAGAAGGCTGCGGATCGGGGAGTACGCCGTGCGCTGGCCGTGGAGCGGAGCCGTGCCGTGTTTGCCGCGCTGGGCAGCGACGTTCGCTCCGCTCGGAGGGTGGAGTCGCTTGGCGCGGAGGGCCTCCGCGTGGTGGGTAACGGGGGGACAACAGTCTGGCGGATCGGATCGGGCCAGGTGGTGCGAGAGGCGTCTCAGTCGGGGGTGACGAGAGTCGCGTCCTACTCGCTGGGCTACGCGTCGGCGCGGTTCGAGGTCCAGAGCCCTCACGTGACCCTCCTGCTGCGCGAGCCGTTGGACGGACGCGGAGTCGGCGCCGAATGGCGGGTGGCTCACCGCTCCACCGTGAGGGTGGAGCCATGAGACGAGGATCCACCCTGGCGGTGGTGCTCGCCCTGTATCTGGCGCTTGGTTCGCTGCTCACGGCGGCGGCGGGTGTGGCCCTGGCGAGCCTCTCGGCCGCGTCTCGAGAGTACCGTCGATCCCAGGCGCTGGCGCTGGCGGAGGCGGCCATCGAAGAGGCGCGCGCGGGCCTGGCGCCGCACAACTGGCGGGCGCTGGGGGTCGGCCGCTACCTCTGGAGCGCTGAGGATCGTCCTGCTGGGAGAGTGGTGCGTGCCGTGGGGGAAGCGCCGCAGGTCGGCGGCGCCCCGGTTCGGCGGACCGTGACGGCGGTTCTACAGCGGCGTGGCGCGGCGTGGCGCATCGTCTCCTGGGAGGATGGCGCATGAAGCGGGAGCGCGGCTTCACCCTGATCGAGCTGATGACGGTGGTGGCGCTGATCGCCACCCTGGCTGCAATCCTGTTTCCCGTGTTTGCATCGGCCCGCGAAGCTGCCCGCGCCGGCTCCTGTCGGTCGAATCTGCATCAGATCGGCATCGCGCTCGCCCTCTATTCCCGGGACTATGAAGGTGAACTGCCGCCGACAGACAACGGATGGATTCCGCTCATCACGCCCTATCTGAACGAACTTCTGGTGCTTCGATGTCCGAGCTCGTCGGAGAACGTGGATGTCGGCGCACCTCCCAACACGACCCAACTCCCCGGGCCTTCGATGCCCGCGGCAAATTCTCCGGAGCTGATGGCGCTCCCACCGTCCTACTCCTACAGCTACGTCTACCGAGCCGGACTGTCCCGAGAGCATCCCGGTGACTCGCCTCTGGCATCGGAGCTGTTCTTTTTGCACTTCGGATCCGCCCATCTACTGCTGCTCAACGGCGCGGTGCGCCGAGCGGCCCCGGGGGATTGGCCGCCCGTGTTTTCCGCGCCGAAGTCCTGGAAACCCCGCGGCGAGGGCGCCACGCCGCTGAGAGGTCTCCAGACGGCGCGCAGGTCGGGCCGATGACGCGGCGCGCGTTCAGTCTGGTCGAGCTCTGCGTCGTGCTGTCCATCCTCGCCGTGCTCGGGAGCATCCTGTTCCCCGTGTTCTCGCAGGCTCGGGAGACCGCGAAAAAAGCGCAGTGCGCCTCCAACCTGAGTCAACTGGGGATTGGACTCCAGCTCTATGCCCGGGACTATGACGGACGCCTTCCCGAGATCTCCAGCGAGCGGCGCCGCCTGGTTCAAGGTTCCTACCTGAAGTCGTCGGAGCTCTTCCACTGCCTGGCGGATGAGGCGATTCCGGTCGCCGCAGCGGCGGGCGCCCCGGGAATCTCCAGCTACCAGTTCGCGCCCACGGCGGCGATGGACGGCCGGCCGGGCCGAGCCGTTGCCGCCGATTGGGAATTTCGACACTCGGGAGGGGCTAATGTGTTGTTTGCGGATGGACGCGTGAAGATGGTGAAGGCGTCGGACTTTCAGCCCTTCGCCAAGGGCATCAGAACGCTGCCGAACGGCGTCCCCACTCCGAAGGATCCGGCGCCCACCCTGGATTCTCCGGTCGAGACCGTGGTCGAGGGAGATGAGCTTCCATGAGGCGCCGACTGACGCAAACGCGGGTCGTCGAACGATCCGGATCGATCGGGAGTAGAGGATTTTCCTTTCCCGAGCTCATCGCCGTGCTGGGAGTCATCTCGCTGCTCGCCTGCCTGCTGCAACCCCTGTTCCTCCGAGCCCGCGATCGGGCCCGTGAAACACACTGCGGCAGCAACCTCACACAACTGTCCCTCGGCCTGCAGCTCTATGCTGCCGACTTCGACGGACGCTTTCCGACGAAGGAGGTGGTGTGGACCTCGGCCATCGAGCGCTACACCAAGAATTGGGACTTGCTGCGCTGCCCCACCCACGCGATCCATCGGCGGAGATTCGCCGAGGTGGACTCCGCGGGCAGACTGATCAGCTACCGGTACCGAAGCGGTTTGACCCTCGATTCTTGGGATGACGAAATCCTGCTTCACGAACTGGACTTCTTCCACGGAACTCGCGCTCTCGGCGTCACCGTGGCGGGATACCGGAAGGAGCTCCAGCAGGTTCCAGCTTCCAATCCGTGATGAAGGCTTACCATCCGTAGCGCTCGGGTCCCCAGCGCTTTCGGACCAGGTCTTGCTTCAGCAGCACCATCTCTCTCGACGGGAGATCGTCGTAGAGCACCACGCCGGCGCCGACGCATGAGTAGGCGCCCGTCTTCACCCCCGGCATCAGAATCGCGTTGACACCGGTTCGGCTGTAGTCTCCGAGATAACTCGCGTTCGCGCCTTCCTCCGGGATCTCGGGTCGGCCCTGGATGCGATGAATCGTGGAAGAATCATCAAATCTGAGTGTGCCGCAGACCGTTGCCGCGCCGACATCTACCTTGGAGCCGAGCACGCCCCACAACTCGCAGTAGTGATAGAGGTAGGCTCCGTCGAGGAGAACGCCGGTAAACTCAGCCCCGTGCCCGCAGAGAGATCCAGGGCCCAGAGTCGTATCGCCACCGATCAGCGCATAGTCTTTCACCCGAGCGCCGTCGCCGACCAGGCACCGACCCTCGAGAATCGATCCGTTCGTAACCGATGCGTTTGGACCCAACCAGAGGTCGCCGCGGGCCACCACCCGAGCTCCGACCTCGGCGTTGGGTCCTAAAATCACTCGTCCCGAGAGTTCGGCGCTGTCGTGAATCCGTGCGGTGGTTGAGATCGATGAACCACCTAGCCGATCCGACATGTCCATTAGGACACTCCGATTGGCCAGAAGGACATGCCAGGGTTTGTCCACGTCGATCAGGAAACCGGATGCCTCGATGGCCTGGATGGACTCCCCCCGATCGGTGAGGGCGGCCAGCGTCTCGGCGATCTCGAACTCCGGCGCCGGCATGCCGCCCACCGGCACATGGGTCATCACGCCAGGGTTTGCTCGGAGCGCGGGGACGATCTCAGGGCGAAGCGCATAGAGGCCGCCCAGGCGATGACTCCCGCCTCTCCCATGGCCTGCAAAACCTGCTAAAGCACCGTTCTGAACGCTGATGGTGATCCAATTGCCCGCTCGCTCTGCCTCAAGCGGGCTGACCACCGCCGCGCCGAGAGCCTCTTCTTGTGTCGCGTGGACCACGGATTGCACGGTTTCTTCGGTCGTCACCACGTCGCCGTAAGCCACGACGAAGGGCCCCGGCGGCGGCACGGCGTCTAGGCAACGGAGCAGCGTCGACGCGGTGCCGTCTGTCTGCGCCTGGGGCACGAACCATATTCGCTCTTCCAGTCCCGTCATCGCTGCCCGAACCGAGCCGTCCTGTGAAGAAATACCTAGCACCAAGCGTTGCACACCAGCACTTAGGAGTTGCTCGGTCAGACGACGGACGATCGGAGTGTTGGCTACCGGGAAGGCAGTCTTGTTCCGGACCTCGTTGAAGGGCCAGAATTTGCGGCCGGCGCCGGCTGCCAGAACGTAGGCTGTAGTTCCAGAGGTCATGGGATGGTCAGAACCTTTCATCCTTTCGAAGGATGTTCTTTCGGCGGCAATCCGGTCACATTCATTCCGGGGATGGATTGTGATCCATCGCAGGTCAGTTCAGAGCGGGCTCGCTCGAACCGTTGAGGCCTGAAGTTTTACTCCTACGGTCCTGGGGCTGAACGTCTGTTCGGCGCGGGCAAGGGTCCTTAAACATGAACGTAACATCTCCGGAAGCGTTCAAGAAGTGGTGGGGGCTGTCGCTTCTCCCGCTTCTGGTCGCGGTAATGTGCTCCGGCCGGATGGTCACCGCCGACGACGATCAACGGTCGGGCGACCGTGATCTGGGTCGGAGGTCAAAGGTCGAGGGCCGGCGAGGGGAAAACCGTTCCCGGGTCTCAGATGATCTGGACGAGGAGTGCCGGCGTCGCAAGAGCGGTCTCGTCCGAGCGATCGTATGCTTCACGGACTCCGACATCAACGTTCGCCGGTTTGCCGATAGCTACGACGGAAAGGTCCGGCGGTTGCTGCCCCTGATCGATGGCGCAGTGATTGACCTGCCGGGCAACAAGGTCGAACGCATGGCGGCATCCAATCGGGTTTACAGCGTCCACAGGGACCGCAGCGTCAATCCGACCGCAGATAGCCCCACGGGCGGATCGTTCGGTAGCTTTCCCGACGACTACGACACCGAAGCTGTGGGAGCGAACCAGATCTGGGCTAACACCGGCCATCGGGGCACCGGCGTGGGCGTGGCCGTTCTCGACACCGGCATCCATCCCTCCCCCGAATTCAACACCTATGGCGGTACGCAGAGTCGGATCCGAGGTTGGTTTGATGTCGTAAACGGGCTCCCTCAGCCCTACGACGACCACGGACATGGCACCCACGTAGCCGGCATCGTCGCTGGGAGCGGCAATCTCTCTACCGACGGGCTCCACACGGGAACGGAGTACGGCAGCATCACCGGGACCGCTCCGGACGCGGACATCATCGCCGTAAAGGTGCTGAATGCAGCGGGTGGAGGAGCGGTCTCCAACGTCATCGAGGGGATCGGATGGTGCGTTCAAAACCGCTTTGCCCTCAACATTCGCGTCTTGAACCTCTCGCTCGGCCACATCCCCCAGGAGAGCTATGTGACCGACCCGCTCTGTAGGGCGGTGAGGGCGGCGACGTCCGCCGGGATCGTGGTCGTTGCGTCGGCCGGCAACAAGGGCAAGGACGCCAACGGCGTTATCCGCTATGGCGGCATCAACTCTCCCGGCATTGAGCCGTCGGTGATCACTGTTGGCGCCGCCAACACCTACCGAACCATCTCCCGATGGGACGATACTGTCACCTCCTTCAGCAGCCGCGGACCGACCTACATCGACCATCTCCCGAAACCCGACGTTCTGGCTCCCGGCAACAAGATCGCCTCGCTGCGGGTACCGGGTTCTCCTCTCGACAACGCGATGCCGCAAAACCGGCTGAGTGTCGACGGGGTCAACGAAGATTACTTTGTGCTCTCCGGAAGTTCGATGGCGACCCCACAGGTTGCCGGAGTGGCGGCCCTGCTTGTTCAGGCCCGCCCAACGCTGAATCCGAATACCATCAAGCTGGCGCTCACCTACACCAGCGAGAACCTCTATGCTCAGGCGCAGACCCTCTCGCCGGGGATGAGCGTCATCACGCAGGGAACCGGCTTGCTAAACGCGATCGGCGCCTACGAGCTGGTGTCCTGCTTCAACCTGAACGCGCCATTGGGCGCAAACTGGTTGGACGGAACCCCCTACTATTCCAACGTCATCAACGGTGACTACGTAAACTGGTCGCAGTCCGTCCTCTTTGGGACACGCCGCTATCAGGGATCGGGAGTGATCGAGCGCCGGCACTCCGCGCTGGCCGACCAGGCCCTGTGGGGCGACCAGGCCCTGTGGGGTGATCAGGCCCTGTGGGGTGATCAGGCCCTGTGGGGTGATCAGGCTCTCTGGGGTGATCAGGCCCTCTGGGGCGACTGCGGCATCGGCGCCGATCAAGCTCTGTGGGGCGATCAGGCCCTCTGGGGCGACCAGGCCCTGTGGGGCGACCAGGCTCTGTGGGGCGACCAGGCCCTGTGGGGCGACTGACGGCCGCAAGACCCAGGCGCAGAACTTGAGCAGCTTTCTCAACTCCCGAAATGTGTGAATGACTATGGCAGCCACCAACTCCAAGATGCTGAGCGCGATGCTTCTCGCAGCGGTGATCGGTTTTGCGGCGAAGCCGGCGGAAGCCGGAATCGCCCCCGATCTCCAGGAGATGATCGTCGGCGGATCCGCCGCAGGACCTGGCCAGGGCCGGGCGGCCGCGGGAAGCCCTGCCGTGCAGAAGAACCGGATGGTTCGGGTCATCGCCCGATTCAACCGCCAGCGTGTGAACGGGCGCTTTCTGGCAGGCAGGTTGGGCGCCCGGTTCCGAGGCTCTCTCGACTCCATCAATGGGGTCGCAATGGAGTTGCCCCTCTCCACCGTCACCAAGCTGGCTTCTGATCGGCAGGTCTCCTGGGTTTCTCTGGACCGCGATCTGATCACCCACTGGGACAACGACGTGGAGACGATCGGCGCCGACGAAGTCTGGGAGCGAAAGAACTATCGCGGTCTCGGAATCGGCGTTGCCGTGCTGGACACGGGTATTCATCCCGACTCTGCGGACTGGAAGCCGTTTGGCGGCACCAGCAGCCGAATCATCGGCTGGAAGGACTGCGTGAACGGCAGAACCACCCCGTACGACGATCACGGACACGGTACGCACGTCTCCGGGATTATCGCTGGGTCGGGCAACCTGTCGTCTTCGGCTGCAAAACGCGGCGTGTTCATGGGCGTCGCTCCTGAAGTCTCGCTGATCGGCGTCAAGGTTCTGTCGGCCGGCGGCGGCGGGCAAACGAGCAACGTGATCACCGGGATCGACTGGTGCATCGCCAACCGCATAACCTACAACATTCGCGTGATGAACCTCTCGCTGGGATACCTCCCCCGGGAGAGTTACAAGACCGATCCGCTGTGCGCTGCGGTTCGCCGCGCCGTTCAGTCCGGAATTGTGGTGATCTGCTCGTCCGGGAACCTGGGCAAGTATGGTGGTGTCATTCGCTACGGAACCGTGAATTGTCCCGGGAATGACCCGAGCGCGCTCACCGTCGGCGCCGTCAACACCAAGAACACCACCTCCCGCTCGGACGATGAGATCTGTACATTCAGCAGCCGCGGACCCACCTACATCGACAAACTCGCCAAGCCGGATGTCGTGGCTCCCGGAAACAAGATCATCTCTCTTCGAAGTCCAAATTCCACGGTTGATCTTTCGTATTCCAGCAATCGCCTGGATCCCACCTCTTACGGAAAAACGGCGTCGAGCTCCGCCTACTTCACGCTCTCGGGCACCAGTATGGCGGCGCCCCAGGTGGCCGGTGTAGCCGCGCTGATGATTCAGGCAAACCCGGGGCTCACGCCGAACATCGTGAAGGGCGTGATGATGTTCACTGCCCAGAAGATGAACCTCAAGAACGCATCGGGTGCTCCGTTGTCGCAGGGGCTCTCGCTTCTCAATCAAGGCGCCGGGAGCGTGAATGCGCTTGGCGCTGTGGAACTTGCCGAGAGAATCGATACCACTAAAGCAGTTGGACAACCCTGGATCATCGGAACAGTGACGACGAGCAGCACGTTCAACGGCGAGACTGTCGCCTGGAGCGGACAGGTTGTCTATGGCAACCAGGTTCTCTGGGGCGACAGCATCCTCGCGGTGAGGCAGGTTCTCTGGGGCGACAGCGTTCTCTGGGGCGACAGCGTTCTCTGGGGCGACAGCGTTCTCTGGGGCGACAACTCCATCGCGGGCGACAGCGTTCTCTGGGGCGACAGCGTTCTCTGGGGCGACAGCGTTCTCTGGGGCGACATGGCGCCATTGGCGGTGTTGTTCAACGAGACGGCAGCGTTCGGAGATCCATGATCCGCCCCCCGAGCGTGACCAAAGTAACTGGCGCATCTCCCGGGATCGCGGGAGAATAGATTAGGCCGTGATCCACCTCGCAGGTCTGCGGGGTGGAAACTCTTTTTCCGAGTTGTCGCCGCTAGGAGCCTGTCCGTGATTTACTCCAATCAAGCATGATTTTCGACGGGGAACGGTGAATCTACCTGTATGGCCCGCTCATTCCGCCCCTACACGCCC